>JARBUO010000004.1 GCA_029239605.1 Bacillota bacterium | reverse complement strand
GTAGAACTGGATCTTCCGGGCTACGCCATCGGCGGACTGAGCGTAGGAGAGCCGAAGGATATTATGTATGAGGTGCTGGACTATTGCGTGGATTATCTTCCCGCAGACAAGCCCAGATATCTTATGGGGGTAGGAAGCCCGGATTACCTGTTTGAAGGAGTGGAGCGGGGCGTCGATATGTTTGACTGCGTACTGCCCACCAGGATTGCGCGAAATGGAACCGCGATGACCTCTAGGGGCAGAGTGGTGATTAAGAACGCTGCCCATGAGCGGGATTTCACAGCGCTGGATCCGGAATGCGACTGCTATACCTGCCGTAATTATTCCAAGGCTTATTTAAGACATTTATTTAAATCCAATGAAATACTTTCTTCCATGCTTCTCACCAACCACAATTTGCATTTTTTGATCAATCTGATGAGCGGCATGCGCAAGGCGATAGAAGAAGACAGATTCTTAGAATTTAAGAGTGAATTTTACAATAAATATGGAAAATTCTAAAGAAACACTGATTGAATGAAGTGTGCGCACGGAATGAATCAGCGTTTCTCTAAAGGAGGATGACTTATGCCGATCTTAGTGCCGAAAGGTTTACCCGCATACAAAACCCTGAAAGAAGAAAATGTATTCGTAATGAATGAGCAGAGGGCCTCGAAACAGGACATTCGGCCCCTGCAGATCGCCATCGTGAATTTGATGCCGACGAAAGAAGTTACAGAAACGCAGTTGATCCGCATGCTTGCAAACACGCCTCTACAGGTGGAATTGCAGCTACTCACCATGGATACCCATGACTCGAAAAATGCAGATAAGTACCATATGGAGACCTTTTATAAGACCTACGATGAAATCAGAAATCAGCGTTTTGACGGAATGATCATTACCGGTGCACCTGTGGAATTTCTTCCTTTTGAAGATGTGGACTACTGGCAAGAACTGACCGAGATCATGGAATATACGAAAAACAACGTGTTCAGCACGTTACATATTTGCTGGGGAGCTCAGGCTGGTCTTTACTATCACTATGGAATTGATAAGTTTGTTATGCCGGAGAAGCTTTTCGGCGTATTTAAGCACGAAGTGAGAGACAAGAAGTCAGAATTCACCAGGGGCTTTGATGAAGAATTCTTTGCGCCCCACTCCAGGCATACCCAGGTAAGCCGCAGTGAAATTATGAAAAATCATGATTTAAAAATCCTTGCAGAATCGGAAGCCACCGGCCCGCATATAATTTCTAGTAAGGATAAGCGTCAGATCTTTGTACAGGGTCACATGGAATACGATCGGGAAACCTTGAAACTGGAATACGACAGGGATATCAAAAAGGGACTGGATATTGCTGTACCCCAAAACTACTTCAGAGAAGATGATCCCCAAAAGGGAATTGTGGTTAAATGGAGCGGTCACGGCAATCTGTTCTTTGCCAACTGGCTCAACTACATCTATCAAGAAACACCTTACGATCTCAGTAAGCTGGATGAAATCGGTAAGAAACATAAAAAATAAAGAATGGTAAGCGGATGAAGGCAAAGGGAGCGGAATTTACCGATTTCCTTTGCCTTATGAATCATAAAGACAGCGGAGGGAAACATGGAAATCTGCAAGCACAATGAAAACTGCGGCGGTTGTATTTATCAGGGAATGCCTTATCAGGATCAGATCATTTTGAAGGGCAAGGAAGTGATGCGGCTGCTGGAAGAGAAAAAAGTAGCCTATGAGAAAAATATGGGGATTGAAGGAAGTCCCAAGCGTACGGAATACCGCAACAAGATGGAATATACCTTCGGCAACGAAGAAAAGAACGGGGAAATGACACTGGGCATGCACAAAAAAGGCCGGTTCATGTCCATTATTACCGTGGATGAATGTCAGTTGGTGGACCCCGATTTCAATAAAATCCTGAGAGCTACTCTGGATCACTGCAAGCAAAAAGGCTATCCATTTTATCACAAAAAGTCGCATCAAGGCCTCCTTCGAAATCTGATTATCAGAAAAGGGGAGAACACGAAGGAACTGCTGGTCAATATCGTTACTACCACCCAGCAGGAATTTGACGATGCCGCGTTTGCAGAGACGATCCGATCCCTTGCGCTGGAAAATACCCTTGTTGGAATTCTCCATACGTATAATGACAACGTTGCTGATTTCGTATACTGCGACAGAATGGAAACTCTCTGGGGCAGAGACTATTATATGGAAGAGCTTCTGGGGCTGAAATTTAAAGTCAGCGCATTTTCGTTCTTCCAGACCAATATCCTGGCGATTGAAAAACTCTACACGGAAGCGCTGGCACTGATCCGAGAACCGGAAGGAAAGACGGTCTTCGACCTTTACTGTGGAACAGGCACCATCACCCAGACGCTGGCCCTTCGCGCCGGAAAAGCCATCGGCGTTGAAATCGTGGAAGAGGCAGTAGAGGCAGCAAGAGAAAACGCAAAGCTCAACGGACTTGAAAACTGCGAATTCATCGCAGGCGATGTCCTGAAGGTTTTGGATGATCTTGCGGAAAAACCGGATGTTATCGTACTGGACCCACCCAGAGTTGGCGTTCATCCAAAAGCCCTTGAGAAAATAGTTAACTACGGGGTTAATCAGATTGTGTATATCTCCTGCAATCCAAAGACACTCGTTGAAAATCTCAGCTTTATGCAGTATTACGGGTATCAGGTGAAGACGGTGAAGGCGTTTGATAATTTTCCGAATACGAAACACATTGAGTGTGTCTGTCTACTGCAAAAACAGAGCACTTAAAAACCGAGAATAATAATAATTGCTAAAATTCTAAACCAAGGACGTAAGAGTAAAAACTTTTACGTCCTTTTTAACAAGAATATTCAAAGTTAAACTAAAGAGTTCATACCGATGCGATCAAAGGTTATTATGATCTGAGATGGTTCTCTCCGAAAACAGAAATCGATTTATGTGGTCATGCTACATTAGCAAGTGCTTTTGTTATCTCCACCAATAGGCGTAGCAGTGCAAGAGGCGCATTTATCATGAGATCTGCTATTATTAGTTGATTCTGAAGAGAAAGTGAAGAATTTACGGACTGATCTAAGTTTGATTTCAAAGCTACCGGATTGTTTTGCAATGATCGTAACAGCAAAAGGGGAACAAGTAGATTTTGTCTCAAGATTTTTTGCACCTAATGCTGGCATTTCTGAAGATCCCGTTACAGGCTCATCTCCCTGCACCCTGATCCCTTTTTGGGCTCAAAGACTAAAGAAAGAAAAAATGGTTGCAAAGCAGCTCTCAAAAAGAGGCGGAACGCTCTATTAAAATGGAAAAGAAAAAGCGGCACACTGAGGAGAACGATGATGAACAAAAAGAGAATCCGAATCACCATTATGATAGCGCTCGCTTTGATTTTGCTTATACCAATTCCAATACGCTATAAAGACGGCGGAACGGTTAAATATCAGGCAATTTTGTACAGCATAACAGATTATCATGCACTCAGAGGAGTAGATGACTACGATACAGGACTTGAAATTAAGCTTCTTGGTATATCAGTATATGAAAATACAACATTTGGACAGTGAGGAACAAACAGCACCCCTGACCCGTCTATATAAAAAATAAGATTTTTGGGAGGCGGAAAATATGATGAAGAGCACTGTAATTTGTATTTTGGGTGTATTAATAGCATTATCCCTTTTCGTAGGCTGCGAAAGAGGGCCTGTAAAGGAAGCATCCTTTATAGGGGTGGTTCTTGAAAACAACCAGGACTATCTTCTGGTGGAACCTGCCACTGGCTCTGAGGAACTGGCTTCTGCCGACAAAATAGCAGTTTCCATAGGTGAAAATACACAATTAAATCTCAAAGGAACGACGGCTGCAATCACTGCAGAAGATATTGAAGTGGGGGACAGCGTTGAGATATTCTATCGTGGGGCAATCGCAGAAAGTTATCCTGCCCAGATAAACAGCAGCCACAAGATCGAGTTGCTGAAAGAGCTTATCTTTACTGCCAGCGACGAAAACTTCCTGGTAAAGACGTATATTGGAAAACTGAAGTTTCAAGAAGCTGAGGAAATCAGTCTATTTTCAACAATTGAATATATTGGAGCAAAGGATAGCATCGACATATGGTCCGGCGAACCTTATTTTCAGCATATAATCTATAAAAACGGAGAGATTTTCTGTGGTGGATTCACGCAGGATATACTGAAGAAGACTGAACTGAAAAAAGGAGAAATCGATACCATTCCATTTTCAAAAAACGGAGGCTTCGACGAAGATGCACCTGATGCAGGTTTTTGGAGAGACTTTTATTCTGAAAAGGAGCTAAGGCTGCCTCCTGGTGAATATGTTTTTTCTGCCATTACAGACTTTACTCTGGATAAAGAGCAAAAGCAAGAGGTAGTACTAAAGACAGAGTTTCCTGTTGAGGTAAAATGAAAAATCCGTGGATTTCACCTCATGCAAATGATAAAATACAAATAATGAGACAGGATACTATATCATAAAAGTTTTGTTGAGGTGAGCGATTTTATGAACAATGAACCCTTAAACGCTGCGATTTCTTTTACGGTTATTCAAGACAGCGACAATGAATTTAAATGGAGCGCGGGTCTGGAAATTTTATTTGCACTGGCAGGAGAAAATAAGATCACAACGGGTACTGAGCAGTATGATCTCAAGCCGGGTGGTCTTTTTGTGGTGAATCCATTCGGGCTTTATCGGGTAAATTGCGGCAGGGAGGGACGTCTGATCATCATGCACATCCCCAGGGAATATGTTCTTCTTGCCGGTAAAATGGATCAGCAAAAACAAATTTTATGCAGAATAAAGGACGATGATCCGGGAAAGAAGGGTGAGTTTGATCAGGTGCGTGTACTGTTCGCTCGTATTTTTCGTGATTTTTTTCAGGACAGGAAGCGAAACTCGCCTCGGATATCAAGCGAGACTTTGACCTTGATTGCATTGCTTATGGATGTTTTTTCAATCGATCGAGATGTGCATGAAAAGTATCAGCGTGAAAATGTTACACAACGGCTTGAACGCATTTTAAATTATATCCATGATCATTGGCGGGAGGAAATCTCCCTTGCCGCATTGGCAAAACAGGAATATTTAACGCCAAATTATCTGTCTCGTTTCTTTCAGAAACACCTGCGCGCTACATTTACGGAATACCTGAATGGAATCCGCCTGCGGCACGCAATGAATGATCTCCTGTTAAATGAAGAGTCGGTTACTCATATCGCCTATGAAAACGGATTTAAAAACGTGAATTCTTTTATTGAGCAGTTTCGTTTCTGCTACGGGATGCCTCCGGGACAATACCGCAAACAAATGCGCGCCCAATCTCAAATTCAGATTGGAGGAACAACTTCGGACCGGCCGGCAGAGGATATGACCGCATTATTGAAATATGCAGACCGCTTACAATCAGACACCGTATCACCCTCCCGCAGGGCGCAAAATCGGCAGATCCGGGTTGATGCTGCCGTACGTGGACGGCCGCTGAGGCACACCTGGCGGCGCCTGGTAAACATTGGATATGCCCGGGATGGTTTGGTTGCATCTGTTCAGGAACAGCTCCGCCGTGCCCAGGAGGAAATTGGCTTTGAGTATCTTCGTTTTCACGGAATTTTCGATGAAGACATGCATGTCTATCGGGAGACTCACAACGGAATACCTGAGATAAACTTTACATACATTGATCTGCTGTTTGATTTTATCCAATCGATAGGGCTGACGCCATATGTGGAATTAAGTTATATGCCGAACAAACTGGCAAAGGAAAAGCTTTGCTTTTTTGATCGGCCAACCAACATTTCCATTGCAGAAGAGCAGGGTAAATGGACAGCCCTTATCCGGGAGACTCTGCGGCATTTTATCAGTAGATATGGGCTGGAGAATGTTCTGAAATGGCGGTTTACGACCATGGGAATCCATTTTGCCATGCTGTCTCATATCAGTTATGCAGAATATTATCTTCATTACAGCGTTACCCGTGATGCAGTTAAAAGTATCGATGACAGATTCCTGTTCGGAGGACCCGGCGGTTTTGCCAGTGCTGTATGGGACAATGAATGCATGCGGCATTTCTTAGACTTTGCTGCAGAAAACAATTGTCTTCCGGACTTTTTCTGTACCCAGTGTTATCCCCATCGTTCCATTGAGCATGACGGAGAATTCATGGATTTTACTGTTTCCCAGGCATCCTCTCCTTCTGTATTGAGTCGGGATGAGAGCTTCACCAGAACGCTGCTGCATGATTTCCGGGCGCTGCTTGCGGAGTATGGACTGGGAAATACGGAAATTTGGCTGGAGGAGTGGAACTCAACCCTTTGGCAGCGGGATTTGTCCAGCGATACCTGTTATAAAGCAGCGTGGCTGTTTAAAAATATCGGTGAAAATTATGATCGTGCGGAAGCATTTGGATATTGGCTTTTGACAGACTTTATCGAGGAGCGCGCCTCGCTGGGAAGCGTTTTTCATGGAGGGTACGGGCTTTTTACCTATAACGGCATCTCCAAAAGCGGATGGCAGGCCATGACGCTGCTGCGCCAGATGGGTGATACGATGCTGGCAGAAGGTGATGGCTGGTTTGTAACGCGCAGCCGCCGCAGCATTCAAATTTTCCTTTCTCACTATTGTCATTACGATAATCTGTATCGTTACCGTTACCATGTGCTCGACAAGGCGGAGGATGCCTATCGTGTTTTTGTTGAAAAGGAAGATCTGCGCTTTACCATGAACCTTGAAAAGCTGGAGGCAGGCGATTATATCATGCGAAAATATGCGATCAATCGGGAAAACGGTTCTTCCTTTGACCAGTGGATGAAGGCAGGGCAGCCCGCTTATATGCGTGTAGATGAATTGAAGTATCTGGCTCAGATATCACTGCCCTCATATTACGTTCAGACGCTCACCGCCAGCGGTTCCATAGAGTTGGATACGACGCTGTCTCCTCATGAAATACAGTTGATCGTATTGACTCCCGTTGACTAAAGAGAAGTTGATTTTTCTCAATATCATCATAATCTATCTTTTCTATCTCTCCTTTCTATCCTGAACCATTCATTTAACAAAAGTGTTGATCTGAAAAAGAAAACATTATCCATAATAGAAAGAACTCCTCACGGTATTATTACGCTACTTCAGAATGATATACTGAGCTTGTCGCCAAGAAAAGTCCTGCAGGCTGTTTTGGAGGAGTATTTTTCATCTTTTAATGAGGAGAGGAGAGTTTTTTCTATGGCAAATTTACAAAATGATACCGGTATGGTCAAAACCCGTATTACGGAAAAAATCGCATACGGTATGGGTGATGTTGCCTGTAATGTGGTCTTTGCGCTCACATCCGGGTTGGTCGTCTATTTTTACACCAATGTAATGGGGATTTCCGCAGGACTTGTGGGAATAATTATGCTGATCTCGCGTATTTTTGACGGTATTTCTGATGTGGCCATCGGTGCGATTATGGACCGGGTCAATTCCAAGCATGGCAAGGCGCGGGCCTGGATTCTATGGATGTCCATTCCATATGGGGTTTCCGCGGTATTGTTGTTTTGCGTGCCTGCAAATGCGACGCAAACCATTCAGGCAATCTATATTTTCATTACCTATAATCTTTGCACCACAGTAGTTTATACTGCACTGAATATCCCTTACGGTGCAATGGTGCCCATGATGACCCGGGACGGTCAGGACCGGGCGGTGATCAACCTTTTCCGCATGTCAATGTCTCCCATCGGTAATATGATCGTCACGGCGTGTACCCTGCCGTTTATCAACCGTCTGGGAGGCGATCAGAAAGCGTGGATCACAGTTACCGCAATTTATTCTGTTGTTGCATTTTGTTTCCTGCTGTGGTGCTTCTTCGGCTGCAGGGAACGCATTCATACTAAAGCCGCAAAGGAAGCGGAAACCATGCCGCTGTCGGTACGCCTTATGGCAATTTTGAGGAACAAATATTTTTTGATCCTGCTTGTAAGCACGGCTTTTCTAGCCTTGTATCAGACGATAAACGGTGTGTGCTCTACTTATTATGCTCAATATATACTCGGCAATAATGAACTGATGGGAGTAATGCAGATTGCCGAAAACATTCCACAGGTTGTGGTTATTATCATTTTAGCACCTTTTATTAAGAAATTCGGCAAGCGTAATCTGGTATTAAGCGGCTCCATTCTTGTAGTTTTAGGTCAGAGTATGCTGATCTTCGCACCGGATAATTTTAATGTTGTCCTTGCCTCTGCTGTGATTCGCGGCATCGGGAAGGCACCTCTTTTCGGCTGTGTATTTACAATGCTTGCGGATATTATCGAGTATGGTCATTGGAAAACCCATGTGAGAGTGCAGGCTTTGCTTTTCTCCGCTGTTACAGTAGGCCAGAAGTTCGGAGGCGGCCTCGCTTCTTCCATCGTCGGAGGCCTTATGGAGAAGTCCGGTTTTACAGGTGCGGAGGTAGAAATCGCCAGCGCAGTAGCAATGATCAAAAATCTTTATATTTACGGCACAATTATTTCCTGGGTTGCCATTGCCCTTTTGATGGCGATGTATCAGCTTGATAAAAAATACAACAAAATTATTGATGACCTGGATCAGAGGGAAAAAGGCGAAGACAATTAGAAGAGGTGTGATATGTATCAAAATCTGCAGCGTGGAATTGACAAGAAGAAACCTTATTTACCATTATATGAGGGCACATTTGAACAGTTTGTGGATGTGGGCGGCAAACGGCGGCGTTATTTAGTTTATATACCGGAGGGTGCAAGAGCATCCACCGCCGGCGTGTTCGTTCTTCCGGAGAACGGTAAAAATGCCGACGATCTGTGGTGTGAGAGTGCATGGCGTAATATCGCGGACACGGAGGAAACCAAGGAAAAATTGATTGTTTTTTTCCTCGAACCGGAAAACGGCGTTTGGAATATCGATGAAGCCTACGGTGTGACGGACGGTGATGTAGCCTATGTGGATGCTGTCTGGAAGGCAGGGAATGAACGTTTTAAATTCTGTGTACATGAATCAAAGTTTTATCTTGCAGGCTGCCGAGAAGGAGGCACTGTCGCCAATATGGCAGCAATGTTTAACCCTGCTGTATATGCAGGAATCGTATCCATCGGAGGATCGAAGGTCTCTGATCAATATATGGATGTTTGCGCTCAGGCTCTGTGCACAAATTTGGACGGTTATATTGATGAGGATGCTCGTCAGGGACGGAAAAAAGGGGATATCCCTATGCCTTCATGGATTATCGACGATCCAGAGGTGGAAAACAGTGCGAATTCTGCTGTGCCGGCTTACTGGAAGCATGCTTGCGGAGCGGCGCAAAGCCCGGTTCAAGTAGCGCCGGACACGCTGGAATATGGCAGGGAGGAAGAACCGGAATATCCGCTGAATCAGGAAAAAGAAGCATACCGTACACGAACCAGCGTAATCATCGGTGCATCGAAAGACCATGGGCGGCAGCTGTCCCACCGCATATGGAAAGATTTTCTATATACTCACCGCCGCTGGATGGCGGACCCAGGAGGGGATCTGCGTGTGACGCGGGATCCTGTGCGTGACTTGGGGATGGAATACCACTTTGAGGAAATCGGAGACTGGATGCGTGAGTGGTATGTATACATACCGGACACAGTAAGAACTGAGCCAGGAAAGAAGGTTCCGCTTGTTTTTGCTATGCATGGGTATACCTGCTCGGGAGAAATCTACGCAGGCAATTCGGAGTGGTACAAGGTGGCAAGAGACCGTGGCTTTATCGTTGTTCATCCCACGGCGACTCCCGGTGTGATCGAAATGAATAACCAGGCTTGTGATCAGAACAATGTTCCTTTACCCGCCTGGAATTTCCTGAGAAATGCTCCGGATGGCCCCGATGAGCTTTTGTTCTTTAAAGCTATGTTGGAGCGGGTTTGCAAAGACCATCCGATTGATCGTACCCGGGTTTTTGCCACAGGGCATTCTCATGGCTCTATTATGACGCAGGTCCTTGCACTCGCCATGCCGGAGGTCTTCGCAGCGGTAGCGCCTTGTTCCGGAGTCCTGTTTTCAGACATGGGAAAGCAGGTGCTGGAGCTTCCTGAAACGGCGAATCGCCCCGATCTACCGGTGCCGATTTGGATGTTTGGAGGGGAACAGGAAGGCTGGCTGATGCCCACCTTGCCGGAAACCGGCAACGATACTGCCGATACCCTGATTGTATGGCGCAAGAACAACCATCTTGATCCATGGATTCCGGAAAGTTGGGCAGAGGGCTGGAGCATGCATGGGGAACGCTGGAATGATCTCACCTATGAAAAGGGCGGAATTCCCATGGTAAAATATACATGGGTGGATTATATGCCGCATGCAACGATGACGGAGATGTCGTATCGCATTTGGGATGAATTTTTCTCACATTTTTCCCGCGTAGACCGGGAAGTTCGCTATCTTTGATACGAAAGCAATCCGCCTCATAAAAATTGGGCAGGTATGATCATACCTTGCCCAATTTTTCATTCAAAAAGTAAGAGTATCGTTTGTGAAATTAAATTAGCCTTTACAAAGTTGAATTTTTACTCCCCTAGACAGCAGTGTTCAGAAATTCTCGCAAAGTGTCTGCAATGAGTTGGTAGTCGTTGATATGATCACTCAGGCCGGAAACACAAATGGATCCGATCATACCGGCGCCCTTGAGCTTTATGGGGAACCCGCCTCCGCCAGCGGCGTAATCATTTGAATTTAATTTACGGTCTGATATCGTCGCACCTTGCATTTCCAGCCAATACATGAACCGCAGGGATGACATCCCCATGAGGTCTACCGTATTTCTTTTGCGAAGCAGCCAATATTCACTATCCTTGATAGAGCCCTCAGAAAAATACCGGAATACAACCAAGCCATTTAAAGTAATCTCGATGGTAATTATTCGTGACAAAACAGAGAACGCTTGTTCTTAGTTCGGAGATTTGATATAATCCTATTGATTACATTACGAATAACGAGGCTCCATTTACTGATCCAAATGGAGTGCGATATGGGGAGAAACTTATGTCAAAAAATTCACTTAAAATCTTTCATAAGTTCACGTCGCTGTGGTTTACGAAAAACCTTGGCGCACCTACTGCTGTTCAGGAGCAGGCATGGCCGGTGATCGCCGCAGGCAGTCATACGCTGGTATCCGCACCCACCGGTACCGGTAAGACGCTGACGGCGTTTTTGGTGTTCATTGACAGACTGTTGGAAGAGGCTGAAAACGGCAATTTAAAACAAGAGCTTCAGCTGATCTATATCTCTCCGCTGAAATCCCTTGCGGGAGATATTCGGGAAAATCTGCGCAGGCCGCTGGATGGGATACTGGAGGAACGGATGAAAGCGGGTGTTTCATCTGCTGGTACAGAGCTTCTTGTGGGGGTTCGGACCGGCGACACCACACAAACTGAGCGAAATCGGATGATCAGGAAGCCGCCGCACATTCTGATTACTACCCCTGAATCCTTATATCTTATGCTCACCAGCAAATCCGGTCAAAAAATTCTGCGTACCGCTAAGGCAATTATTTTCGATGAACTGCATGCGCTGATCGATTCCAAACGGGGCGCGCATCTGATGCTGTCTGCTGCCAGACTGGACAGCCTGTGCGGACAGCCTCTGCAGCGGATTGGTTTATCGGCGACCATTGAACCGTTAGCCACGGCAGCGCAGTATCTGTCTCCTGATCCGGTAAAGGTGATCGCACCAAAGATGGAGAAGCAGATTCGCATTGAGGTGAAAAGCCCATTTGCGGACCATAAGATCAGAATGAAAGATCCGGTTTGGCAGGAGCTGGCGAAAATGGTCTATTCTCATTGTAACGGGACAAGCAGTGCCATAGCCTTTGTGGAAGGACGGGCATATGCGGAGAAGCTGGCGTATTTTATCAACCAGATTGGCGGGGAGGGCTTTGCACGGACCCATCACGGAAGCCTATCCAAGGAACAGCGTTACGAGGTAGAACATGCATTGCGGAGCGGTGCGTTACGATTGCTGTGCGCCACGTCCTCTATGGAACTGGGCATTGATGTGGGTGAGATCGACAGGGTATTTCAGGTTGGATGCCCCCGTACGATATCCAGTACGATGCAGCGCCTGGGTCGGGCGGGTCACAATCCCAACCGAATCAGCGTGATGTATATGTTTCCCAGAGAGGCGGTAGAAGGTCTCTACTGCGGGCTTACTGCTGAGGTTGCCAGGCAGGGAGGGATTGAGTACTCCAAGCCGCCCCGGCTCTGCTTTGATATTTTGGCCCAGCACCTTGTATCCATGGCTTGTGGAGACGGTTACAGTGTGGAAGAGGTGATGGATCTTCTTCCACGGGCCTATCCCTTCCGAGAGGTTACGGCTGAAGATGTACGAGAGGTTCTGCGTATGCTTGCGGGGGATTACGAGCATGACAGGGATATTCCTGTCCGCCCCAGAATTCTCTATGACCGGATACACGATCGGGTCATGGGAGACGCCTACAGCCGGATGCTGGCGGTCAGTGCCGGCGGAACCATTCCAGACCGGGGCTTATATGCATGTCGGACGGAAAGCGGCGTTAAGCTGGGTGAGTTGGATGAGGAGTTTGTTTTTGAAACGAGAATCGGGGACCGTTTTCTCCTTGGCACGTTTGCATGGCAGATTGTCAGCATCCAGAAAGATACCGTCATCGTATCGCAAGCGAATACAACAGGAGCAAGAATGCCGTTTTGGCACGGTGATCTCAAAGGAAGGAAGATGAGAACCGGGATTGCTTTTGGCAGGATTTTTCGTCAGCTGACTCATGCGGATCAAGCTGGTTCGGTGCAAAAAGAACTGGAAAAATTGGGTCTTGATCAGGACGCGGCTGAAAGTGCAACGGGTTTTATAAAGCGTCAATTGCAGAGCACGGTGATCTTGCCTGATGACAGAACCATTTTGGTGGAACATTTTATCGATGAAAACAGCAACCATCAGATGATGGTACATTCTATATTTGGCCGCCCTGTCAACGAACCTCTTGCCATGCTGGTCAAAGAAGCGGCAAGCCGCCATCTGGACACAGCCATCAATTGTGCAGCAGACGATGACGGTTTCCTGTTATTTCCCTATGACGGAAGTCCCCTGCCGCAGGGGCTGCTTCAAGAGGTAGTGCCGGATACCGCCTCACAGATTGTATCTGCACTCCTTCCCGCCACACCGCTTTACAACATGAATTTCCGATATAATGCAGCCCATGCGCTTTTGATGGGTGTTAAAAACAATCAGAGACAACCTCTTTGGATTCAGCGAATGAGAAGTGCAGAACTGCTTTCTTCCCTGGTGGAACAGGAGCGCCATCCGCTGATCAGAGAAACGAGGCGGGAGTGTCTGGAGGATTATTGGGACCTGCAGGGCGTTGAAACTCTGCTGAATGGGATACAGACTGGTGAGATTCAAATTCGGGAGTTTTACAATGATATCCCGTCACCCATGTCTCTTGCGCTCAGACGCCAGACGGAGGCAGACATGATGTACGATTATGCGCCGACTCCGCAGAACATTCATAAGGCCACTGAAGCAGCAGTCAAAAAGGCGGAAGGGATAACTCCTGCACCGGAGCACTTGATCAGCATCGCTGAGCGTTCAAGACTTCCGGAGGATGCGCAGCAGCTCCACTCCCTGCTGATGATGGAAGGGGATCTGACAGCGGGAGAACTGGATGTTCCCATTGAATGGCTGGAGTCTCTGGCTGCCAATGGGCGGGCACAATATATTGAACCGGGATTGTGGATTGCCGCAGAGCAGGAGCGTGAATACGCAGAAGCTTTGGCAGATGGGGATAAAAAGGCCAGGAAACGTCTCGTTCAGAGATTATTGCGCTACCGAGGCGCGAAATCGCCTGAGCAGGTGGCAGAGCGGTACCTATGGCCGGAAGAAATTGCCCTCGATCTTCTGAACTCACTTTGTACAGAAGAAAAGGCAGTGGATCAGGAGGGTCTTTATTTTCATGCAGGGCTCTATGACCGGGCCAGAACGGAAACCATCAAAAGCCGCAGAAGGCAGGTAACAACGCAGCCGGCAGAGCGCTATGCAGCTTTACTGGCAGGCAGGATACAGAGTTCAGCCTCTGCCGATGAACAATTGGAGACGGCGCTGAAAACCCTCTCCGAACAATCATTTCCGGCGGAAGCATGGGAGCATATCCTGCTGCCTGAAAGGGTGAAGCAATATCGTTCGGAGCTGCTGGACACCTTTTTATCCCGGGGAACTGTCTTCTGGCAGTTTGGTTTTGGTGTCGGAATGGATTCAGCGGCCGAACCTGATTCTAATGGCAGACATGGTGCTAATCCCAAGCCCGGTTCAGGTGGCAGACTTCATTTTCATTGGACAGAGGATCTTGACTGGGAGGCAGATCTGTCAGAAACGCTGGAGTCTCTGGAAGGAAATGAAAGGATCATCTATCAGGCTTTATTGAACTTTGGGGCAAGCTTCATGCAAAGATTGAACGGATTGGTGGAAGGTTCTCCTTACGATACACTGATTCAGCTCGCTGCCAAAGGACTTGTGACTGCGGACAGCTTTATTCCCGTGCGCCACTGGCTGGATTGGGATAAATTGCAAAAGGGTACAGCCAGGCAGAGAGTCAATGCCCGTATGAAAATTCTGTCCACGGGACGTTGGGAAGCAATTCGCCCTCTGAAACCTCCGACTGCAGATGCGCTACTGGATCGTAATTTTGATCGGTCAGTAATCCTTTGCAGAGAGACGGTTCAGGGGATTTCCTGGAGTAAGGCACTGGAATCACTGCGGATCTGGGAGTTTACAGGAAGGGCCCGCCGCGGATATTTTGTAGAAGGCTTATCGGGCATCCAATTTATCCGGGAAAAGGACTATGGAGCAACCATACTGTCCTTGGAGCAACCACGAAACCATCTCCTGTGGCTGAATGCCATAGATCCGGCTCAGTCCTGGGGCAAAAGCCTGCCGCATAAACCGGACAGAACATTTCAAAATCTTCCCGGCAGTATTGTAGCGCTGCGATCAGGCGTTCCCGTTGCAGTGATGGAACGTCAGGGAAGGAGCCTGCGGGTCTTTGAACCGGATGCTCTGGAGGAAGCCATGCTTGTTTTCGTTGAGGATTATGAAGAAAGCAGAATCTTACCATCAAAACCCAGAATCGTTATAAAGGATTATCCAAAAGAGGCTATCGATGCATTGCAACGTGCAGGTTTTCATCGGGAGCTCCAGGATTACGTGCTTTATCGATCCTATCGATAGCGATAGGCCTGCATACTTTCTCGGTTCTCTTAATAGCGATAGGCCTTCATACTTTCTCGGCCTTGCTGATAATTGTAAGTACCCTTATTGCCCTGTCCCTTCGAAAGTAGTATGATACTCATATATAAGGATTGAAAGGGGAACGGTATCATGAAAGAGGAAAAAATGCTTCTATCCTATGATGGAACGAAACTCAGGCTCAGAAAGGATGTTGTTCAAGATCCCAAGGCTTTGATCGTCATATCCCACGGTCTTTGTGAACATCTAAACCGCTATGATTACACTACTGAAAAGCTCAACGAGAATGGTTACAGCGTCTACCGTTATGACCAGAGGGGGCATGGTAAATCAGAAGGCACGAAAGTATATTTCAGTCATTATGACGAAATGCCGGATGATCTTGGTGTGGTTGTTGATCTGGCCCAAAAGGAGAGTAATGGTAAGAAGGTTTTTCTTCTCGGCCACAGCATGGGCGGAGAAACAGTGGTTCTGTTTGGCACGAAAAATCCGGGAAAAGTGGATGGAATCATTACTTCCGGCGCATTAACCCGATACAATAATCCCATCATGGGGAATCAGTTCCCAATCGAGGCGCCAGCAGGTACGTATGTGCCCAACGCGCTTGGCGATGGAGTATGCAG
The DNA here is from genome assembly GCA_029239605.1 of Bacillota bacterium. Lineage (GTDB taxonomy): Bacteria > Bacillota > Clostridia > Peptostreptococcales > Anaerovoracaceae > Anoxybacterium. Next base: position 48,957 of record JARBUO010000004.1, on the reverse strand, counting down.
CGATCGCGAGGTGATCGAAGCATACGCTAACGATCCTTTGGTGGAAAAACAAATCAGTACGGAACTGATCAATCAGATTTATGCGGGAGTACAATGGCTAAAGGTTTCTGCTGAGAAATTCGTCGATCCCATCTTAATTCTACATGGCGCTGACGACGGACTGGTGTCTGTGAAAGACTCACTGGATTTCTTCAGAGAGATTAAGTCAGAAGATAAGAGCCTGCGGGTCTATGCGAAATTGTTTCATGAGATCTTAAATGAGCCTAGCAAGGATGAAATCATTTCCGATATTTTAGTGTGGCTGGAAAAACACAACTGACAAGGGGAGCAATATGAATCGAAGAACAACTCGTGTATTGGTGTTAGCGGTATTGTTTCTTGGTGCTATGGTCAGCATGGCAATACCATCTTTTGGTGCGGATAAAAGTGTCACCATTACATTGCCCAATTCCAAAGTAACAATCAATGGTCAGGTCGTCAATAACAATTACAGCAAATATCCGCTGATTGTATATAAGGATATAACCTATTTTCCTATGACCTTTAGTGACTGCAGATTTCTGGGGATCGAATCTACATGGACAGGTGAGAAAACAGGGCTTCTAGTGGATTCCACAGGGGTTACAGCAGCTTACAATCCCTATTTGTCCTCATCCCAGAATAAGAAAAACTATTCTGCAAAGATTGTAAGCTTTCCCGTCAAGGTCAACGGTAAGGTCGTTGATAACAGCAAGGAAGAATATCCGCTGCTTTCTTTCCGGGACATAACCTATTTTCCGATGACCTGGAAGTATAGCGTCGATGCGTTTGGATGGGATTATAAGTTTGACGGGAAAACTGGATTGGTGATCCAATCCAAGAATGTAAAAGTTGATCAATTTCAAATTCCGAAAACCAGGTTGGTTGAAGCCTATGGAGAGTACGAAGGTAAGAAAAGCACGACGGTTATGGCGAAAAACGGTTTCGTATATTATGTGACGAACAAGGGGGCTGTCATGCAGGCTCCATTATCAGACATCTCCAAAGCAAAAGCGATTTTTCAATTGGGAATCTGGTCTTATGGAGATGGGAAACAATTCGACAGCCACGAGTTCTATGAAGAAGGCGGAAATGCTATGCTGTTCTTTCACTCCGGTGGTGCGACAATGGGCTCTGATCACCGGTACATCTTAAAAGAAAATGGAACTGTGCAAAAAATACAGGAGAGCTACCATGAAACCACATTGATCAATAACAAACTATATATGTACTATAATGGGCCTATGCCGGGACCGGGAAACCTCAGCGTTGAAGAACTCAACGCTTCAGGTACTCGCAGTAGCCTGGGATCGGCAGATTATTGGTTTTATTCGTTCTGCACTACGAAAGGCCTGCCGAATCTCCAAATGATCGGAAATGAACTATATGTGAGAGCCTCAAATGTTACCGGCTCCCAGGAAGGCGGAGGTGGTTACATAACAGATGACCCGGCGGTATATAAAGTCGATGTATCAACCAATGCGGTGAGCAGGGTTAGTCAATCGAAAGACAAAGTGATTGCAGCGCAGATCGTCGGAGACAATCTTTACTACATGTCTGCCAGCGGTGAAGGCAGTGACTGTACGTACAGTATCTATAAGCATTCTCTGATCGATGGTGCGGAATCCTTTGTCGGAAGCTTCAAAAGTGAACTGACATGGGATCAGAGTTTCGCGGTAATCGGAGAAAATATTTATTATCTTAGCAACGGAGCTTTGTATCGAATGGGGAGCAATGAAAGCTTAAACCCGTTGGCTGAAGCAATCACGATGAGTGTTACCGGCGATCATCAGGAATATTTGGCCTGCACGTTCAAGGAGACGCAACAATCCAAATACAGGATAATGGTTTTTGATCAATCTGGAGAGGCCGTATTTAAGACTTCTGATTGCGGCAGCAATATTGTTGTAGAAGGCAAAACCTTGTATTTCTATAACATAACAACAGAAACCCTTTGCAAAGCGGTCATTCGTTAGATCGTGAATCAATCACCAGAGATATGAAATTATCTCAATTCTCAGAGCCTCAATCCAGGGTATCAATTCTCTTTCCAGGGTCTCAATTCTCATCCCGGGGCGTATTGATTCAATACCGAATAAAATATTTTCCAATCATGCAAGTATCCTTTTGGGGATACTTGTTTTTTGTTTAACGTATGGAGTTGTTGAAAAACCATCTGCGGAATATCATTTTATTTTCTGCATCGCATCAGTCTCAAACCGTTGGCATGTCTCATTCCCGTACAAAATGATTAACTTACGAAAAAACAGTTGACATACATATGCAATTAGATTAATCTATTAACATAGTAAATGTATTAACACAGTTAAGTCAATCTGGATGAGAAAGAGGACACAAGCAAAGATGAGAGGTGCGACAGGAAAAAACAATAGTGATCTGACAGAAATGAATCGCTCCGCTGTTATGAAAATATTACAACAGCAGGAGGTTTGTTCTCGTGCAGATATTGCCAGGCAAACAGGGCTTACCCAAGCAGCTATTACAAAAATAGTTGCGTCCATGATGGAAATGGGCATTGTATCTGAGGTGGGTATTATAACGGGCAGCAGCGATAACCGCCGCTCCATAGGACTGAAACTGAATGCCGACAGGCATCAGATCATAGGGGTAAAGTTTGCAAGAGAGATGTTCGCCGTTGGTGTGTTCGATATCTCGGGTAAAATATACACCCAAACTGAAACAAAATTTTCCCTTGAGGAAAATCCGCAAACCGTATTGTCTTCTATGAAAAAGCAGATACACGACATGCTGAAGCAGTATGAAAATGTAGTATCAATCGGACTTGCTGTACCAGGTCCGTACCTGCGGGATGAAGGGCGCATTGCCGTGGTAACCCGCATGTCAGCCTGGCACACGATTAATTTTATCGAAGAATTTAAAGAAGAGTTTCAGAAGCCGGTTTTTATAGAGCATGATGCAAACGCCGGTGCTCTTGCAGAATGGTTATTTGGGGGTCATGGTCAATCGTTGCATACGCTGGCATATTTTCTGGTGGGTGAAGGCGTTGGCTGCGGTATGATTGAGCGCGGCAGGCTTTTTCTGGGCGTCCAGGGTTCTGCCTGTGAACTTGGGCATGTCAGCGTAGATGTTCTCGGACCGCGCTGTGAGTGCGGGAACTATGGCTGTCTTGAAATGTATTGCTCTGCTTCAGCACTATGGAAGAAAGCACAAAAGCATGTGCCGGAATGTCTTCCAAGCGGATCATTAGAAAACGGAGAAAATCTTCAAAGCAGCGAAGCCTGCGACGCTATTTTTAATGCAGCTCGTGCAGGCAACCAAAAAGCGCTTGAGGTTGTGAGAGAGACCGCAGAATATATCGGTTATGGCTGTGTTACGATTATTAACGCCTATAACCCTGACATTATTATCCTGGGCGATGTAGTATCTCAGGGAGGAGATTTGTTGATGCCTGCTATTCAAGAGGTAGTAAAACAGCGTGTTATTCCTGAACTACATACCAAAGTACAGATCAAAATATCCAATCTCATGATAGACCCAACCCTATACGGTGCAGCCGCTACGGCAACGAATAAAGTGCTGCAGCTGCCCAGTATGTTTTCATCAGCCGGCAGACGAGGCTCCGGCAAATGACTTCCCACGAAACAGTGCAATATAGAATGGTCTTTTGTGATATTGATGGAACGCTCGTTGATTCAACACATCATATCTCACAGAGGACCAGACAACAGATACAGGAACTTTATCATGATGGCATCCCTTTTATCCTTGTGTCAGCTCGTATGCCTTCGGGGATTTTCCCCTTGCAGCAGGAATTGGCAATCAAAGCTCCCATCGTCTGCTATAGCGGCGCTTTGATTCTGGATGAGGAGGGGACTCCGATGAAAACGGTTGGAATTGACCGAGAAACCGTGATGCGCATTCATTCGTTTATTCAAAAAGGGTGGAGCCATGTTTGCAGCAGCTTTTATAGCTGCAATGACTGGATAACAGACAATATTCGTAATAAATGGATTTTACAGGAACAATATATTACAGCATCGAAACCCATAGAACGTCGAATCCCTGACCTGATTCCACAAAACGGTCATATCCATAAATTGCTGTGTATGGGTGATGCTGAGATGATTGCAGGTCTGAACAGCGCGCTGAAAGAAGAGTTTTCGGGGCTCTCTGTCTATCGATCCAAAGATACGTATCTAGAAATTATGGACGGAGCTGTCTCGAAGTCAAGCGCTGTGAAACATCTTTGTAAGATTTATGGGATTCCCATTGAAGCTACAGTATCCTTCGGTGACAATGATAACGATGTGGATATGCTGCTGGCAACCGGTACCAGTTTTGCTATGGGCAATGCACCGGAAGCGGTAAAAAGGCTGGCTAAAAATGTCACGTCAGACAATGATCATGAAGGTGTGGCCCTGGGATTGAAACAATTGAATTTTATTAAAAATCGAATATGATATTGGCTTGCAAAGGTGCAGGCGTATGAGGAGTGTGGTTATGGAACATCCTTTAATTCTACAGATGCAAGGCATCACCAAACTCTTTCCGGGAGTGCGCGCGCTGGACGATGTGACGCTGGAAGTACATAGAGGAACCATTCACGCAATATGCGGTGAAAATGGAGCCGGGAAGTCAACCTTGATGAAGGTTCTTTCCGGTGTTTACCCTCACGGCTCCTATGAAGGAAAAATTATCTACATGGGCAGTGAGATGACGTTTAAAGACATCAAAGAATCGGAGAGTGCGGGCATTGCAATTATCCATCAGGAGTTGACTATGATACCGGAGCTGTCCATTACCGAAAACATATTTTTAGGTAATGAGATTGTAAAGAATGGGTTGATTGACTGGGATGCCGCAGGTCGGCGCACAGTAGAACTGCTTGAGATGGTCGGGCTGAAAATTGATCCAAGCACCTTGATCAAACACTTGGGAGTAGGGCAGCAGCAATTGGTTGAAATTGCCAAGGCTTTTTCCAAAAACGTCAAGCTGCTGATTCTTGATGAACCTACCTCCGCATTGAACGAAGCTGATTCCGCAAACTTGCTGGAACTTATGCGCGGCTTAAAAAGCCGAGACATCACTTGCATCATGATTTCCCATAAGCTTAACGAGATTGCAGCCATCTCAGATGCAGTCACAGTAATACGCGACGGACGTACTGTGGAAACCTACTCTGTGGAAGCGGGCCATGTGGATGAGGATCGCATCATCCGTGCCATGGTAGGCCGTTCCATAGAAAATCGGTATCCCTCCCACACATCCAATCCTGGAGAGGTCATCTTCGAGGTGTCTGACTGGTGTGTGGAAGACCCCAATAATCCGGGACGTCGGGTATGTAAGAATTCCTGCTTCTTTGTGAGAGCCGGAGAGATCGTCGGATTTGCAGGGCTGATGGGTGCGGGAAGAACCGAGTTAATGAGATCAATCTTTGGGCAAAATTACGGGATCTACCTTGGAGGCTCAATTAAAATCAGGGGAAAGCAGATCCGTGTGACCTCGGTAGCTTCTGCAATCCGCCAGGGAATTGCTTACGTTCCGGAGGATCGAAAGAGCTTGGGTCTGAACCTCTTAGACAGCATTCGTATGACCACGGTTTCGGCTAATTTGAAGGGAATTATGCGCGGCAGACTCCTTGATTTGGATCGGGAGTTTCGGGTTGCCGAAGAATACCGCCAATCCTTAAATGTCAAGACAAACAGCGTTAACCGCGGTGTGAACACCTTGTCCGGCGGCAATCAGCAAAAGGTTGTTTTAGGCAAATGGATGTTTACAGAGCCGGATGTTTTGATTCTTGATGAACCCACCCGGGGAATTGATGTCGGCGCCAAGTATGAAATATATCGACTGATTCATGAACTGGCAGATCAGGGGAAAGCAGTCATACTCATTTCCTCAGAACTGCCGGAACTGCTTGGGATATCAGACAGAATTTACACCATCTTTGAAGGGAACGTAACGGGCGTGATCGACCGCGAGGAGGCCAATCAGGAAATACTCATGAAAATGATGACCAACACCTCTGGGGCGGACACGAAAGCAGGAAAGGATAGGAAGGCGTTATGAGATATATTCAGAAAGTATTTGGCGGTGGACTGCGGCAGTACAGCATGGTGATTGCTCTGGTGGCGCTGACCATCATCTTTAATATTACTTCGGAGGGTCGGATGATCACCTCCTCGAATTTTCAGAACCTGATATCCGGCAATGCTTATGTGCTGGTATTGGCTATTGGTATGCTGATGGTCATTGTAATTGGTCAGATTGATTTATCCGTTGGATCGGTAGCCGGTTTTTCCGGAATGGTGATGGCGCTTACTGCACGGGATCTCGGGTTGCCTTGGTGGGTGGCAGTACTGCTCAGCCTGGCAATCGGTGCTGCAATCGGAGCGTGGCAAGGATTTTGGCTGTCCCGTCTCGGTATTCCTGGCTTTATTACCACACTGGGCGGTATGATGATTTTCCGCGGCGGCGTAATCTGGATTTCAAAGTCAATCTCGGTACCGGCTCCATCGGAACTGAAAGTGTTCGGTGCAGGATACCTGCCGGATTGGGGTCCGGCCTTTACTGGAATGAACAACTCGACACTGCTGCTGGGCGTCGTTGGAATTGCTGCTGTTGCATTTTCGCAGCTGCGGAAGTACAATCGCTCGGCAAGGCTGTCAGAAACGACAGAGGAGCTTTGGCCGGTACTGGTTCGGATCGGTCTCATCGGTATCGCCATAGGTTATTTAACATGGATTTTCGGAACAGGCCGTCCCGGCACTTCCTTCCCTGTACCGGGACTGATTCTGGTCGTTTTGGTTATCATTTACCACATCATAACGCAACGTACCAGATTTGGTCGCCACATCTATGCTGTGGGAGGGAATAAGAGCGCGGCAGCTCTGTCCGGCGTTAATGTTCAGAGAACCTATTTCCTCACGATGCTCAATATGTCTCTGCTTGCGGCTCTGGCCGGGATTATGTTCGTTGGCCGTTCAACAGCAGCGGGACCGTCAGATGGCACCGGCTGGGAATTAGATGCCATTGCGTCTGTTTTTATTGGAGGTGCAGCAGTCTCCGGCGGCGTCGGCACTGTTCTTGCAACCATGGTAGGAGGACTGGTGATGGCCGTTCTCAACTCAGGGCTGATGCTGATGGGTGTCGGTGCTGACCGTACTCAGGTTATTAAGGGATTTGTATTGCTTGCCGCGGTTGCCTTTGATGTTTTCAATAAGCAGCAGGGACGTCCCTCCATCATAGGAAGGCTGTTTCCCGGCAAGGAAAGCAGCTTCAGTGGAGGCAGTCCTAAGGAAGGCAATAAAGAAGAAGTTAACGAATAAGGAAGGCAATTAAAAGAAGATAATACATAAGGAATGAAACGATAAGGAAGGTAACCCTGCCGACAGCGGTTCCTGTTAGACTGTGGTCGGGATTACATATTAGTCGATGGACTTAAAACGGGAGGAGAAAGAGAAATGAAAAAACGTGTATCCCTGTTCCTTGTTGCATTACTCATCATGGCAATGGCATTGACAGGCTGCGGAGGAGCGAAAAATGAACCCGTAGAGCCGCCGGCTGCAGAGGGTGACGGCTTTGCCGCAGACGCAGTCATCGGTGTTGCACTTCCTTGGCTTGGAACCCAGAACTGGGCAGAAGCAGACGAAATGTTCAGAACGCAATTGGAAGCTGCCGGATTCGAGGCAATCGTCCAGCACGCAGACAATAAGGTTCCGCAGCAGCAGCAGCAGATCGAGTCCATGATTCAGAACGGTGCAAAGGTAATCGTAGTAGGACCTGTTGACGGTTCACAGCTTGGTGCAGTTCTGGAAGAAGCGGAAGCTGCCGGAATTAAAATCATCGGTTATGACCGTCTCATCGAAAACACAACAGGCGTTGACGGCGTAGTTCAGTTTGGCAGTGTCAAAACCGGAGAACTGCAAGGTCAGGCTTTGCTGGATGGATTGGCAGCCCAAAAGGGTGAAGGCCCTTACAACATTGAGCTGTTCGGAGGCGGACCCGCAGATCCTAACGCCCCCAACTTCTTTAAGGGTGCTATGTCCGTACTGCAGCCTAAGATTGATGACGGTACTCTGGTCGTCGTATCCGGTCAAACTGATTTCACACAGTGTGCTACCATGGATTGGGACAATTCAAAAGCACAAGCTCGTATGGATTCCCTTCTCTCCGGATTCTATGCGGATAAAGAAATCGACGGCGTTCTCTCTCCAAATGACGGCATCGCTCGTGCGATCATAACCGCATCAGAGCAGGCTGGTCAGAAGATTCCCGTAGTATCGGGTCTTGATGCAGAGAATGAGTCTGTTCAGTGGATCTGGTCCGGCAAACAGTATTCAACTGTTGCAAAGCCAACCGACGTTCTGGTAGGCAAAACCATTGAAATCATTAAATCTCTGCAAGCAGGAAACGGTATGCCCGCTCCTGATACAACAGTAAACAATGGCAAGAAGGACGTAGGCGTCTACGAACTGCCGCCGCTGGTGGTTACCAAGGAAAATGCAAAAGAAGCATTTGCTAATGACCCCGGTCGTTTGGAGCTTTTGAATTAGGAAATATTTTTGGTCTTTGCAAAGGGGACAGCAGGGATATCTCTCTGCTGTCCGATTTGCAGACGCGAAAATATTTGCTGAAATCGGCACTCCTTTTGTGTTATACTGTTTCCAAAATACTGCAAAAATTTACAAGGAAACAATACGATACTATTTTTAGTATTGGAATAAGGATAGAATGACCGTTGTCATTTAACGTTGCTCGGTTATTAATTTTTTTTGGGAGTGATTGAATGTTCGATATCGTCGCATTGGGTGAGCTATTGATTGATTTTACATACCACGGTAGAAGCGAGAATGGCACGCGCCTGTTTGAACAAAACCCTGGCGGTGCGCCTGCAAACGTACTTTGCGCCGCTTCGAACTTAGGATTAAGCACTGCATTTATCGGTAAGGTAGGCAAAGATATGCACGGAGATTATTTGCGCAGAGTGCTTGAAGAAAAGGGCGTTGATACCCGCGGACTAATCAGTGCCGGGGATGTGTTTACAACCCTTGCCTTTGTTGAACTGTCAGACTCGGGAGAGCGAAAATTCTCCTTTGCACGAAAACCTGGAGCCGACACCTGTCTTCTGACAAGTGAGGTTAAGGGCGAGCTCACAGAGGAATGCAGAATTTTTCACTTTGGCTCTCTCTCATTGACTGATGAGCCTTCGCGTTCTGCTACCATAGAAGCGGTGATCGCAGCGAAAAAGGCGGGAGCCATCATATCTTATGATCCGAACTACCGTGCGCCGCTTTGGAGAAGCGAGAATGAAGCTACAGAAATAATGCAAAGCGTTCTTCATTTTGCAGACATTGTAAAAATTAGCGACGAGGAAGTCGAGCTGATAACGGGAGAATCTTCTCCTGAGGCTGCAGCGAATTATCTTTTCCAAAAGGGAATTTCCTGTGCAGTGGTTACCCTTGGAAGCAATGGTGCCTATACTGCCGTGGAAGGCACATCCGTGATGGTACCCATCCTGGATCCAAATGTTTCAGTAGCTGACACCACCGGTGCCGGTGACGCTTTCTGGGGAGGCTTTCTCTATAAACTGGCAGTGAGCGGGCTTCGTCCCGATGAACTTGACCAAACGCAGCTTCTGGATTTTACTGTATTTGCAAATGCGGTTGCATCTCTGTGTGTTCAAAAACGCGGAGGGATACCTGCTATGCCCACAATAAGCATGGTCAAGGAATTCTTGGCCGATAAAGGGGAATGACAATGAAACGAAGTGAGATAAACAAGGCACTGGCAGAAATGGAGCTGTTTCTAAAGGAATACCGATTTGCGCTTCCTCCGTTTTGCCATTTTACACCGGAGGAGTGGAACTCCAAGGGATTTGAATATGATGAAATACGCGACAATATGTTGGGATGGGATATCACCGACTATGGTCTGGGCGACTTTTCAAAGGTAGGATTTTCGCTGATTACAATCCGTAACGGCAACTTAGCCATGAAGGACAAATACGCAAAGACCTACGCCGAAAAGCTGCTCTATCTGAGGGAAGGGCAATACGCACCAATGCACTTTCACTGGAGCAAGATGGAAGATATCATCAACAGAGGCGGAGGAAACATTCTGATCCGTGTTTATAACGCTGCCCCCGATGAGACTCTGGATGAGACCGGGGAGGTACATGTCTATACGGATGGCCGTCAGCTGACTGTTCCCGCTGGCACTCAGGTACGCCTGACGCCGGGTGAGAGCATCGCGATACAGCCATATCTATACCATGACTTTTCTGTGGAGGAGGGTACGGGGCCGGTACTGTTAGGTGAGGTAAGTCAATGCAATGATGATAATACCGACAACCGTTTTCTGGAACCCATTGGCCGTTTTCCCGCCATTGAGGAGGATGAACCTCCATACCGCTTACTCTGCAATGAATACCCAAGGCCGCAGCTATCGCAACAATAGTTGCGGTTTTTGCTAGGCTCTGCATCCATTCGTTGAAACAGGGGTGCGAAATATTGAGCAGCTAATTGTTGCATATGAAGATCAAACACCGGCAGGTTTTCTGGGAATTGTGCAGGGAAAAGTTGAAATATTTTACAAACGTTTTGGCTTCGAAGTGATTGATCGTACGGAATTTGACGAACAGGGGAATCCGTTTCCTATCTTAAAGATGAGGCTCAAATGAGCCTTTCTTCTTGTTATTTCGCCAATATCTCCGAAAACTGTAGACATTGGGACATCTTAAATGATAAATTCTATTGACATTTGTCGAACGTTATGCTAGATTTAAAGTAAATTATACGTGAAAAGCAAAGAGCCATATTAGTCCGCAAATACGGTGCGGGAGTTTCTACGTGGTAACCATAAATTACCTACGCTATGGTGTTCGTTTCTTCTTGCAGTGAAAGCATTGCACTTGCTTTGTTTTTGTGTTGCATAAATTTTGAAGATTAAGAACACTGTTCTTAATCTATTTTTTTTGTTTAATTTCATATCGTCACAGAAATTCGTCAAATTGCAGGACGGGAAGCCTGATCGTTTTCCTAACTGCAGTTTGACTTTTTTATTACCAGTACGAGGGTCCGTGTATCAGTTATAGCACGGCTTAAAATACAGAAACGGAGAGTTGCTTATGGAAAAAACAGCTTTACTGGAAATGAAAGGAATAACGAAAAAATTTGGTACTGTTCTGGCAAACGACCATATCGATCTACAGTTATACCCCGGTGAGATTCATGCTTTGCTGGGAGAAAACGGTTCGGGAAAAAGTACATTAATGAACATTCTTTTGGGTATCTATAAGCCCAATTCTGGTGAGATGCTTTATAAGGGAGAAAAAGGGCAGATCAAGACGCCGAAACATGCTGCAGCGCTGGGAATCGGCATGGTGCACCAGCACTTTGCTCTGATTCCAACGCTGACAGTAGCAGAGAATATCTTTTTGAGTCTTGACCATTGCAGTTTTATTTTAGATCAGCAGAAAATGGAGAATAAGATTCGGGAATACTCTGAACAATTTTCCCTGGAAGTTGATCCCGGAGCTAAGGTGTGGCAGCTTTCTGTAGGAGAGCAGCAGAGAGTTGAAATCATGAAGCTGCTTTGCAGAAATTGTGAGATTCTTGTTCTGGACGAGCCTACTGCTGTTTTGACGCCACAAGAAGCCGGTGAAATGTTTAAAACACTTCGCAAAATGGCAGAGCATGGAAAGTCCATTATCTTTATATCACATAAAATGAATGAAGTTATGGAACATGCCGATCGAATTACAGTGCTGAAAAACGGTAGAGTAACAGACCGGATGCTGGCGTCAGACGCTGATATTGACCGGATGGCAAAAGCGGTGGTAGGAGAACGGGATATCGAAAAAATCACCATAAGATCCAAAGGGAAAACCGGCGAGCTCCTTATCGATGCAAAAGATCTTCGGGTTTTAAACGATAAAGGACTGGTTGCCCTGCATGATATCTCCTTTCAACTCAAAGCTGGAGAAATCTTTGCCATTGCCGGTGTTGCCGGAAGCGGTCAGCGTGAGCTGGCGGAAGCGCTTGCCGGGCTGAGAAAAATCACCTCAGGCAGGATCTTAATGAAAGGAAATGAAATTACGAAGACAAACATCAGAGGAAGAGTTTCGAAGGGGATTTCCTTTATCCCGGAAGATCGTCTGAAAATGGGATTGATTCCAGGGATGAATATGAAAGAAAATACGGTTTTAAAGGAATTCAGAGGAAAGGCTTACAGCAGGGGAGGTATTCTGCTAAGCAAAGCCATTCGGGCGCTGACCGAAAAGCACGTATCGGATCATGACATCAAACACGGCGGGTTAGATTTGCCTGTCAGTCTGATGTCTGGCGGGAATCAGCAAAAACTTCTGATTGCAAGAGAAATCAATGGAAATCCAGAGTTGATCATTGCAGCTTATCCCGTCCGGGGATTGGATATCGGAGCAACAGCTGCAATCCACAGAACGCTGCTGGAACAGCGCAACAGAGGTGCTTGTGTTCTGTTGATCTCTGAAGAATTGGACGAAATTTTCGAACTATCTGATCGGGTGGCTGTCTTATGTGGGGGAAAGCTTATGGGAATTCGGAATACATCGGAGACGGACTACGAAGAAATCGGACGGCTGATGTCTGGTGAGTCAGCATAGGAGGAAGCTATGAAAATTGGAGCCATAAGATTTGAAAAGAAGCAAACTGTTTCCCTGAGCAGAAAAGTACTGAACCCTGTGATTTTTATCCTCCTTGGCTTTGTACTGAGTTCTGTCTTTATCATGGCAAATGGATTTCAGCCCATTCCTGTGTTTGGAAAAATGATAACCTATTCGCTTCTGAATACCAGGGGACTGATTGGGAGTATCAATGCCGCGCTCCCTCTGATGTTCTGCGGCCTCAGCGTTGCCATCGCTTTTAAAATGAATCTCAATAATATCGGCGCGGAAGGTCAGTTTGCTATGGGTGCGATTTTCGGCGGTGCTTTTGCGCTGTACGGACCTGCTTTGCCTGCACCACTTTCTGGAATTGTGATGTTTTTTCTCTGTGCTATCGGAGGCGGCTTATGGGCACTCATTGCGGCTGCACTGAAAGCATATTGGAACGTCAATGAAACCATTGTAACACTGATGCTGAATTATATTGCTTTATTATTTTTAGATTACTTATGTTATGGGCCTTGGATGGCACCAAAACAGACCACTGCAATGACGGTTACCATACCGCAAGATATGTATCTTCCATTGATCGGCGGTACCAGCTCCGGTATTTTTCTGGCGATTATCATAGCAGTTCTACTATACTTATTTTTAAAGTACACAACAGGGGGCTACCAGATTTCCGTGATTAAGAACAGCCTTCGTACCGCAGAATACGCAGGGATTCCGGTTAAGAAATATATCCTTATCGTACTGGCACTCAGCGGAGCTTTGGCAGGAGTTGCAGGTTTTGTTCAAGTGACAGGCATCGTCCATCGTGTACAGGCTCAGCTTCCGGGAGGTAGCGGGTATACGGGTATCGTCATCGCATATCTCAGTCAGTGTAACCCACTTGTTATCCTCCTGGTTTCTGTTTTATTGGGAGCACTGCAAAACAGCAGCGCAGTGGTACAGATCATGGGGGTGCCTTCACAGATCGTTACGATGATTCAGGGCACTCTGATGATTTCGGTAATTGCCGGAGAATTCTTTAATCGCTACAGGATTGTATATTACAAGGCGGATCCAGAAAGCAAACGAGCAGAGCAAAAAAACAACCATTCAGAGCAAAAAGGAGGAGCGGTACAATGATTTCATTTATAACATCGATATGTGCCGCAGCCATTGTCTATGCGGTCTCCATTTTGTATGCTGCCATCGGAGAGATTTTTTCACAGCGAGCAGGTATTATGAACCTTGGGATCGAGGGGATCATGCTTATGGGAGCGATGTCGGGCTTTATGACGGTATATCATACCGAAAACCTTCTTCTGGCGTTTCTCGTAACGATTTTGGTAGGCTTGCTGCTTGGACTTGCATTTGCATTTCTAACCGTAACCCTGCAGGCTGATCAGACGGTATGCGGAATGGCATTTCTGATTTTCTGCAGCGGTCTCAGCGGTTTTCTTGGGAAAAGTGTCACCGGTATCGCTTCTGCTGTTAAGTTTGAGCCAATTCCCATTCCGGGACTTTCTTCCATACCGGTCATCGGTGAGATCTTCTTTCAGCAGGATATTTTCGTCTACCTGATGTATCTGGTGATCCCATTGAGCATTTTTTACATCTACAAAACAAAGGCCGGGCTCATGCTCCGGGCATTGGGAGAAAATCCTGCTTCTTTAGATCAGGCAGGGATCAATGTATTTGCTATGAGATATGGCTATGTAATGTTTGCCTGCGCAATGACCACCATCAGCGGAGCATGCATTTCGTTGTCCTATACGAACTTCTGGAATGAAGGTATGACAGGAGGCAAAGGGTGGATCGCATTTTCTCTGGTGGCGTTCTCAAGGTGGAATCCTGCTTACGCCGTTCTCGGTGCATTGCTCTTTGGCGGGATCAGTATCCTTGGAATCAACATGCAGGTTTATTTGCCCGGTGTTCCGTCACAATTTTACGGCATGCTGCCCTATGCGGCTACAGTGGTTGCATTGGTTATTACGACCGGCAGCTTTCGAAAGAAGCACAGCGAAGAACCGGCAGCCTTATGCCAGAAATACGACCGGGAAGACCGGTAACGTCATAAATCGATGCGGCTGGAGCTGTGTCTATCACAATAAATTAATAAATAGGAGATTAAAAATCATGAAGAAAAAATGGATTAGTATTCTACTCGTTGTTGTAATGGCGACAGCCTTCTTCACAGGATGTTCCGGCAGCTCGGAGCCCAAGGGCGATTCAGAAAAGGGAGCACTGGATTATTCCACCATTAAAATCGGTGAGATCACTTCTCTGGTTGTGAATGACGGCGGATGGTGTCAGGCAACCCATCAAAGTCTGCTGGCTGCAATGAAGGAACTGGGCATACCGGAAAGCAATTTGGTTGTCATTGAAAATGTTGCGGAAGATCAGACCTCTGTTGCCAATGCTTACAACGCTTTGGCAAGTGAAGGTGTCAATCTCATTATCGGTGCCAGCGCAGGCTATGCAACGTTCCTTTCTGATCTTGCAGCTTCCAATCCTGATATCGTTGTAGCACAGCAGGGAGACCAGGTGCCTAATCTGATTGGATACCAGATCCGCAACTACGAAGGAATGTTCCTCGCAGGCTATGCATCCGCACTCATGGCAGAAAGTGATAAGCTGGGCTTTGCGGGCAGCATGTCAGAAGCTTCCGTCAGAGCGGCTATCAACGGTTATGCGCTGGGGGCAAAATTTGCAAACCCAGAGGCAAAGGTTCAGCTTGTATGGGCCAACAGCTGGTATGATGTGGATCTGGAAACACAGAGTGCAAAGACTCTGATCAATCAGGGAATCAAGTTTATGGGTATGGAAGCTTCTTCACCTGCAATTCCGCAAACCTGTCAGGCAAACAATGCTTACTGCATCGGTTATAATGTAGACATGCATGATTTGGCGCCGAACGCGGTACTGTTCTCCTATATGTGGAACTTTGCGCCAATCTTCAAGGATATTCTAACAGCAACAGTAGACGGAACAGCGGACAGCAGCAAATATTATTACGAAGGCGGAGACTGTGCGCAGCTTTCTCCTTTTAACGATGCGATTGTGCCCGCGGATATCCAGGAAAAGGTGCTTTCCGTCAAGGCAGCTCTTGACAGAGGAGAAATCCAAGTCTTTGGCGGTGAGCTCAAGGATAATGAAGGCAATATTCTGGTAGCTGACGGTGAAGTCATGAGCGATGAAGACATCAAGGTTCAGAAATTTCTTGTTGAGAATGTCATCGGTTCCTGGAAATAAAGGTGAATTGACCATTCACCTCCATTGATTCAGTAACCGATCTGAAATGATCCAATGAAAATTCGTCAGGATCCTTGCCGCAGGACGGGAAACCTGGTTCGCCAGCAATGGCCGGAGGATCTAAAAAATATTTATTGGAGGCTATTATGCAAAAGAATATAAACAATTTAAAACAACTGATTCGTGCCGGGAGAGGATTGATTCCGGCACATACGGTAATCCTCAACGGAACACTTGTAAACGTCATGTCCAGCGAGATCTATCAGGCAAATGTTGCCATCTATGAAGATACCATCGTAGCCATCGGAGATGTTCGTGACTATATGGGGCCTGACACAAAGACCATCGATGCTTCGGGCAAGTATCTGGTTCCGGGTCTCATTGACGGTCATATTCATAGTGAATGCAGTAAACTGAGTATTACTAGCTTTGCAAAAGCAGTAGTTCCCTGCGGAACCACCAGCATAGTCTCCGGCCTGGATGAATATATCTCTGTTTCGGGGCTGGACGGATTAAAAGAAGTATTTGAAGAAATCAAGGCAAGTCCCCTGAAGGTATTCTGGGGCGCACCTTATAGAACGCCTTACACCTTTCCTCAGTCGACGGTGGCATTTAACTTTAACAAAGAAGTCCATGCTGAAGTGCAGCAATGGCCGGAATGCTTTGGTGTCTGGGAAACGGTTCGGGAATACGTACAGGAAGAAGATGAAGAAACCCTTGGCGCCATTGAGCAGGCATTCAGGAACAGACTTCCGGTCTTCGGCTGTGCTCCCATGGCCCGGGGAAAAGATTTAAATGGGTACCTCTGTGCAGGGGTTCGTCTGGACCATGAAAGCTACGATCACGAAGAGGTCGTAGAGAAGATGAGAAACGGAATGCACATGGTCATCAGAGAGTCTTCTGTAACTCACTTTCTAAAAGAAAATATCAGAGCTGTAACGGAAGTGAATCCTGCTTTGGCAAGGCGGGTCAGCTTTTGTACCGATGACGTCACCGCCACCGATGTGATCGAAAAGGGACATGTGGACAACCTTGTTCGTCTGGCAATTGCCGAAGGCGTAGAGCCCATGGCTGCAATTCAGATGGCTACCATCAACAGCGCTGAGGCGTACAGGATCGATCATCTGGTAGGCTCCATTTCCCCGGGGAGAATCGCAGACATTCTGCTGGTTGACAGCCTCGAAACCTTCCAGGTAAACGCGGTGATCTCAAGCGGACGCCTGGTGGCAGAAAACAGAAAGCTCAACTATGATCTGAAAGCACCAGCAAGAAGCAGTGTTCTCAGCAGTCAGTTGAAATGCGTCAGAACGACGAAAGAGGATTTTGAATATCGGGTGGAACTTGAAAACGGCGAGGCAAAAGTTCTTGCGATGAATGTGATTGGGCCTTTCGTGAGAAAGCGAAGAGATGTTATACTAAAGGTCAAGGATTCTATCGTACAGCCTGACATTGAGCAGGATGTTCTGATGGTATCTGTACTGGAGCGTTTCGGGCGGAACGGAAATAAATCACTGGCATTTTGCTCGGGATGGAAATTAAAAAAAGGTGCAATGGCATCTTCTGCAGCCCCTGACGACAATAATATTATCGTAATGGGAGCTGATGCTGCCGATATGTCACTGGCAGTGAACCATTTGATTGAAAACGGCGGAGGACAGGTTGTGGTTGCAGACGGTAAGATTATTGAATTCCTGCCACTACCAGTGGGCGGAATCGCCAGCGATCTGGAACCGGAAGAAATCGCTTATCGTGAGACCTTGCTTACAAAAGCGGCAAATCAGCTTGGCTGTGATTTGCCGGAACCTCTGATGTATATGTTCTTCCTGCCCATAACAGCAATTCCAGACTATGCCATTACAGATGTAGGTCCTGTTGATTGCATTGCACTATCAACATTTGATCCGATTCTAGAACTGGTAAAGGACAATTAGAGAAGGGGTTAATGAGTATGGAAAAAAGACGCTTAAAAAAACTCATCGACGCTGCGGCCGGAAGAATTCCCGCAGATGTTGTGATAAAAAACTGTAAAGTTGTGGACGTCTATAACGGTACTGTCATAGAAGGAGACATTGCAATCTGTGAAGATTTGATTGCAGGCGTTGGGACTTATGAAGGCCTTCGTGAAATCGACGGGAACGGTCAATATGCGGCTCCCGGGTTCATTGACAGCCATATCCATGTGGAATCCTCCTATGTTTGCCCTGAGGAACTGGGCAGGATGGTGGTGCCTCACGGCACCACGACGATTATTGCGGACCCTCATGAAATCACCAATGTCTGCGGACTAAAGGGTCTGAATTACATGATGGAAGCTTCCAGAGAAACCGTTCTTGATATAAAATGGATGCTGCCGTCCTGTGTTCCGGCAACGCCTTTTGAACATGCAGGCGCGGTCATCGATGCAGAAGCAATGAAAGAACCAATTCAGAATGAAAGAATTCTTGGGCTTGGAGAATTCATGAACTTCCCGGGGGTGATCAATGCCTCTGACGACAGCCTGGACAAACTTCTTGTAGCAATGAATCAGGGGAAGCCAATCGACGGACACAGCCCCGGAGTCTCCGGCAATGCATTGAACGCTTATGCGGCTGCCAGAATTCGTACGGATCATGAATGTTCCTCTGTGGCAGAAATGCACGAGAGAATCGCAAGAGGTATGTATGTATTGCTTCGTCAGGGATCGGCCTGCCACAACCTGAAAGATTTATTAAAAGGTGTAACGCCGATGAATAGCAGGCGCTGTGTTTTCTGTGCAGACGATTGTCAGCCAAAGACGATCTTGAGTACAGGACATTTGGATCATCACTTGCGGATTTGTTCAGAAGAAGGAATCGATCCCATTATGGCGATTCAAATGGCAAGTCTCAATGCGGCTGAATGCTTTGGATTGGCTGACAGAGGTGCCATTGCTCCGGGACTTCGGGCGGACATCGTGCTGTTTGATAATTTGAAGGACTTTCGTGTTCAGAAGGTGTTCATAGAAGGAAAGGAAGCAGCTTCGGAAGGAAACTACCTGCTGCCCATTCAACGTTATGATATATCCGCAACAAAGGGCAGTTTTCATGTCAAAGATTTTTCCAAAGAAAAACTGAGACTGCGCATTCAGTCCCAAAGGGCACATGTGATCAATATTTTGCCCGGTGGTGTTGTGACAGGCAAGGAAATTGCAGAGATTAAACGGGATGAGAACAGCGAATTCTGTTATGATCCCTCTTCAGACATCGTAAAGGTTGCAGTGGTGGAGCGCCATCAGAATACCGGAAATGTGGCAGTTGCGCTGCTGAAGGGATACGGCATCAAAACTGGTGCGGTTGCACTTTCCATTGCCCATGACTCCCATAATATCATTGTGGTGGGCGTGAATGATGAGGATATGGTCTTTGCAGTAGAACAGCTGATCAAACAGGACGGAGGAATTATTCTCGTAGAGAATCAGGAAATTCTGGAAAGCATGCCAATGCCCATTGCCGGCCTCATGAGCGATCAAAGCGGTGAATGGATTGATGAAAAGCTCACGAAAATTCATAAAGCGGCCCACGAAGTCCTCAAGGTCAATGAGGATGTTGAGCCTGTCATGACCCTCTGCTTTATGTCTCTTGCGGTAATTCCAGAGCTTAAGCTGACAGACATGGGCTTGTTTGATGTGACCAAATTTGAGTTTATTCCCATTGAAGTACATGAAACCATCTAATTATTATCATTGATTCTTTCTGTTGCCAGAGGTCTTGTACAATACCAGCAGGACCCTGGCAATATTTCTTTTGATCTTCCCGTTCCACCGTCCTATAATATTCATATGGTCATAAGATGATTTTGGAGGGAAGATGCATGTGGCTTCTATATGCTTTTGGCTCGGCTGTTTTTGCAGGAATGACTTCTATTCTAGCAAAAGTTGGGATTAGAAATACGGATTCCAGCATAGCGACAGCACTTCGCACAATCGTTGTGCTTCTGTTTTCCTGGCTGATGGTTTTTATCGTGGGATCTCAGCACACCATTGGCGCTATTTCAGTGCATAGCCTTGTTTTTCTAATTCTTTCAGGCGGGGCCACCGGCGGGTCCTGGTTATGCTACTTCAAAGCACTGCAGCTTGGGGACGTAAATAAAGTTACGCCCATTGACAAGAGCAGCACCGTACTGACCATCCTCCTTGCTTTTTTGATTTTAGGAGAGGTACCAACCAAGTGGATGGCGCTGGGAGTTGTTTTGCTGATTGCCGGTACCTATCTTATGATACAACAAAAGGATCTGGACTGCTCAGACACCAACGGCAGGTCTTGGCTCTTTTATGCTGTTCTTTCTGCGATCTTTGCAGCGCTTACATCGATCCTTGGAAAAATAGGGATACAGGGCATCGAATCTAATTTAGGTACTGCAATTCGCACCATTGTTGTTCTGGTTATGGCTTGGGGAATCGTTCTGATCCAAAATAAACTCTGCTGCGTTAAGGATATCGACAGAAAAAGCTGGATATTTATTGTACTTTCAGGCCTTTCCACCGGCCTTTCATGGCTCTGCTATTATCGTGCCTTACAGGAGGGGAGAGCCAGCGTGGTTGTACCCATCGATAAATTGAGTGTTGTTATTACAATTACTTTTTCCTGCATTTTTCTCAAAGAAAAGTTACCACCAAAAGCCTTTTGCGGTTTGCTCTTGGTTATAGCCGGGACGCTGCTGTTGCTATTCTAGCAAAATTGATTGGATCGGTACCTCCTCATAGCGGACGCTAAAACAACTTATTCTGCGGGATAACATTGACAACTTTACGGTAAGAATTTATCATTGAGTTAAATTCTTACGTTATTTGTGGAAAAAGAGAAAGAAAATAAGCTGGTTGATGTTGATTTCCGTTCATGTTCAATCAGACAGAAGAGGGCTTTTTATGAGAATTGTTATCGTTGAAGATGAACCTATTACACGAATGGATTTGAAATGTATGCTAGAGGATGCAGGATATGATGTTGTTGGAGAAGGATGTGACGGTTTTGATGCCATTACTTTATGCAAGGTCAAACATCCTGATCTGGTACTTATGGATATTAATATGCCGAACTTGGATGGAATCTCTGCGGCGAAAGCAATCAGCAAAGAGAAGCTGTGCAGATCGATTGTTTTTTTGACTGCTTACTCGGACAAAGAGTTTGTGGATGAAGCGAAAAAAATAGGTGCATTTGGCTACCTTTCAAAACCTCTGGATGAGAAAAGCCTCATTCCTTCTTTGGAAATCGCTTATGGACGAGCGTTGGAAGCGGAGGAATTAGAACGGAAAGCAGAAGAGCTGATGCAAAAACTGGACGACCGCAAGTATATTGAAAAGTGCAAAGGCATGTTAATGGCAACCCGCGGAATCAGTGAAGAAGCGGCATATAAGTACCTTCGTACCCTCAGTATGGAGAAGGGCTGTTCCATACGAATGATTTGTGAGACCTTACTCATGGCCGGAGGGAAAGCGATGTGAGAAAAGGGAAAGCAACGAGAGAACAAATGAGAAATGATTTCAATCAAGAGTTTATTATAAAGAAGTGCAAAGAACATACGCTGCTTGGAAATGACGAAATTGAGTCAATACTGGATGTTGCCAAAACACTCCATTACTTTAATCTGGTAACAGATTGTGATGCTTATATTGATATCAAAATACATAATGAAGAAAAGGCTGTGGTGGTAGCGGAATCCTTCAGCAAAAAGTCAATCTACACTGATGAAACAACCTTTCTGGATTATATCGTTCTGAGAGAAAATGAACCGGCTGTTTTCAGAACCTTTGATTTGGGAGAGGAAACCCATGAGGTGATAGGAATCAGCTATGGGAAAGACGGAAGTGAGGTCCTGGCGAAACAAACAGTGATCCCTATTCTTCATGAAAAAATGGTTGTAGCCGTTCTGTTGCTGGAGAAACCGCTCAGTACAAATCCGAGAGACTCGTCTGTTGATAAGAAGCCACCGTACAATCACACCGATTTGACAGAAACCATGCTTTCCATTTTTGGCTTTGGCAGTGGAGACGAAAGACTGCAGATCAGGGAAGGTGTTCTCGTATTTGACGAAACTGGATATCTTATTTATTACAATCGATTTGCGGACGCAATTTATAAAGAATTTGGATATCGATCAATAGAATCGCTGCATTATGACAGCTTAAATTTTTCCTCGGTCCATTTTGAAGATCTGGCAATGCTACAAGACAGTGGTCTGCGGGAAGACAGAAGTTTGTGTGAACCAACCGATAATATGCTCTGCAAGGAAGAAAAGATCTCCATCGGAAACAAATCATATAATATTCGAATTGCGATCACAAAACGTCACCCGATAGAAATTGTGGTTTTTATTGATGATATCTCAGAAATCATCAAATATGAGAATGAGATCAACAACTATCTGGTTACGTATCGGGAAATCCATCATCGTATCAAAAACAACCTGCAAACAGTTGCCTCATTGCTCAGGCTACAGGGACGCATCTGTAAAGATCCGGAAGCCCGGATGATTCTTTCTGAGAGTATCAATCGCATTCTCAGCATTGCTGTAACCCACGATCTTCTATCCAGAAAAAACGGGAATCAGGCTTCGATTTTGGAGGTGTTGAATTCTCTGAAACAAGGGATGATCATTTCAGCTGCAACTCCCTTGGAGATTCATGTGTCCGGTGATGACTTTTATTTGGACAGTGACAAATCCACAGTCGTCGCTCTGGTGGTAAATGAGCTGCTTCAAAATTCTGTTAAGTACGCTTTCCCAGGGAAACCGAGTGGGCAAATCCGAATCAAGACCATCAGCAATGGTGATATCAAGGTCATTGAAGTTAAGGACAATGGAGTTGGTTATGATCCTGATCAGATCAGCAGGGACAGCCTTGGACTAATGATTGTAAAAACTTATGTAAAAGAAAAACTTGCCGGGAAACTGATTGTTCAATCAGGAGAAGAGGGAACGCGCACTTCATTTGCCTTTAAAGTTTAAGTTGAGATTACTTGACAAAAATCAGTCTGTTTTATAGAATATTCTTAGAAATGAATATCGTATAGGTGCAACGGCGTACCTATGAAAGCATCGAAGCTTTTGTGGCATTATTTTGTTATGCCATGAGGGCTTTTTTTGTTGTGAATGATGAAAAGCATTCTCCCGTAAAGCAAGTTAAAGAGTATGAGGTCAGTTTTCAGGTAAAGAAAGGGTAAGGTGGGTTAGACATGGAAAGGATTGTACTATCAGCGAAAGAATTGATGGAGCAAGAGCGTGATTACGAACCGCACAATGAATTTATTGATCAGGAGGACTTCGATTCATTTGTCCTGTTTGCTATGAAGCGAAAAGGAAGCCCGTCTTTTCGTGATTCGTTATTTGGATTCGTATCCCCTTCCCGGGAGTCAATTCCCATTGGTGTTCTCATTGCTCACAATCAGGGAGAGAAAGTAAATCTTACGGTGAATGATCTTTTTTAATTCAATTCTAATCCAATTATATTTACCTGTTAATTTTTACCGAATATACTTGTATTCAGTGCAGGAAATCGATAAAATATCCGTTGTGATTTCTTGTAAACAATATGTTCGGGAGGATTACAGATGGAGCATTATGAGAAAAAGTGGAATAATAAGCGAGAGGATAAGTGGGACCTTTCGTTGAAAAACATGATATTACCTGCTGTTTTTCTTGTTATATTTTGGGGACTGGCAATTTTTCTTTCGTTACAGACAGGAGTAGGCTTCTATTTGTTCAATTTCGGTTATATAGGAACTTCGGTAGCAATTGGTATCTTTTTCATTCAGACGCTGCCGAAAAAGCATAAGGCGTGGGGCAGGAGAACATCTCAGATTTTAGTTGGATGTTATATGCTGTTTTTTCTTGGCTTTGTAGGCAGAGAAAACATGCAGATCGAAGGATTCTTTATGCTGTTTCTGTCCGGTGTGTTTGCCGCAGCTACCATGCACTATCTGATTGCAAAGATTGCAGGGCCTCTTATTTTCGGGAGGGCATGGTGCAGCTATACCTGCTGGACGGCCATGATTCTCGATTTGCTTCCATATAAACAGCCGCAGCAGAAACGAATCCGGTATCTTGGCATCATTCGGTACCTCTACTTCTTTCTTTCTTTGAGTTTGGTTCTTCTGATCTGGTATGTGCTGAAAGTTCCGGTTGAGCCACAATCAACGACTGAGCTTTATTGGCTCGTTGGCGGCAATATTTTGTTCTACAGTGCAGGTATTGTTTTGGCATACCACTTAAAAGACAACAGGGCTTTTTGTAAATATTTATGTCCAATCCCGGTATTTCAAAAGATTACGTCCAGATTTGCATTGCTCAAGATAAAGATTGACCCTGCAAAATGTATCGATTGCGGTAAATGCGAAAAGGTGTGCCCAATGGATGTGAAGCTGCTGGAGTATAAGATTCATGACCAAAGAATCTTATCCACTGAATGCATCTGGTGCAGTACCTGTACCTATGAATGTCCGAAAGCTGCTATTTCAGTAACGCTTGGTTTGGATGCAGGCATCGCAGAGCGACTGAATTATCGGTAAAATAGTCTGGTTCAATCAGGAAATAATAATAGAAGAAGGATGGAGAAAAAATAATGGGAAACACAGAAGCTTTCGAACAAATAGCAGAAAAATATGATACAACGGAAAGAATCGAGATTGCAAAGATGATATCAAATGCCATCCGTGAATATATCACAGATGGGAAAAACAAAAGCGCCATTGATTTCGGATGCGGGACGGGTCTGGTGGGAATTGAACTAATCAACGAATTCAAGAGCGTGTTGTTTCTGGACACTGCACAGAGTATGCTTGACCAGATTACCCAGAAAATTGCCGTGAGTGAGATTAAAAATGCGGACATTTTATGTTTCGATTTTGAGACTGGCATTCGGTCAGACCTCCACGCAGATTACATTTTCATGGCTCAGGTGCTGCTTCATATTAAGGAAATTCAGCCAGTTCTGTCAAGGCTCTATGAGGTATTAAATCCTGAAGGCCATTTGCTGATTGTTGATTTTGATAAAAATGAAGCGATTGAGTCCGATTTGGTTCATAACGGTTTTAATCAAACTGAGTTAAGTGAACGATTATCTGAAATTGGATACAGAAAAATTCAGTCTAAAACCTTCTACAGCGGAGAAAAGATTTTCATGGGTAAGGATGCGTCTTTATTTATACTGGATGCACAAAAGATTAACAATTAATGATGGTTCCTTGATGTTACCGCTTCTATATTTTACAGGAACGTGTCTCTTTTTTTCATTGAACGGAATAATATGATAATTAAGGTTCCGGTACCACTATGAAAATAAAAGAGGGAGATCATATGTCATCGAATAAAATTCCTTCGGAAACGGAGGATCAAACAAGGCCGGCCTGCGGATACCCAGTACGAAATGAAGGGGTATCCATCCAGGCAGATAAATACTTCGGACGGCTGATGGACTATATCGGTCAACGAAGTCTGGGTGAGATCAAGGATGCAATCAAACAGAATTTACTTCATCAGAAAATAACAGATCCGGGTAGCTATCAGGCAATCGTTAATTATTATAACAAATATAGTAGTTTTTGGGGAGGATATGATCCCGAGAAAGGGATCTATGATTTGATAGAAAACAGGGCGGATGCGCTGGTAAACCATAAACAGGATTTCGAATGGCTGTACCAACGTCTTGGAGACTATCGTT
This sequence comes from Bacillota bacterium, assembly GCA_029239605.1. GTDB lineage: Bacteria > Bacillota > Clostridia > Peptostreptococcales > Anaerovoracaceae > Anoxybacterium. Next base: position 23,404 of record JARBUO010000004.1, on the reverse strand, counting down.
CCAAAAAGATTCTGCTCAATATTTTAACCTACTGGCTGAAAACGGACAAAGCTCTCATTAGCAGTATTTGCGACAAGTGCTTCTCACAGTATTATGATTTCGATTTAATACATTGTGATGATAACGAAGTTTTTGTGGACGTGGGCGCATACATCGGCGATTCACTGATTGAGTATACCAATATGTACGGCAGGGATTGCTACAAGAAGATCTACTGTTATGAAATCGTACCTGCTAATGTTGAGAAAATTCATAAGAATGTAGAGTCTTTTAACCTAAAAAATGTAGAGGTGAAAAGCATGGGCGTGGGCGATAAAAATGGTATTCTCTACCTGGCCCAGGATGGAGTTTCCTCTGTCAATCAGCTTTCTCAAGCAGGCTCCATCGAAATCCCGACGGTGGCCATCGATGAGGACATTGAAGGGCCTGTTACCTTTATCAAAATGGATATCGAAGGCGCGGAAGAACAGGCGCTTATGGGATGTCAAAAAAAGATCAAAGAGTATCATCCTAAGCTTGCGCTCAGCGCTTATCATAATCACAAGGACCTTTGGAAGCTGGCGCGGATTATAGATGAAACGGATCCAACTTATCGATTCTACATTCGCTATTATGGTTATCCGTTGTTGCCGACGGAATACGTACTTTATGCAATATAATGCCGACAAGAATGAAACTGAACTTATAGAATTTCATCTGATCCTCTTCATCAATAAGAACAAATTTCCGAAGCATTGCAAATGATTGTGCAGTGCTTCGAATTTTTTTGTTATAATTAAATCCAGTTGAAACCATTATAATAACTGAATTATCAAAATTGTCAAAAGCAACCTATGACAAGATTGGTTTTCTTTAAATTGCATCTCGTTACTCTTGCGTTTACTATTAGGGTAAAATAAAAAGGAGGTAAAGCTATGAGTAATGTTAAAGCCGAAACGGTTGTGAACAAGAAGTCTAATTTTAAGGCTTCTACACAAAAATTCGGGGGCTTCATGGCCGGTATGATCATACCGAATATCGGAGCAATCCTCGCCTGGGGTCTTATCACAATGTTTGTTATCCCTACAGGATGGACCCCAAGTGAAAAACTTGCCGTAATGGTTGGTCCTATGATTAAATGGTTGATACCGATTTTGGTTGGTTTCACAGGCGGAAGACTGGTACATGGGATCAGAGGCGGTGTCGTCGGTGCAATTGCGACATGTGGTATTATTGTTGGTTCTGATATTCCAATGATCCTTGGCGGTATGATCATGGGGCCTTTGGGCGGCTGGATCATCAAAAAGTTCGACCAGCTCGTTGAAGGTAAAATCCGTACAGGGTTTGAAATGCTTGTAGATACTTTTTCCGCCGGTATTCTGGGCGCGCTTATATCCATCTTTGCGTTCCTGGTGGCTGAACCAATTGTAACTGGAATTTCAACAACATTGGGCAATATTGCAGCAGCAGTAACCGAAGCAGGACTTCTTCCTCTCATCGCCATTGTTATTGAGCCTGGTAAAATTCTGTTCCTGAACAACGCGATTAACTTCGGCGTTTTAGGACCTCTAGGAATCCAGCAAGTGACAGAAATGGGCAAATCGGTATTCTTCCTGCTGGAAAGCAATCCGGGTCCTGGTATGGGTATCCTTCTGGCATACTGTATCTTCGGAAAGGGAGCTGCAAGACAGTCTGCACCAGGTGCTGCAATCATTCATTTCCTCGGCGGTATTCATGAAGTATATTTCCCATACATACTCATGAAGCCAATTCTCATCCTCGCTGCAATCGGCGGCGGAATCAGTGCGAACTTCACCTTCGTATTGCTGAATGCCGGACTGGTTGCCACTCCATCTCCCGGAAGCATCTTCGCACAGATGGCTATGTCTCCAAAAGGCGGCCACCTGCCGGTACTTGCAGGAATCGTAGTAGGCGGAATCGTATCCTTCCTCATCGCTTCTGTAATCCTTAAGAGAGATAAGTCCATGGGAGAAATGGATCAGGATTCTCTGAATATGGCGAAGAATTTAACTGCCATGATGAAAGCAGAAAGCAAGGGACAGCAGACTTCAAATGTAAGTGCCCCAGCATTAAGCACGAATGTACCCAAAATTATTGTATTCGCATGTGAAGCAGGTATGGGTTCCTCTGCTATGGGAGAATCCATTCTGAAGAAAAAGATTAAGGAAGCCGGACTTGCAATTGAAGTAAAACATTCAGCGGTAAATGCAGTGCCTGCTAATACAGAGGTTATCTTTACGCAGGAAAGCCTGGCTGCCAGAGCAGCACAGGTTGCACCAAATGCAGAAATCGTCACGGTAAAGAATTTCCTCGAGCAGACGGCTTACGACGAATATTTGAGCAGGTTTAAGAAATAGCCGTCACCGTAAAATAAAGTGAGAACCTTTGAGTTTGGCGGCTCCGGATTCTGCATTAAGCAGGATTTGGAGCCGCTGACAAAATGAAGAATGGGGTGTGAACGGTATGGATGCTTTTACTGTCAGACAGAAGTTCATATTAAGTAATCTGATTGAAAAAGGTCCTTTGTCCATCAAGGATCTTTCTCATCAAATTGATGTCAGCGAACGCACCATTATGCGAGAGTTGGCTTCCATCAATGACTGGCTTAAGAAATACAAGCTGCATATCTTCAAAAACGGTGATAATTTAGTAATCAGAGGGAATCAGAGTGATATTGAAACCATACGGAAAGTATTTGACGGAATTCCTCCTCTATGGCTGCTGACCCAGGAACAACGACAAGTCCTGATTACAGCACAGCTGCTCCTTGCGAAAGAGCCCATCAAATCAGCATACTTTGGTTCTCAATTCAACGTGGTTGAAGGCACCATTATATTTTACCTTGATAAAATTGAAGGCTGGCTTAAGACGAAGAATTTAAAACTTGTCAGAAGAAGGGGATATGGTCTTGAGATCATTGGCTCCGACTGGAGTAAAAGAAACGCTTTTGCAGAACTTCTGTATAATTACAAGTCCATAAGCGAGCTATTGGCTTTTTTGTATGAGGATAACAACGATTATTCTCTCCATGCTTTTTTTGAAGTCACTTTTGGCAAAAAACTTGTAGCAAGTGTGAAAAGCATGATGAAACAACTGTACTCCGAAAGCAGAATGCTGAAGGATAACGATGTAGATAATTTCAGTACCTTCATTCATCTGCTGCTGGCCATTGAAAGAACCCGCAGCAATATGGCAATTGAACTGCCGGAGGATATCATCAAAGATACCTTGTTCATGAATGAATTCTCAATTATCAGAGATCTTAAAAATTTACTGCATGAAAATGAAATTGAACTTCCCGAAAGTGAACTTGCCTATCTGGCAATTCATCTGATGGAGGATAGAAATATATACAGCGAAGAAGACAAGATACCAAAAGAGCTGGGCTTCGACCTGGAAGATGCAGTTTGGGAAATCGTGTCCATCACAAGTAAACGGATCAATATTCCAATTGCACGGGACAACCAACTGATCAGTGGTCTGGGACAGCATATCAATCCCGCATTATACAGACTGACCATGGGGCTCGAAGTAAGGAATCCGATTATAAACGATATCAAAGAATATTACAAAGAATTGTATGAAGCCGTTGACTATGCCTGCAAGGTGGTTTTTTCAAAATACAATCTAATCCTTCCGGCAAATGAGATCGGTTATGTAACAATGCATATTGGGGCGGCCATTGAACGCCAGCAAGGAATACAAAGCAAACTGCGGGTTCTGGTAATCTGCCCCAATGGAATCAGTACTGTAAAAATCCTGTGCGGTAAGCTGAAAACGAAATTTCCCGAAATTGATGAGATCGATGCCTGTTCTCTGAGAGAAATGGATGAGAAATTAAAAGAAAACTATGATCTCGTATTATCTACGGTGGATGTTAATAAAAAATCAGTGAGTGATATCCTTTTCATTTCTCCGTTTCTTCCAAGCAAGGACGTAGAACGGGTCGGCGAGCTGATTAATAACAAAATGGGAGAAAGCGGTGGTCTGAAAAAAACGAGGAATGCAGGCTTTAACAATGAAAAGGATGAGACAGAAGCGGATTATGATGCGGCGGACAACATGTTTCAAAAACTTAAGCTAAAAACCATTTCCTCTGATGACATTCGCGGTACCATCGGGGAAATTATACTGGAACTGAACGATTCTGGTGTCATAGCTGAACCAGAAAGAGTGGAAAGCCAGATTTTAAAGAGAGAAGCAAAGGGCAGCGTGGTAATCCCAGGAAGCCATGTAGCCCTAGTCCATATCAGAACAGAGGAGATTGATGCGCCGTTTGTAGGGGTTTTCAGACTGGAACGTTTTATACAAATGAAAAGCGCAGGCTTCTCTGTAGAAAATGTTGATACCATTCTGGTCATGCTTGCCAGAAAAAACGAAAGAGATTTTATTCTGGAGCTGCTTGGCAAAATCAGTGCATCATTGGTTGAGAGCGTGGATGTGATCAATGTTTTGAGACTGGGAGATATCGCTGATATCAGAAATGAATTAATAGAAATCATCAACAGGGAGGAATGCTTATGAACAAGTTAATATTGAATGAAGGAAATATTTTATTGAATGTTGCATCTGAGGGCAAGTACGAGGCTATTGAAAGAACCGGACAGCTTCTTTCAGAAAATGGTTACGTTACGTCCGATTATATCGAAGGCATGAAAAAGAGAGAAGATGAAGTCACAACTTACATTGGGAATGGAATTTCCATACCCCACGGGACTTCTCAATATATTTCATTTATCAAAACGTCAGGAATCGTTGTACTCCAGTATCCGGAGGGAGTCGATTTCGGCGGTGGAAATATCGCATATATTCTGATTGGTATTGCCGGGAAAAACGATGAGCATCTGGAAATTCTGTCTGCGATAGCGCTGGTGTGTCAGGATGAACAGAATGTCAGTAAGTTAAGGCACGCAGCTACCAAGGGGGAAATTATTTCAATTCTCACTGAGGGAGATGCCTAGATGATTAAAACTGTGACATTAAATCCAGCTGTCGATAAAACGGTGGAAATTAAGGATTTCAGAGTAGGAGAAGTCAATCGGATCTCTTCTGTAAGACTTGACCCTGGCGGAAAAGGAATCAATGTGGCAAAGACCATCAAAGCCCTGGGCGGATACAGCATTGCAACCGGGTTCCTTGCCGGGAGAAACGGTCAATATATCAAGGAAAATCTTGATTTAATGGAAGTTGCAAATGATTTTCTCTTTGTAGAAGGAGAGACAAGAACAAACCTGAAGGTGGTTGACCGTTTAAACGGCACCAATACTGATATCAACGAACCTGGTCTTGTTGAGGTTACTGAAGCTGACTTAGTAAAGCTGGAGGGCATGCTGTTTTCTGATTTAACAGAAGGAGATCTTCTCGTTTTGTCAGGGAGCATGCCTTCAGGAGTACCTTCCGGTATCTATCGTGAATGGACGGAAAAGGCAGGAAAGCTGGGAATTAAAGTATTGCTGGATGCGGATGGAGTGAATTTTGCAGAAGGAATCAAAGCGAAACCGTATTTGGTTAAGCCTAACCTCGAAGAACTGGAGCAGCTGCTGAACAAAAATCTCATCAATATCGATGAGATTGTAGAAGCAGGCCGCAGCATGCTTGATTTGGGAATCGCGACAGTGGTTATTTCTCTTGGGGCAGACGGTGCAGTTTTCTTTCAGGGGAAACAAGCAATCTACACCAAGGGGCTTAAAGTTGATGTCAAAAGTACCGTTGGTGCAGGCGACGCAATGGTCGCAGCACTTGCTTTTGCAATCGCAAGCGGAACTTCTTTTGAAAATGCTGCAATCCTGTCTGCGGCTGCAGGAACTGCAAATGTGGCCAGCGAGGGCACACAGCCGCCTGACAGAAATGCTGTGGCACAGTATGAAACGCAAGTAGCGTTAAACTATCTATAACATCGGCAAACGTCTATGATTTGATGACAAGGAGACTCCAGCAAACCAGTCATGGTTTCAACATTTGGTAATGGAGGCTGATTGAATGATAAGGAGGACAGTATTATGAAAACAAGAGCAGTGAGATTATATGGAGCCAGTGATTTACGCTTGGAGACCTTTGAACTGCCGGAGATAAAAGATGATGAGATTTTAGTAGAGGTCATCTCTGACAGTGTTTGTATGTCTACATACAAAGCGGCGATCTTGGGAAAAAAACATAAAAGAGTACCTCAGGACGTGGATGTGAACCCTATCATTGTTGGCCACGAATTCGCCGGAAATATTGTCAAGGTAGGTTCAAAGTGGAAAGATCAGTTCAAAGAGGGGGCTAAATTTGCACAGCAGCCTGCGTTGAATTACAAAGGATCGATGTGGTCACCGGGATATTCTTATATGTACTTCGGAGGAGATGCCACTTACAATATCATCCCTCAGGAAGTCATGGAACTGGGGTGTCTTTTGAACTATGACGGTGAGACGTACTATGAAGCATCGCTGGCAGAACCGATGTCTTGTATCATCGGCGCATTTCATGCAAATTACCATACGGAGATGGGCAATTATGTTCACAAAATGGGCATCGTCGAAGGAGGCCGGATGGCACTTCTTGCTGCTGCCGGTCCAATGGGCCTTGGTGCCATTGATTATGCGCTTCATTGTGACAGAAGACCCGGTCTGCTTGTGGTAACAGACATCGATGATGATAGAATTGAAAGAGCAAAATCAATCTTTCCGGAAGAGGAAGCGGACCGTTGCGGTGTAAAGCTGGTTTTTGTCAATACGGCAAAAGTAGATGATCCTGTGGAACATCTGAAAGCACTGACCGGTGGGGAAGGCTTTGATGACGTCTTCGTGTTTGCTCCCGTAAAACCCGTCTTTGAGCAGGGCGACAGCATTTTGGCAAGAGACGGCTGTCTGAATTTCTTTGCAGGACCCACTGATACCGGCTTTTCAGCAGCGCTGAACCTCTATAACATTCATTACGCTTCCACCCACGTTATGGGAACAACAGGGGGAAACACGGATGATCTGATTGAATCACTGCAAATGACAGAAAAGAAACTGATCAATCCAGCTGTAATGGTCACTCATATCGGAGGACTGGATTCAGTTGCGGAAACCGTACTGAATCTTCCTGATATCCCAGGAGGAAAGAAGCTGGTTTACACCCATATCGATATGGAACTTACGGCCATCAGTGATTTTGAGGAAAAAGGAAAAACCAATCCCCACTATGCAAAACTGGCGGAAATAACCGGCAGGAATAAAGGATTATGGTGCGCAGAAGCCGAGAAATATTTGCTGGAGAACTGGAAATAAAAATATTTTGTTTGTTAAATAGGACTAGAGTTGGAGGGATAACCGTGATCTACAGCGGTATTGCCGGATCGGAAGGAATTACTGCCGGGAAGGCATATGTATTTAGGAAGCATCAGACAGAAATCGATGCGGTTTCGGTGGCTTCAGCAGCCATACATACAGAACTGGATAAGCTTAGCGAAGGAATTGCGCTGAGCAGAACACAGCTGGTCAGACTAAAAGAAAAAGTAGAAAAAGAACTGGATGAGAGTAAGGCGCAGATCTTTGAGGCGCATCGGATGATGCTTGAGGACCCTGAGTTCATTGATGCGGTTAAAAACGAAATATCTTCGAACTCAATCAGTGCAGCATCTGCCGTTAAAAAGGTCACAGAGGACTATCTGGCAATTTTCGAACAGATGGAAGACGATTATATGCGGGAAAGGGCTGCAGATATCAAGGACGTAAGCAGCAGGTTAACACGGAACATCCTTGGGATATCTGCATGGGATTTATTCTCCATCAGCAGCCCGGTGATCATTGTGGCCCATGATTTGACTCCGTCAGATACAGCAATGATGAACAAGGAGTTTGTTCTGGGATTTACCACTGATGTTGGGGGCAGAACCTCACACACTGCAATTATGGCCAGGAGCCTCGGAATTCCGGCAGTCCTCGGCCTTGGCAATCTCAGTGAAAAAATCAAAGATGGAGATGACTTAATCATTGATGGCATCGAAGGAAAGCTTATCGTAAATCCTGATGAAAGACAGAAGGAACATTATGATAAAAAGATTGAACAGTTCAAAACGCACCGAAAAAAGCTGGCAGAAACCGCCTTGTTTCCTGCAGAGACACTGGACGGAAAGCGGGTGGAGATTTTCTGTAACATCGGAATGCCGAATGATATTCAATCCGGCGCTGCCAATGGCGCAGAGGGCGTCGGACTTTTCAGAACAGAATTCTTATACATGAACAATCATGCGCTTCCCAGTGAGGAGGAGCAATACGAACAATACCGAAAATCGGCGGAACTCCTTCAGGGAAAGCCTCTGATCATAAGAACGCTGGACATCGGCGGAGACAAGAAACTTCCTTATCTCCCCATTCCGGAAGAGATGAATCCATTTTTGGGCTGGAGAGCAATCAGGATTTGTCTGGAACGACGCGACATCTTCCGGTCACAGCTCAGAGCGATCCTGCGCGCCGGTATTCATGGAAATATTCAAATCATGTTTCCTATGATTTCAGGCATAGGTGAAGTGCGGGAAGCCAAAAAAGTTATTGAAGAAGTGAAAGAAGAACTGAGGCAGGAGCATGCAGCTTTCAATGAGACCATTCCGGTTGGAATTATGGTTGAAATACCCTCTGCTGCAATAACTGCGGATGCCATTGCAAAAGAGGTTGATTTCTTCAGCATCGGTACCAATGACCTATGTCAGTATGCTTTGGCAGTTGACAGAATGAATCCCAAAGTGTCAGGCTTATATCAGCCGCTTCATCCGGGTATTCTGAGGTTAATAAAAAATGTAATTGACGCCTCTCATAAGAATGGAAAAATCACAGGAATGTGCGGTGAATTGGCGGGAACAGAAGAAGCCTGTGTCATTCTTCTTGGTCTGGGTTTAGATGAATTCAGTATGAGCGCCACGTCAATTCCAGTCATAAAAGATATTATAAGAAGTGTGACATTTAAGCAGGCTCAGGAAATTGCAACCCATGCACTGGAGCTGGAGACACCGGAGGAAGTGCTGGAATATTCAAGGAGTAAATTGAATGAGATCCGCAGAGATCTTGTTTCGGGAGGATGAGAATATGATATCAAAAGAGATCACAATAACCAATAGTACGGGGCTTCATGCCAGACCCGCTGCCGTATTTGTATCTACCGCGTCAAAGTTTCAATCAGACCTTTTCATTAAAAAAGATCAAAAGAAGGTGAATGCGAAATCGATTCTGGCTGTTTTGGCTTTGGGAATCACAAAAGATACTGAGATCACTCTTACTGCTGAAGGACCGGATGAGGAAGATGCAATCGCTGCAATTCTGGCGCTTGTAGAAGCAAACTTTAATGAATAAGAACAAATCTTAGGGTGTCTGTAGTCATTTGATGAAAAATAAAAGAATAAAAGATCTGTAATAAAGTTTTTCGGAACGCCGTATCATCAGTGATTGCGGCGTTTTTGTTTTGTCCTGGCTGAACCATTGCAATTACAACTTGAATTAATCCTTCAATAATGGGATAATATTGGTAATGCAATCCATAAGAAGAAGGGAAGTAAAAATTCAGGACAGGTATTCTCCTGGTAACCTTCCCACGATTTATAATATTTGTTTGCGACGGAGGACCTATGGGGGACTTGAATTCTCATGAAAAATCATATACGAAAGTAATTAATTATATAAAAGGACTGATTCGCGAAGAAAAGCTCCTCATTGGCGGAAAGCTTCCGGCAGAAAGAGAGCTGTCCGAAATTCTGGGGGTTAGCCGCAATTCGGTACGGGAAGCTATACGTACTCTTGATATCATGGGCGTTATCTCCAGTCAGCACGGAGCTGGAAATTTTCTGATCGGAAACTTTGAAAATAATCTCATTGAATCTCTGTCTATGATGTTCCTGCTGAATCAAATTGATTACAAACAAATCAGTCAGCTGCGCAGAGCACTGGAAATGGAAGCTTTGATGCTTGCAATCGACAACATTACCGAAGAGGAGATCCAGGTGCTCCGGAAGATCATTTCGCAGCTGGAAAAAGAGACAGAAGCCAACAATGTTGTCCTGGATAAACAGATGCATTATAACATTGCCCTTGCATCGAAAAATACACTGATCATCAATATCCTGCAGGCACTTTCAGAGGTTCTTGATAAGTTTATTGTTGATCTGCGAAGGGAAATTCTGAGTCAGCAGGACACGCGCCAAGTGTTGATGGAAGCACATACGGGCATGGTGGAGAGCTTAATCTTGAGAGACAAAACGCTGGCTTATGAATCAATTAACAAACATTTTGGAGTAATCGACTTAAAACTGAGTCAAGGGAGCGAAGAACAAGAGAAAATGAATGCATTAAATTAATTCAGCAAAAAGTATTTTGTTAAAAAAAAGACTTTTGTTGACACCGTGCTCCCAGGAAAATATAATAAAGTCACAAAGTGGTCCTACCAGTTCGGGTTGTTTCGGCAATCAATCGGTGTAGTAAAACAAACCGTTTTACAGCACCATTTTTTTCCCGTTAAAAATTGGTAGTACCAATCTAAAACCAATTTATTTTGGGAGATCTTACAGAACCCAGATAAGATTTTATTTTCTCTTTAGGGCGCAATGAGGTTTTCAGACACGTCCTAAGTGCCGACAGAATGGAGAAGGTGTGAAAATGATTTTAGAATTTGTTTTGGCTTTATTACCGATTATTTGGCTCATCGTTGCTTTGACAGCTTTAAAAATCCCAGGATTTAAAGCCTGTACCATTGCTCTGGCAATCGCCTACGCACTGGCCGTATTTTTATGGAAAATGCCTTTTGCCGATAGTCTTGGTGCAGTTGCTGAAGGGGCTGCCCTCGCGCTCTGGCCGATCGTCACCGTTATTATTGCAGCAATTTTTACTTACAATGTCTGTGTTGCAACAGGCAAGATGGAGACCATCAAAAAAATGCTGGGCAATGTCACCATGGACAAACGAATCCTTGTGTTGATCATCGCCTGGGGATTTGGAGGTTTTATGGAAGGTATGGCCGGATTCGGCACAGCAGTGGCCATTCCCGCCAGCATGTTGTGGGGGCTTGGATTTAACCCCGTATTTGCTGCTATCGTATGTCTTATCGCAAATGCTACGCCTACAGCTTTCGGATCCATCGGAATTCCCACCACTACTCTGGCCAAAATTACCGGCCTCAGCGTCATCGAACTGTCCACCAATACCGTAATTCTTCTTTCCGTATTTATTATCATTACTCCATTTATTTTGGTGGCTCTAACCGGTAAATCAAAGAACTCATTTCGAGGAATCTTTCTAATTACCCTCATTTCAGGTCTCGCTTTTCTGATTCCTGAATACCTGGTTGCGAGATACCTTGGTGCAGAGCTTGCTGTGGTCATCGGATCGGTTTGCTCCATGGCAGCCACCGTGATTTCTGCAAAGCTGCTGAGCAAAGACGAAGTGCCGGCAGAATTTCTTCTGGAAGGGCGTAAAACGGAAACCGTTGGCAGAAAACAAGCTCTGGTTGCATGGAGTCCGTTTATCCTGATCTTTATCTTCCTTCTTGGGACATCAAAATTAATTGCTCCCCTGCATGCGTATCTATCCACAATCAAAACCACCGTTGACATTTATACGGGTGCAGGCGCGGCTCCCTATACATTTTCCTGGCTTGCAACCCCTGTACTATGGATTTTCCTGGCTGCCTTCATCGGCGGAAAAATACAGGGCATGAGTTTCTTGAAATTGCTCATCGTCTTGAAGAATACAATCCTGCAGATGATGAAAACAGTAATTACCATCATTGCCATTATGGCAACAGCAAAGCTAATGGGCTACAGCGGGATGATTGCATCGATTTCAGCAGTATTCGTTTATACCGGTGTTTTCTACCCATTATTTGCGCCGTTCTTAGGCTCAATCGGAACCTTTGTGACAGGGAGCGGGACCTCTGCCAGCGTATTATTTGGAGGTCTGCAGGCTGAAACGTCAATGGCCTTGGGCTTAAACCAGGCATGGATCTCCGCATCAAATACAGCCGGTGCTGTTATGGCCAAAATGATTTCACCCCAAAGCATTGCCGTTGCTGTGGCAGCTGTAAAACTGGAGGGGAAAGAAAATGAATTGCTGAAAGGGACGATCAAATATTTTATTCTTTTCGTCGCTTCAGTAGGGATTCTCACCTTCATTGGATCGAGATATTTTATGTAAAACCCGCCGGCAAATATTAGGTCAATCATACGCCTGGCAATGATTAGTCAATCATCAACTTACCTTTGATTGGAGGAGAGGAGTAAAATATGAACATTTTAGTATGCATCAAACAGGTGCCGGACAGCAATAAGGTTGAGGTGGATCCCGTTACCGGTGTTCTGAAAAGAAACGGAGTGGAATCCAAAATGAATCCATATGATTTATATGCCATTGAAACCGCACTGCGAATCAAGGAACAATTAGGCGGTGAAATTACCGTGATGACCATGGGGCCAAACCAGGCTTCAGGAGTTCTGAAAGAAGCCTTTGCTATGGGTGTGGATCACGGTATGCTGATATCAGACAGAAAATTTGGAGGAGCGGATGTTTTGGCCACCAGCTACACCATTTCACAAGGGATTCAAAAAACGGGGAGCTTTGATCTGATCCTATGTGGGAAACAAACTACCGATGGAGATACGGCTCAGGTAGGACCTGAAGTGGCAGAATGGCTCGAAATCCCCAGTCTATCAAACGTTTCGAAAATTTTGGAACTGAAATCAGGGTCCATGATCGTGGAAATGGATATGACCCATGACGTAGAAATCGCTGAGATTCAATATCCCTGTCTGCTGGCTGTAGAAAAGGATATCTACATTCCAAGGCTGCCGTCTTACGTGAAAAAGCAGGAAACGAAAGACCGGGAGATTCGCATTCTGACAATTGCTGATTTGGAAGATCAAGACGAGATGCATTACGGTTTAAACGGTTCCCCGACTCAGGTTCAAAGAATCTTTCCTCCGGAAGTGAATACCCATCGGGAAGTTTGGAACGGAGATGGCGACGAACTGACCGCCAAGCTGCTTGCAAAACTAAAAGAATTGAAATTTGCTTAATACTATTTCCAAATAAATTGCAAAATCGTTTCCGTATTCATCCGAATTAGCACATCGTACATTCAATAGGTGGTTAGAAAACACAGACTAGTTGAATACCTGGTTCATTGAAATACGCTGTACGAAAGTTTGGAAACGGTACAAGGAGGTTAGAAACATGGGAAAGTTAATCATAAATCAAGAGAAAGTTGGTAATATTCAGGACTTGATCAGCATCTGTCCGTTCGGCGCTTTAGAAGAAAAGGATCACAAACTTCAGATCAATGCTGCCTGTAAGATGTGTAATTTATGCGTAAAAAAGGGTCCAAAGGGAGCTGTTGTATTTGTGGAAGATTCCGTAGAATCCATAGATAAAGATCAGTGGAAGGGAATCGCCGTCTATGCAGACCACATCGATGGGGTGATCCATCCAGTTACTTATGAACTTTTGGGCAAGGCAAGAGAGCTTGCAGATAAAGTCAATCAACCGGTATACGCGGTTATGATGGGGCACCACATTGGATCTCAATGTGAAGAACTGCTTCATTATGAAGCAGACAAAGTATTTGTCTATGATCAAGAAGAACTGGACCGCTTTCGTATGGAACCCTATGCAAAAGTCTTTGAACATTTTGTACAAATGATCAAGCCTGCGGTTATCCTGGTGGGGGCTACTCCAGTAGGCAGGCAGCTGGCGCCCAGAGTTGCTGCAAAATTAAGAACCGGTCTGACGGCAGATTGTACCATATTGGATATTAATGAGAACACCGACTTGGTGCAGATCAGACCTGCTTTCGGCGGCAATATCATGGCTCAGATTCTAACGCCGAATCACAGGCCTCAAATGGCTACGGTACGATATAAGGTCATGAATGCACCGGAACGAAAGGAAGCGGCAAGAGGGGAAATTGTACAATGTCATACAGCTGCTGAGGTGCTTTCCAGCAGAGTTACTGTTTTGGATATCATTCCAAAAGAAAAAGAACAGTATATCGAAGCTTCTGAGGTTCTTATTGTTGCAGGACGGGGAATCAAAAAGGAAGAAGATCTCGCAATGCTGGAAGAGCTTGCTGATCTATTAGGAGGCCAGGTGGCCTGCACCAGACCGGTGATGGAAGCGGGCTGGCTGGATTCCAAACGACAGGTAGGACTAAGCGGGCGGACGGTACGTCCAAAGCTGATCATCACCTGCGGCGTGTCCGGATCCGTTCAGTTTGCTGCAGGAATGAACAATTCCGAACAGATCATAGCAATAAATAAAGACGAAAATGCACCGATCTTTAAGACCGCACATTATTGCCTGGTAGGTGATCTTTATGAAATCATACCTGACTTGATCGGCCGGATGAAAGAAAGTAGATCAGCAGGTATTTCCAGCTTAGCAGCTGCAGCTGCAAGATAGCAGAAATGGAGGAAATTATGAGCTATAAGAAAATAGATCAGGACGATTTGAACGCAATACGGGCAATCATAAAGGAGGATGAGCAGATTCTATTCGGTGAGGAAATCAATGAAGAATACAGCCATGATGAATTAAGTGATACTGTGAGCTTTCCGGATATCGTGATAAAGGTAAAAAACACAGAAGAAATCTCTGCTATTATGAAATATGCATATGACAATACCATCCCCGTCACACCCAGAGGTTCCGGTACCGGGCTTGTGGGCGCTTCTGTAGCCATAGAACACGGCATTATGCTCGATACCACCTTAATGAATAACGTTTTGGAACTGGATGAAGACAACCTCACGATAACAGTTGAGCCTGGGGTACTGCTCATGGAGCTCGCAACATATGTGCAGGACAGAGATTTCTTCTATCCGCCGGATCCAGGAGAGAAGTCCGCTACCATCGGCGGAAACATCAGCACCAATGCAGGCGGAATGAGAGCGGTAAAATACGGCGTAACCAGAGATTATGTACGAGGTCTTGAAGTCGTCCTTCCTGACGGAACCGTAGTTGAACTGGGTGGAAAGGTCGTGAAAAACAGTACGGGATATGCCTTAAAAGATTTGATGGTTGGTTCCGAAGGAACTCTTGGGATTATTACAAAAGCAACCTTAAAGCTGCTGCCCCTGCCCAAAAAAGCAATCAGTCTTTTAATTCCTTTTCCTACCTTAGAGCAGGCGATTCGTACGGTGCCGTCAATTATCAAGTCAAAAGCCATACCGACCGCCATAGAATTTATGCAGAGAGAAGTTATATTGGATGCGGAAAAATATCTCGGGAAAAAGTTCCCGGATAACAGTGCGGATGCATATCTTCTTCTGAAATTTGACGGCAATTCCACCGAGGACATTGAAAAGGATTATGATACTGTCGCGCAAATCTGTTTGAAACAGGGAGCGATTGATATCCTGATTTCCGATACAAACGAAAGAGAAGAATCGATCTGGAAGGCGAGAGGGGCTTTTCTCGAGGCAATTAAAGGTTCCACAACGTACATGGATGAGGTGGATGTCGTTGTTCCGCGAAGCTCAGTCAATGAGATGGTGGAGTATATTCATAATCTGCATCAGGAAGTTGATATTCGCATCAAGAGCTTTGGCCATGCAGGAGACGGAAATCTGCACGCTTACATTCTGAAAGATGATTTAAGTGAAGCAGAATGGGAAGAGAAAATGAAAGCCGCCATGGATAAGATTTATGGAAAAGCAAGAGAATTAAGCGGTCAGGTCTCTGGAGAACACGGGATCGGTTATGCAAAAAAATCATATCTCATGGAGTCTATGGACCCGGCAACTGTGGAAATCATGCGGGGAATCAAGAGGGCTTTTGACCCGAAAAATATTTTAAATCCTCATAAAGTATGCCAGATATAACCTTGGGAGGTTCGATTAATTCCTTAACGGGAAGTGCGGGCTTGAACTGGTTATCGGTAATCAGAACATGAAACTAAGAACTGAAACGGGACGTGAGAGCGAGTGGCTCTCACGTCTTTTTGCTCTGCGAGCGGACCGATACTGGAGAATTTTCAGGAAGTATGCTAAAATAAGCGGTAACACAAAATGGAATTGAACCAATTCAATGGTACAAAATAAAAAAGACTGGAAATGAAAATTATATGAATCAACGTGATCGACTCCTCGCTTTAATGGTTGTAATCGTTTGGGGAGCAAATTTTACAGTTATAAAACTTGGCCTCTCCGGTGTACCTCCAATGCTGCTGGTAGCGTTACGGTATATCCTGGCCGCAGTACCTGCTATATTTTTTGTAAAACGTCCGTCGTTACGGTGGCAAACCATAACGGCCTATGGAATAACAGTGGGAGTCGGACAGTTTACATGTTTGTTCCTCGCAATCAATCAGGGAATGCCGGCAGGCGTAGCTTCTGTTGTTCTTCAGTCGCAGGCATTTTTTACATTTTTTTTTGCTGCAGTATTTCTTAAGGAATCCATCAAGGTCAGTCAGCTAATTGGCCTCGCAGCGGCAGGTTTTGGACTCTTTCTCATTGGCGCAAATGGAGGAAACGGGGATACACTGGCAGCAATTCCTGTGATGCCGTTTTTTCTGACCGTTCTTGGAGCCGCTTTTTGGGGACTTTCGAACATCATCGTCAGATATGCTGACATACAGAGTACAGCACGGGGAGAAAAACTGGATATGCTGAGTCTGGTGGTATGGTCAAGTCTCGTTCCTCCAATTCCGCTCCTTGTTTTTGCAATACTGCTGGACCCTCCGGGCGCCTTACTTCAAGTTGTCCTTCATCTGAATGGAATATCCGTGTTTGCCATTCTATATCTGGCATTTTGTGCAACGCTGTTTGGATATTACACCTGGAGCACTCTCCTTGGGAAATACCCCGCCGGGAAAGTAGCTCCGCTGTCGCTGCTGGTACCGATTACAGGGTTGATCACGGCACAGCTTGTTCTGGGAGAGGAGCTCACAAAAATGCAATGGCTCGGCTGCATGGTGATACTGGCAGGATTGGTCATTACTAATTTTGGAGAATTCTTACTCCGTCGTGTGTCAGGACGCACTGATAAAGAGCATCATAGAGAAAAAAATGTTGAAGAATGATCACGTGCCGCCCCAATGGATTGACTGGCAGAAATCCTGAAGAGCAGCTTTATGAAGTGGATTTAAAATATATGATAGAAAGGGGTGAATTGAAATAATGCAAAATAATTATATTACATTTGATCATGTTACATTCTCATATGGAACCCAGACAGTCCTGAAAAAAATAAGCCTGAATTTGGGAAAAGGACGCACCTATGCCCTGATTGGAAAATCCGGTACAGGCAAGAGTACCCTGTTGAATCTTCTTGCCGGTTTTATAAAACCGGAAGGCGGTAACATTACGGTTAACGGTGAAGAAATTAGTGCGCCGCGTAAAGATATCGGTTTTCTGTTTCAGGATTTGGGTCTTTTTCCGTGGCAGACGGTTTTTGAAGCGGTTTCCATGCCATTGAAACTTTTGGGCAGAGGGGAACAAGCGAAGCTTTACGTAACGGGCATCCTCAAAGAAATGAAGCTGGAAAACCATATGGACAAATATCCTCATGAACTTAGCGGAGGAGAGCGGCAAAGGACTGCATTGGCAAGAACACTGATCGCAGAGCCGGAGCTTCTTTTGATGGACGAGCCGACCTCTGCCCTTGATGCGATGACGAAGGAAGAACTGCAGGGTCTGATCATAAGAGAATTGAAAAAAAGAAGGACGACGTTGATCTTTGTTACCCATGATATTGAAGAAGCGATTCTCATGGGAGAAACCATTCTGATTATGGGAGAGAACGGAGCGATTACTCAAATAGAGAATCCATATGCTTCCATCGAGAATGCAAAAGAGCAGCTTGATTTTTACGAAGCATGTATCAACCTTAGAAAACAGCTGAATGTGGGAGACCAGAGAGGCAAAGAAGAAACGCTATGATGAAAGATAAAAAAATCACAGAAAATAAATTATTGGGATTTATCAGTTTTCTGTTTCTCTGGGAACTGTTGCATTTGTTGCTGAAAACCCATACGGTTCCTTCTCCGGTAGAGACAATTGCTTATATGTTGACGGTTCCAGCAGCTCTGGCAACACATAGCTGTGCAAGCATCCTTCGGGTTGCTGCATCGGTGGGAATTTCACTGATCGTAGGTGTCCCGGCAGGAATTCTTCTCGGGATTCATAAGACATGCAGACGTCTTCTTTCACCGCTGTTATACTTTTTGTATCCCATTCCGAAGATTGCATTTCTCCCTGTTTTTATGCTGCTGTTCGGGCTTGGCAATGCTTCCAAGATCATTCTCGTAATCTTTATCATTATATTTCAAATTATGCTGTCGGTAAGAGATGGAGTGGATCAGATCTCTGCTCTTTATTTCAGGGTTATGGATAGTTTCTGTGTATCTGCATTGCAAAGGTATCGGTATTTAATTCTGCCAGCCATTCTCCCGCAGCTTTTTACAGGACTAAGGATCAGCATAGGAATTGCACTTGCATCATTGTTTTTCGCAGAGAATTATGCCACAACTTACGGGATTGGTTACTACATTTTAAGCGCTTGGACAAAAATGAATTATACTGAAATGTTCAGCGGCATACTAGCCTTGGGATTTGTTGGCATCCTTTTGTTCCAAATCCTTGACCGGGTTGAAATGCATATGGTTCCGTGGCTGAAAAAAGAAAAATAAAACCTCCCAATATCAGCAGCATTATATTCAGAATTTATGTCTGAAGAAATTACTGTCTGCTTGGGAGGTATTCTGATCTTATTTGATAAAAGAAAAGTCAGTAAGATCCTGATAGGAGTAAACTTTACTAATCTGTCCTTTCTCTTTGGTCCACTGTATGATGTTATCGAACTGATCCTCACTGATTACTCCGGCATACAGGAAATCTCCATTCATACCAGAAAGGTAATCGCTGATGGCCTCTGGGAATTGATATTGCGTTAAGATATCGCTGTACTCTTTTACATCTGTTTCGTTCATGTAATCCACAGCCTTGTTGTACGCCTGATAAAATGCTCTGATATCTCCGGGGCGACTTGCGATCATATCCTCGGTAAACAGAAGTGTGCCTCCTTTGATTCCCGCTTCCTTTGAGCTTCCAAGAAGGTGAGCCCCTTGATTAACCAGCATTCCGGCCTGTGGTTCGGTGTAAACAACTCCGTCGATCTGATTGGACATGAGAGCTTCAGTTCTTCCTGAGAAGGACGGAATTTCAACGATTTCATAGGTAAATCCATTTTCCTTTGCAAACTGATCCATGATGTATTCTAATATAAAATTAGGAACAAGAGAAATTCGTTTTCCGCTGAGCCCTTCCATTGTAGTAATACCTGACGCAGGAGAAGAGAGAATTTTGAAATCTTCGCTGATATCAGAAGTGATTTTCATTGGAATGCCTCTGTCTACGAAAGATGCGACCGTCATGACATCGCCGATTGCAGCATCCAGTTCCCTGGCTTGTACTGCTACATTTCGATCATTGGGAGATGCAAAAGCTTTGATATTTACTTTTACTCCAGTTTCGTCGAAATATCCTTTTTCTTTTGCTAAGATAATCGGTATTGCTGACTCGGCAGGAAGAATTCCAATATTAAATTCCTGTCCGGATGGTGTGTCCTGTGATGGCTGATTCGATTCAGGTGCACTGTTTTCCGCATCTCCAGCTTTACCGCAGGAGGTGAGAAGAATCATTCCCAAAATAATAAATAGGATGGTAAATCGCTTTTTCATGTCTTATAAGTACTCCTTGTTATTTAGAAATTTAATGGTGTATCATCAGAGCAACGTGTTCGATGAAGATCGCGTATGTATTTGCGTTCGTTCTGCTCATGATTGATCGATTTATAGATGCCGTTATCTACATAATGATTTCTTTAAAGCCCTCAAAACTTAAAAAGTAGGGGACTACATTTCGCTTCAGCAACATCGGATCTGTGCTTTTATCATTTCTGCCGCCTTGGCTTGTGAATGCGAGCTGAAACCCATTTTTCCTAAGTAAATCGATGTTTCTGTCCTCATATAGACCAAAAGGATATGCAAAGACATCTTTTTTTTCAAGAATGCTGAGGTCGTTACAGTGCTTGAGGTCTTGTGAGAATTCCTCGTCTGCTGCTTCCATTATTCTACTGACGGCAGTGCCTGTCCTCGTATGGAATTGATCAGTATGATTTGCATACTCAAATACATCTCTCATATCAAGAAGATCAGCTTCTGTCAGGCAGATGGATTTCTCAGGTGTAAATGGTTTTCTGTCTTCATTCAGCCAACCGCTGACCACAAACGAAACCGCATGAAATTTGTATTGTTTCAGAACCGGATATGCAAAGAATGCAAGTGACTGATAGCAATCGTCAAAGGTAAGGAGCACTGATTTTTCCGGAAGCGATTGGTTGTTATAATAATAGGACTTGACTTCATCCAGTTTCAAAGTATGATAATGATTTAGGTGCAAATATTCCATCTGACTGGCGAAATCTTCTAAGCTTACAAAAAGCGGAGGCGGCAATCGATCATCATAATTTTGTCTCACTTCAATGGGTGATGGCTGACCGAATTCATAAGTCTGCTTGCTTCTTATCTCATGATACATTAAGGCTGTAAATGCCATTGCAGGTTATCTCCTATACAAACTTTATTATTATTTTTTATAAAACAATAATAAATATATCATATTTTGAGGAAAAAAAACCTAATTTATTTTATTTAAATAGCACCTATTGCACTTCTGGTATCAAACGCGATTGATAATAAGCGCCCCCCATATTTATCAACGTTTCATTATAGAGTGGTTCAACAACTCCTTTTTATTCATATTATAGAGATGAACCTAATTTTAGGTTTATTAAATTTGTGAAAGTAGGATAGAAAATGAGCGACATTGCTTTACAAGTTACGAGATTACCGGGAGGTACCGTACTGACGGGAGCGAACGTAGTTTTCGATCAAATATTGTTCTCTGCAGGAAATATCAGTTATAACACCGGTACCGGGGTTATAACGTTTAATGAAGCAGGGAGATATGTTATAAACTGGTGGGTGGCAACCCAAACATCTCAGTCTATCAATGGTGCTGCATTCTCCCTTCAATCGTCTCAGGGAGATAACATCGTTGGAAATTCTCCCATAAAGACAGGAGAGGTTAGCGGTGTAGGCATTATTGAAGTAGTTTCGGCACCAGTTACTCTGTCATTGGTTAATACGAGTACCGCGGAGGTCTTCTACTCCGCTATCGTTCCCCTTTCGGCGTCTCTCATAATTGTTGAAGATGATCTTTCAACTGGAGGGCCAACTGGTCCCACCGGTCCGACAGGAGACACCGGTCCGACAGGCGATACCGGTCCTGCTGGAGCCACTGGTCCAACAGGCGATACCGGCCCGATAGGTGACACCGGTCCTACCGGCGACACAGGTCCAACCGGCGACACTGGTCCTACCGGTGACACCGGCCCAACAGGCGACACAGGTCCAACAGGAGATACAGGCCCAACAGGAGACACAGGTCCGACAGGCGACACCGGTCCAACAGGAGACACTGGTCCTACCGGTGACACCGGCCCAACAGGCGACACCGGTCCAACAGGAGACACAGGCCCAACAGGAGACACCGGCCCGACAGGCGACACCGGTCCAACAGGAGATACAGGCCCAACAGGCGACACCGGTCCAACCGGTGACACAGGTCCGACAGGCGACACCGGTCCAACCGGAGACACTGGTCCTACCGGTGACACTGGTCCTACCGGTGACACCGGCCCGACAGGCGACACCGGTCCAACAGGAGATACAGGCCCAACAGGCGACACAGGTCCGACCGGCGACACAGGTCCGACAGGCGACACCGGTCCAACTGGTGACACCGGCCCAACGGGAGACACCGGTCCAACCGGCGACACAGGCCCAACAGGAGACACCGGTCCGACAGGCGACACAGGTCCCACCGGCGACACAGGCCCAACCGGCGACACTGGTCCTACCGGAGACACAGGCCCAACAGGAGACACAGGTCCTACAGGCGACACCGGCCCGACAGGCGACACCGGTCCAACAGGAGATACAGGCCCAACAGGAGACACCGGTCCAACCGGTGACACAGGTCCAACCGGCGACACTGGTCCTACTGGTGACACAGGTCCAACAGGAGACACAGGTCCAACCGGTGATACAGGCCCGACAGGAGACACCGGCCCAACGGGAGACACCGGCCCAACGGGAGACACAGGCCCACAGGCCCAACGGGAGACACCGGCCCAACAGGAGACACCGGTCCGACAGGCGACACAGGTCCCACCGGCGACACAGGCCCAACCGGCGACACTGGTCCTACCGGAGACACCGGTCCTGCGGGCACAGGAATTACAACCTTTGGGTATGTTTATGATCTGAGTGTAGGCGGTCAAGTAGTTGCTGGCGGTGCAGATGTAATATTTAGCAGCAACGGGCCTCTTGCTGGCGTGACACACACTGCGGGAACGGCGGCGGTAGTAGTACCGACAGCAGGAACGTATCAGATTGATTACAGCGTTAATATCACTGCTGGAGTCGGTTCTGCAATTGCAGTTGCTGTTGGTGGTACGGTTGACGCATCTACAAATGTAACGGCACTTGTCGGCACTGGCGAGGTTTCTGGTACGGCAATGTTGACCCTTGCGGCGGGCGATGTGCTGACTCTGAGAAACAACTCAGCTGTTCCGTTTACAACGGATACGTCGCCGGGTATTGGCGCACAGTTTGATGTAATATTATTGTCCTAAGACAAAGTATACGATGTGCATAATTCAAAGTATGCATGCTATCAAAGGAACCGTTCTTCGGGGCGGTTCCCCTTTGATAGTTGAAGATGAGGTGCTGGAAGCAGCCCCATAAGCCCCAACAGAAGGAACGGAGACCCATATATCAATAATTTGAGCTATTTGGGAGCCACTTGACCGACAGATTCATATTATATAATTGAGTAGCTATTAGTTGATTAGATAAACTTTGAAGTTTTAATCGTATCTTCGTTTTGATAGGTACGTAAATAATAACTCTCCTCCAATCACATGAGGACAATTCAGTGAGGATATAACACCCTCTGTATTGTTTCATGTTTATCTTTATTTTGAGAAAGTAGGATTGAAATGAGCAATATTGCTTTACAGATTGCACGTGTTGCCGCAGGCAGTGTAGCCGTTGGGGCGAATGTAATCTTTGATAATACGATTTTTTCTGCCGGTAATATAAGCTATAACCCTGTAACTGGGGTTATTACCTTCAATGAAGCAGGAAGATATGAAATTAATTGGTGGGTTGCGACTCAATCATCACAGTCTGTTACTGGAGCTTCATTCGCACTTACTTCATCCCAAGGCGATACTTTAATCGGTAATTCACCGATTAAGACAGGCGAAGTAACAGGATTTGGAATCATTGAAGTCGTCGCTGCTCCGGTAACTCTTTCTTTGGTTAACACAAGTTC
>JARBUO010000074.1 GCA_029239605.1 Bacillota bacterium | reverse complement strand
CGCTGAGGCGGTCCTCCTCAGGTTCTTTTCCCAGATAAAACCCCATTCCGGAAAGGGTAATCATCATAAACTCAACAAGATGTTCCACATCCAGATCCGATTTATAAATTCCATTCTGAATTCCCAGCCACACGCTTTCTGTCAGGATCTTTCTGGTAAATTCCTGCAAGTCATAGGTCAACTCCCGGATCCTGAGCCGATAGTTCAAATGGCTCCATACTTCGGTGCAGAGGGAAGACTCCATGGAATAATTTAAAAAATAGCTGTAATTCTCAATATAGTTCCAAAGGAAGTGCTCGGGATCGTCACCTGCGTTCCTATTTAGAGTGCTGATAATGTTTTTTAGTTTCTCAAACTGATATTCAATACAGCTTTCCAATAGTTCATATTTATCATTGAAGTGTTTATAGATCGTACCGCGCTTCAAGCCGGCTGCTGAACCCAAGCCTTCCAGTGTAATGTTGTTGAAACCATAAGCAGGGATCCATTCTTCTGCTTTCTCCAGAATAACCTGCCTTTCATTTGGAAGGGTAACCCCTTGAATATCCAGCATAGCAATGATTTCTTGCAGCAGCTCCTCTCTCGTTGTATAACATTTGTAGAAGCTGTAACTGCTGATGCCGCAATGTTTCACAACGCCTGTCACCGTAAGCTTATGGAGACCTTCCTTTTTTACCAGCGCCAAAGCACTGTTAAGGATTTCCGTTCGATAGTCCTTCTCATCCATGATACCACCTCAACTATAATTATTATTATTTAATGATTATGATATTTCAATGACGTTCGATGATTCTATGAAGGTAAATTATTATGCCATTCTGTGATACACCCGGAAGCAGTCCAGGCAGACCTTTGCCCCTTCTTCCAGCCGGATATACGGTTCCGCGGTCTTCTCGCCGCAGCGCTCGCAGGAAACAGACGGAAACAGCCTGGCTTCCTCCGGCAGAGAATAATGCGGTTCTTTGATCTCAAAGACCTCTTCAAAGGGTGCCGTCAGAATATAGTTCTGCTTTTCTTCTCTGTTTTCCATCTGAGGCAGCTGTTTCAAAACCAAACGGACCTTTTTTCCTGTTTTTCTATTGAAAAAGGAAAAGGCCTGCTTGCCCCTGATTCGGAAGATCAGATTGCCCTTTCCGGCGCTGCAGCCCAAAATAACCTGAATCCCATCAACACCGCAGGCGTCGTTTTCCGTAACGCATACAAGCTCTTCGTCCTTGGAATGCTCGATCTCAAGAATGCTCCGGGCTTCTGCCGCCGCTCTGACACCGATTGCAAGTCCGGGACACCGATGTCCATGGAATTCGGCGCTTTTGTCAAAAAGTGTTAGGATATCCATCTTCAAAACCTACCTTTCTAAAATTATGCAGAACCTGCCTTTCTATGATTTGCAAATATATCTACTATTTGCTAAACCTACCCTTCCAAAATTCGATCATACAGTGCGCGATTCTTATCTCGCAGCCGCACCGGCTTGAAGGAATGATCCGTAATTGCATGCTTTGTCCATCCTGTCACCAGCAATTCGCCGGTGGCTGCTCTTCTTATCTCATAATCCAACGTAATCGTAGCAGCTTTCAGCTCAGTGATCCTTGATGTGACCTCCAGCAGATCATCATAGACTGCAGGCAGCTTATACTTGCAGCTGCATTCCGCAACGGGAAGCATAACGCCCTCTGCCTCCAGCTGGGAATAAGGATATCCGATGCTCCGCAGAAGCTCTGATCTGCCAGCCTCAAACCACTTGATATAATTTGTATGATACACAACGCCCATAGCGTCGGTGTCCGCATAGATGACCCGGATTAAATTTTTATGCTCAATCATGAAGACTCCTCTCTACCGGAATTTCCATCGCGGCCATAGACCGCAACTTCCGGTTTCAGCCTTTATTATCGGGCTGATTTATCTCCATTATATACCCCTTGTCCGGATAAAAAAAGAGGAAAAAGGAAGAGCCTAAGGCTAGTCCTTTTTCCTGTTTGCTTCGTAATATACGAAAAATACAATGGCGTTCAGTATGATCGTAACGGTAAAAAGAATGGAAGATACCGTAGCTACAGCACCCGAGGTATCTGCAAGCGCCGACCAGTCCTCGATACCCACCCTGTATTTCACTTCATTCAGCTGCAGTTTCATAGCCAGGGAACAGGCACTGATACTCAATGCACACAACACAGACCAATTCTTGCGTTTCCCCTTGTTATTCCGCAAAAGAGCAAAAACAGGCAGACCCCAGGCGATCAGACCGAAAACCAAACTCCCAAGGTTCCAGAATGCATACACAATAACGTTCTCCTTTCTCTCCGCAACGGCTGCACCTAATTTGCAGCCGCTTCAGTCAGTGCGTTTCTGATCGCATCAGCCCGATAAGATTGAAGATTAAAATCCCGGAAAGAGTCTGCCGCCACCGATCCACTGTGTTCCTCAAACAGATAGCCCAGAATTGCAGCTTTAATATCTTCCTTAAAATCCTCATCCTCTGTTCCCTGATAGAGCTTATAAAGTTCCGGCACTGCCGCATCCGACAAGTATGACATCGCTTCCAAATCAACGGACTCCAGTGTGCCTGCCTGGTACCGCCCAATATTATATTTCGCGATGAGTCCATCGATATTTCCATAGCTGAGCGCCAGGAATAAAATCAGAAAGCTGACAAGTGCTGCCCGACTCCCCTGAAAACTTTTGAACTGGCGCAGAAGAATGATGATAAAGAATACAAACAGCAGAACCATAAACCAGCTGGTATAAACGCGCAGCTGTGTCAGTCCGTAATAGCTGATGTACATCCCCATTTTGCTCATTGCAGTGGCAAGGAGTGCGATGGTAAAAATACATAAAGCAATGGTCTCTCCCCGCAAAACTTTTACCCTATCACGCTTTGCGATTAAATGGGCTCCTGCGATGACTGCCAGGTTGATGGCAGAAACAGCACAGAGTTCAAAGAAGCCCCTCCGGGCATATTCCGCATAGGTCATCGTCTGGGGCAGGCTGCCTTCAAAAGCAGAAAACAGATAGGACGCCTGGGCCAGAAAAAAGACCAGATAGATCAGATTCAGCGCTGTCATGGCAGAGTAAACCGTAGCCCCCGGCGCAAACCGGCAGGACTCCAAATTTTTATTGACGGATTCCAGTGTAATATTCCCGGTATTTCTCTGATAACGGTTTCCATAAAGCATTCCATAAAGATAGCACGCCACCGGCAATCCCAGAATCATCTGGAACAAATACTCAAACAGATTCTCCGAAACGGAAAACCGGATATGATCAATAATCCCCTCGAATGCGGCGTCGGCACTGCTCAGTAAGGTAATTACCATCACCAAAACCGGAAGAAAGATCAGGATTCCTAAAATTCCGCTCAGAACCCCTTTTCCTCTTTTGCTCTTTGCAAACACCCGCCTGATTCCTGAAAAGCAACCCGAGAAATTGGCAAAGGGAATCACAAGAAGCTGCTGGAACATATCGCTGATGGTATACAGGGAGATCCTTTGTTCCAGGCGTTTTCCCGCTGTGATCAGTACCCAGAAGACAAAGGAGAGTGATAAAAAAATAAAGTTAAGCCCCTTTATCAATGTGATGTCAAATAGAACACAATTCACGGCAGATAAGAGAAAGATGACAGAAACCAGAAGACTGACCCGAGTCTGCTTGATACCGCTGATCCGGAAGTATACCGATGCCGCTCCCCATAATACTGCGGCAAATAAAGTAACGCCAAGCCCCAAACTGTCAATCCGGATGAGATTCCAATACAGAAACCCGATCACAAGCATTCCAAAAGCCAGGATGATATCCACTGCCTCAAAATGCATGGGCTCCGGCTTTCGAATCCCATAATACGTTTGAGGTTCCTTCTGCTCCAACTGAGACTGATTTATGGGCTCCACTGGCCCATGCTTTGTTTCATTCATAACTCCGTTCGTTCCCCCTGATAATTCCCCATTCATTTCTAATCCTCCTTGATATACTCTAAAATATCTCCCGGCTGGCAGTCCAGCACCTTACAAAGCTCCTCCAGTGTGGAAAACCGGATGGCTTTTGCCTTATTGTTCTTCAATATGGAGAGGTTTGCCGGCGTAATTCCGATTTTATCGGAAAGCTCCCCTGCCGAAATCTTTCTCTTCGCCATGATAACGTCGAGGTTTACCCCAATGGCCATGCCCAGTCCCCCCCTCTATATGGTAAAATCATTTTCATTTTTGATGGCCACCGCCTGCTCAATGACATTCTTCACAACCCTGAGAATCAGTCCGAAGAAAGCAGCCGCAAAAGCAATAAACACAAACATCAGATAATAGAAACCCGATACAAACAAGATTCCCGAAACTGCAAAACTGCACCAGGATATCCTACGAAGCAGCTTGACATTCTTTTCAATGAAAACCGCTTTCTTCTTGATGTTGGCAAGAAGTTTATTGAGGGACAACATGGCAATGAGCCCCGGTACTGCACAGGCATAAATGGTAACGAGCAGCGGCCGTATCACCGCTGGATTTTTCGCCGCATAGCCCACATATCCGTTCACCAGATACGGAGCGGTCAGGATGATGCCAATGACAATGCCGATGGTAATTTTTGTGCAAATGGAGGAAGCAATCACTGATTTATTGGGATTCCACATTCTAACGGTTCCTTTCCTTTGATCAAAAGATTTTATATCAGATTCTGATTTCAGAATTATTATATCCATCATATTATTGTATGTCAATATATTTTTATCGTTTATCGATAAATTAATTCTGTATATCGATAATTCTTCCTTTTTAATACTGCTAGGCTTCCTGTCAGAAAAATTTATACAAATAAAAACCGGGCAGCTATCAGAAAACTGCCCGGCATCCGCTCAAATTCGAGTCATATCGCCTATTAGTTTTAGACATATATTCACTTTCAATCAGCTCACCTATTTGCTACAAGCATCATGCACTTTCAATCAGCTCGCCAATTCGCTACAGACATCTATTCGTCATATCCGAGATAATAGAGTGCGTTTGCCATGAGCCCAAATGTTGCAGGTGTATAGCTCCGGAAGGTGGGTTCAATACCGAAAAGCACTGCATCATACGCTGTATTTGTATCCCGCAGAATGACAGGTGCGCCGGCCGCTTCTGCCGGGTCCTTCCAGAATCCTGCCAGATATAGATTCTCATTGCCAAAGGTTGCCGCCACCGCTGCCTTTCCCGAAACGGAGTCAAACCAGACCGGCCCGTACGCAAACACCGTCTCTTCGCTGCCATAGCTATAGGTAACGGGATCATTCGGCTCGCTGTTTATGATACAGATCCCGTTTTCAGCTGTCTGTCCGTCGCTTTCCGAACCGGTAAATTTGTATTTCACCTGCAGTTTTCCTGCAGCTTCGTTGACTTTTGCGCCAGCATACCCTACACCAATAAAATCATGGCTTTTTGCGAAGTCAATAATCTCTTTCTGTCCTACCTCATCCAAAGACCAGGTGACGCCGGTGGCCTCGTAGCTGTCATCCCAGAAGCTCTGGGTTCCGCTGATGACCATATGGGTAAATCCGTTCTTTTCCAGGTCGTAACCGTTATTGATTTTATAGTACGGCACAGCGGTCACATCAAAACCAAGTTCCTTCATCATGGTAACGACTCCTCCGTCATTGCCTAAAACTGCTGTTTTCTGGAGCTTTACAGGGAGAAGTTTTCCTTCAATTTTATCCATACCCTGAACAGTTACCGCATATTGGGCTGCAAGATGCCGCAGCATCACATCAACCTCTTTTTTTGCCGGAATCACAAAAGTTCCCGGTGGATACTGTCCATTGTCAGCACTCATCCGGTATACAGAAATCCCCTCCTTAACAAGGGTGTTTGCAACGCGATATGCATCGTTGTTTTCCACCGGTATTACATAATTGGCTACCGCTTGATCTGACATAGAGCCTGTCGGTGCCGCCACTTCCGCAGCCGCAGAAAGCTGTGCAGTGAAGGGCTTATTGACAGCAACGGCGTCAAAGCCGCAAAGCTGAGGGAAGGAGTAAGCAGAAATATCATACATCGCTTCCGTCAGCAGACTGACATCCTCACCTTTCCAGAGCATGGTATTCACAAGTCCGCGAAGTCCCTGCTTCATGGGAATGACATAGGTTCCTGCAGGGTATTCCGTTCCGTCCGCAGTAAAAGCCTGATCCGCTTTTTTCACTACAATTTTATTCTCCAGAAGATGCCCGATCATCTTGGTAGCTTGCAGGGTGTCCTGCTGCCTGCCCGAATCCATAGGGATGAGGTATGCTTCCGGGAAAGTAATATCCGTTTCTACCGAAAGACCTTTTACCCCCCGTTCGTAAATCTGAAACTGATTATCCAGCAGGCTGTTCTTATTTGCAGACAGATATTTCAGGGAGGCATAACAGGCAGCATATGCAGTGTCTATTCCCTGCTGATTGGGGAATTTTACTTCAAGGGTATGGCCGATGGAACCAAGATACATGAAATACTGCGGTGTAAAGATCGGCGGGTAATCATCCCAGCCATCCTCCCAAACCTTGAGCGGAATGTCGACGTCCCGTTTTGTCAGAGCGGTAATGGCAGAAGCAATGGCCTCTGCATGAGGCAGGGAATATTTTAAGGAAAGGTCATATTCGTAGTTTGGATTATGCGGGATGGTGCAGGGTTCCAGCAGTACATTTCCGCTTCCCATAAATCCATGAATATCCAGCATTGCCGTGGGAAACCACTGGGTTGCTATGTGATTCACCACCGCCTTTACCTCAGGCTGGCTCTGGGTGATATAGTCCCGGTTCAGGTCGGTACCCGAAGCGTTTTCACGGTGCCCCGCGGCTCTACCGTCGGGATTTTGGCAGACATTGATTAAAACAACACAATTTTTCATGATTTTTTTCGTCTCTGCGCTTTGATCCGTCAAAAGCGTTTGAATCAGCTTCAGCACACCATCTGTACCAGTGGTTTCATTCCCGTGAATACTGGCATTAAAGAATACCGGAATCCGCATATCATTATTTTTCAGCGCTTGTCTCGCTTTCTCAGGCTGATTGACAGCGTCCTGCATAAATGATTTGTATTTCTCCAGATTCTTCATGCCCTGTTCGTCTGAAATTGTAACCAGATAAAGATCTCTGCCCTCCACCGACCGGCCGATAACTTCATAGTTCATGAGAGCAGGATTCTTCGCCTCAAGTGCCTTCAGCTGCTCTTCCAGCTCGGAATACAATACTGCGTTTCTGGGCAGAGGATACTCTTCGCCTCCCGGCGCGGCAAAAGCGGTAAAGGTACCGGAGAACAGAAGCAGGATGACGAAAAGGGACAATAGGGCTTTGAACGTTTGTCTTCTCATACACGTTTCCTCCCAAAATCAAAGTTTTATGCTGTTTTCAAATCAAAACAGAGAGATTTATCGGCGAGGGGCGCCCCTCTGCGCCCCCCTTTTTATCTAGTAAGAAATTTCTTATCAGATAAAAAAACGGACTACCTTAACTACAATATTCCTTCTCAGCAGAATTTATGTATGTCAGGTTGGTCCGGTTTTCGCGTTTCTATTCATGTTGTAACGGTTTGTGTCAGAGCACGGCTTCAGACAATTATTGCCGGGCTGCTCTGATTTTTTCCGCAATTTCCTCTATTTTTTTAAATCGATGGTTAATTCCCGATTTTCCGATGGGCGGCTCCATCATTTCAGCCAGTTCGATGAGCGATGCCTCGGGATTTTCCAGTCGAAGCTCTGCTGCCACCTGGAGTTTCTCCGGCAGCGAAGCCAATCCTCTGACGCTTTCAATCAATCTGATGTTTTCAAGCTGTCTTGCAGAAGCATTGATGGTTTTATCTAAATTTGCACTGTCACAATTATTGATTCGGTTGGTTTTATTGCGCATTTCCTTTACAATCCGCACATTTTCGAAATCCAGCAGCTGACCATGGGCTCCAAGAATGTTGAGGAAATCTATGATCTGCTCCGCTTCCTTAAGGTAGACCACATGGCTGTTCTTACGGACAACAGACTTGGAATGGAGGCCAAAACTGTTTACCAGTTTTTTTACGTCATTGCTGAGGGTTTCACTGTTGCAGACGATCTCCAGGTGATATGCCTTTTCAGGATCGCTGATGGTTCCCGCTCCAAGAAAGACTCCTCTCAGATATGCTTTCCGGCAGCACTTTGTTTTGATCAGGTCAGAATAGATCCCGTCACTGATGTAGTTGCAGCCCTCTCTTACCATAAGGATTCCTGTCTCCCTCAGAATTTGCTCTGCGTTCATGGCGGAATCGATGGTCAGCTCGTAGTAATGGCTCTTTTTCAAGATATTGGTCTTGGCGATTACCAGTCCTGCGTTGGCTCCGAAGTAATCTTTGATCAACTTCTTGAAATGCCTCGCGACAGCGGGATTTTCTGTCAGCAGCACCACATTGATTCTACCGCCTCCGGAGAGTTTTATGGTTCCGCACATGCGGATAAAGCCGGCAATTTCAGCCAGCTTACAGCATTTTTTTTCCGATTCGATCCGGGCAATTTCGTTTTTTGTATTTGCGGAAAAAGACATATAGGTCTCCTGTAAATAGAATTAAGGCACGCCTTACGAGGGTTCTCCCCGTCAGGCGTGCTGAATTTTTGATGGTTATACCAGCATGCGAGCCGAAAGGTTCCATTGGTTGGCCATGCAGGCTGTTCCATTATGTTTCACTATGTTATTTGCTGATGCTGAGAATTTTTCTCGCTTCGGCCGGAGTTGCAATCTCTCTTCCCAGAAGCTTGGCAAGTTTGACAACTTTCTCAACAAGCTCGCCGTTATTCTTTGCAAGAACACCCTTTTCCAGATACAGATTGTCTTCAAATCCAACTCTGACATGGCCGCCCATGATGATGGCAACCGCAGCCATTTCAAATTCATGACGGCCGATGCCGGACACAGTCCAGGTACTTCCGGCAGGAATGCTGCCTACCATAAACACAAGGTCTCTGACCGTAGCTGTCATCTGTACACCAAGAACAAAGTCGAAATGCAGAGGCTCTACCAGCAGACCTTTTTTATGTGCCTTCATGGCAATATCGATCATTCCCTTGTCAAAGACTTCAAGTTCCGGCTTAATTCCTCTTTCCTTCATGATCTTTGCAAAGTTGAAGATCGTGTTATCCGTATTGATAAAAATCTCGTCTCCGCCGAAGTTCAGCGTTCCGCAGTCCAAAGTTGCAAATTCCGGCGCAGGAACGATTTCTGTGGATTGCAGTCTTTCCAGGTCTGTCATGCCTACAGCGCCTCCCGTTGAAGGCTGTACAATGACATCAGGGCATTCTTTCAGGATTGCTTCAACGCAGACCTGAAATCTATCCTTGCTCTGAGTCGGTGTACCGTCATCCTCCCTTACATGAAGATGGATAACGGACGCTCCTGCATCGTAAGCAGATTTCGCCTCTCTGACGATTTCTTCCACGGTGTAGGGGACTGCAGGATTGTGATCCTTTGTCACCTCTGCGCCGCAAATCGCCGCTGTGATGATGAGTTTTTCCATTTGTTTGTTCTCCTTTAGATTAAATAAATGCAAGTCCAAGTTCCGACTAACACCAGAAGTTGAACCCGCTCCCAAATATATCTAGTCGCTTAGCAGGCTGTAAACCACGCTGGCGATTCGATCGGCATCATGTCTGATATATCCTTTTTTCACTTCTGCGAAATTATTCTCGATCAGAGAAATTCCCTTCTCTTTTAGTCTGAAGCGATCCGCTTCCGTTGGAATGATTTGTTCTGCTCCATCCTCATTGTACGGTTTCAACGCTTCTTCGTCAATCACTGTATTATTTGCAATGACATATTCAATTACACCTTCTCCAAGATACTGAGAGGCCTTTTCCACATGATCCCAGACGGTAAAGCGATCCGTTTCACCGGGCTGTGTCATCATGTTGCAGATTAAAATCTTTCTGCCTGCTGCTTGTCTCACTGCATCGGCAATACCGTCAACAAGGAAATTGGGAATAATACTTGTAAACAGGCTGCCCGGCCCCAGGATTAGAATGTCTGCGTTATGTATCGCCTCAATGGCGCCCTTTGTGGCCGCAGGCTTCTCCGGTATCAAAAAGACCTTCTGAATCGGGCTTTCCTGACGAATGACCTCGGGCTGAATCTGAGATTCTCCAAAGACAAGCGCTCCGTTTTCAAGTTTTGCACCAAGCCTGATGTCCGTACCGGTTACCGGCAAAACCTGACCCCTAACCCGCAAAATCTCATGGGTTTTGGCAACCGCTTCTTCAAAATTACCGCAAATCCCATTCAATGCAGCGATGAGCAGATTTCCAAAGCTCTGTCCTTCCAGCATTCCTTCTGTAAAACGGTATTTTAAAAGTTCGAGCATAAGCCCCTCTTCATCTGCCATGGCAAGAATGCAGCTTCGGATATCTCCCGGGGGAAGCATTCCCAAGTCTTCTCTCAGAACGCCGGACCCCCCGCCATCATCTGCAACGGTGACGATGGCCGTAAGTTGATCCGTAATTCGCTTCATTCCCCGCAAAATGACAGACAGGCCGGTCCCTCCTCCGACAACCGCGATTCTCGGACCGGCATAATTCTCTTTGATCATTGTTTTCCCTTTCTAAGGAACCGTATTTAACATCGCAAAGCAAAATGTTCAGCAGATCATAACGCTCTGCCTTTGAATGAATCACGCTTCCCTAATCCCTTTAAAGATCCCTGTGAACCTTGATTACGCGTTTTCCTTCTTCCAGCAGTCTCTTCGAGAACTCATTGGCAACTGCTACAGACCGGTGCTGTCCGCCCGTACAGCCAAAAGCAACCACCAAATGGGATTTTCCCTCTCTGCTGTAGTACGGAATCAAACGGTTGATCAGATCATGTACCGTTTGTATGAATTCCTGTGTTTCCGGGAATTTGAGCACATAATTGCTTACCTTCTCACTATTACCCGTGAGCTTTTTCATGCTTTTCAGATAATAGGGATTTGGTATAAATCTCATATCAAAGACGATATCCGCATCCAGCGGCATCCCGTGCTTATAGCCGAAGGACTGTACACTAACAGTAAATCCGGACCCGCTTTCTTCAGCTCCCAGCAGTTTCTTAATGGTTTCATTGAGCTGGGCTGTCTTCATATTGGAGGTATCAATAATGAAATCTGCGATCTTTCTGATTTCCAAAAGCCGCTGTTTTTCAGCCGTGATTCCTTCCAAAGTGTTTCCGGCGCAGGCAAGTGGATGGGTTCTCCTTGTCTCGTTAAACCTTCTGATAAGAATTTCATCAGAAGCTTCCAGAAACATAATTTTGTATTTCACCCCGGCATGGTTCAGTTCAACAAGCCCTGACTTCAATGCATCAAAGAACTCACCGCCTCTGATGTCGATTACAAAAGCCGCTTTTTCAATCGACACTTTATCTCTCATGATCAGGTCCAGAAAGTTCTTGATCAGGACCGGAGGCAGATTGTCGATGCAATAATATCCCATGTCCTCCATGCAGTTGACTGCCTGGCTTTTTCCCGCTCCCGATAATCCTGTTACGATGATTACATCCACTGTTTCAACCTCTTTCATCTTCTGTAAATAACTTTTCAAGCAAACTTAGGGAAGCACCAATTTCATAAGTGTGCGCAAAATGAATCAGTGCTTCCTTAGCTTATCACCAGGTTTTCAACCCGTTCAAAATCAAGGCCTGCCGCCTTGATCCGTTCTACCGCTCCCATGCAGTCTCCGATTCTGTCCGGCGTATGGGCATCGCTGCTGATCACAAATCTTGCATCAGTTTTTGCTGCTTCTTTGATACCCTCCACCGTAAGCCAGTCATGCCAGGTACTGATTTCCATCAGAGTACCCCGCGCCGCGCAGGCCACAGCGATTTCTCCGATATCAAACACACCCTTATCTCCGGGATGGGTCAGTATTTTGATGTTATTTTCATAAATTGCCCGTACAGTCAGATCGGTGTTGTACTTCAGCTGCTTTTTTGTGCTTCTGTGTAACCATCCGGTAAGGATGTAATTCCGGGCATGGAGGCCAAGAGCCTTAAATGGCTTTTCCCCGAAAACACCAAAATGATACCCTGCCAGTACATAATCCAGATAAGGCAGCTCCTCCGGTAATACATCAAGCCGCCCGGAGGGGTTAATGATATTCGCCTCCACCCCAAGAAGAATCTCTATCTGCGGGTATAGGGGCTTGAGTCGGTCAATCTCCCTTCGCATCACCGCAATATTCTCTCGTTTTACACCATAGGTTACGTGCCCCGGCCCGTGATCTGATATGCCGACGGCTGTAAGCCCTCTCGCAACGGCTGCTTTCACGTTGTCTTCAATGGACCCTTTTCCATGGGAAAAAGTTGTATGTGTATGAAGATCATAGGACAGCCTGTATTTCTTTTCCGATTGATCCTGCATCAATTTTTTCTCCTGTATATTTCAATTGAATTCATTATGCTCTATTTAACTTAATTACCCTGTTTAACTCAACTTAATTGCTCTGTTCAACTCATTTTGAACTATTGCTTCAAGTCTTCCCCTACAATTCTAACTTCCGGTTCCAGCAGCACGCCGGAATTTTCAAATACCGTGCTGCGAATTACTTCCATCAGGTTCACGATATCCGAAGCAGTGGCTCCTTCCCGATTGATCAAAAATCCAGAATGCAGCTCAGATACCTGTGCGCCTCCCAGTGCCAAACCGCGCAGGCCAGCATCCTGTATCAGCTTTCCTGCGAAATGATTGGGAGGCCGCTTAAAAAAGCTCCCCGCGCTGGGATAGGAAAGAGGCTGTTTTTCCGTTCTTCTGGCAGTCAGCTCTCTGATTCGCTCTGAAATTTTCTCCTGATCCCCCTGTTGCAGCAGGAAAGTTGCATTGAGCAAAACATCTCCTGTTCGCTGGAAGATGCTGTGCCGGTAGGAGAGTTCCAGTTCCTCTTTGCTCAGTCGGAAGATCTGAGACCCGTCCTTCGAAAGAACCTCTGCACTCTCGATAATCTGGGACATCTCTCCATCATAGGCTCCTGCATTCATAAAGATCGCTCCGCCTACGGTACCTGGAATCCCCGATGCGAATTCAAACCCTGCAAGGAAAGCGTTGCATGCCTCTCTTGCCACCGCAGAAAGAAGTGCCCCTGCTCCAGCGGTAATTCGATCCCCTTCGGTTTTAATCTCCTGAAAGCCTTCTCCGATACGAATGATAACGCCCCGGTACCCCCCGTCTTTTACAAGCAGGTTGGATCCATTTCCCATTATGAGATGGGCAGCACCACTTTTGCTTACAGCATTCAGGGCGCGGATCAGCTCTTCCCTGTCTTTTGGTATGATCAGAAGATCCGCATTTCCTCCCGCTTTAAAGGATGTATATTCCTTCATGGGAGCATCAAGCACCAGCCTGCTTTTATCTATCTGTAATAATAATTCCTCATAAATCTGACTGATATTCAATCCTTTTCCTCCATTAACTGAGATCGCCCCGGACGGCAAAGTCAAGGCCAGATCCGAGTGCCCCCTTTTGAAAGAAGGCTACCTTTATTATATAAAAAAAAGACGGCAAAGTAAACCGGATAAATGGGTTTGCGTCCTGCCGCGAGACCTCTGCAGGACAGTCAAGATTATTATATGTCAAAGCATCGACTTTCATTTCAGATCTTTTCTAATCCTTGCCTGAAAGACATCTGAATTGTTACACTTCCCCGCTATGTTGTTGCCCTGTTTCAAGATCGCTTCTGCTTCTTTCGGAATGAGCATTTGCATAAATATTAAATATTATGAATAAATATTTATTTTTCTATTGAAATCCACGAATTACAGTGGTATACTCTTTTCAATACCCAGAAATCAGGCTAAGGCTCTTCGCAGCAGCTCGGACTTGACTGCCGCGGAAATAACAATAGATGCCCAGAAGGAGGAAAACAAAATGGCAAAAGAAAAGGTAGTATTAGCATATTCAGGCGGTTTGGATACTTCAATTATATTGACCTGGCTGAAAGAGAATTATGATTATGAGGTTATTGCAGTCTGCTGCAATGCCGGACAGGTGGAAGACTTTGACGCGGTGGAAAAGAAGGCTTATGCAACCGGCGCTTCCAAATCCTACATCATCGATATCCAGGAAGAATTTATTACAGACTATATCTGGCCCACACTGAAAGCCGGCGCAGTCTATGAAAATGATTATCTGCTGGGAACTTCGATGGCAAGACCTCTTATGGCAAAGAAGCTTGTTGAAGTTGCCGAGGCGGAAGGTGCTTATTACATATGCCATGGCTGCACCGGAAAAGGAAATGATCAGGTGCGGTTTGAATCCACCATTAAGGCTTTGAATCCTGCAATCAAAATTATTGCTCCCTGGAGAATGTGGGACTTCTCCTCCAGAGAAGATCTGCTGGCTTATGCAGAGGAACACAATATTCCCGTAGCCCAGTCCAAGGAAAAAATCTACAGCAGAGATCAGAACATCTGGCATATCAGCCATGAGGGCGGAAATCTGGAAAATCCATGGAACGAACATCTGGACGATATTCTCGTCATGAGCGTGGCTCCGGAAGATGCTCCTGACAAACCGACTTACGTCGATATCGATTTTGAGCAGGGCGTTCCGGTAGGCTTGAACGGTGAAAAAATGTCAGCACTGGATTTGCTTACAGAGCTGAATAAAATCGGCGGTGAGAATGCAGTTGGAACCATTGATATCATAGAAAATCGTCTTGTTGGAATGAAATCCAGAGGTGTTTATGAAACCCCCGGCGGTACGATCCTGTATAAAGCACACACGGATCTGGAAAAATTAATCCTTGACAGAGATACCATGGCATATAAGAATATAGTAGGTCAAAAATACGCACAGCTGGTTTATGACGGTCTCTGGTTCACCCCGCTGAGAGAAGCCATTGACGCTTTTGTCAATGTAACGCAGGAAGAGGTTACCGGCACCGTTAAAATGAAGCTCTATAAAGGAAATTGCCTCCCCGTAGCTTCCAAATCCGATAATTCCTTGTACAGCGAAGAGTTTGCGACCTTCAGCAAGGATGAGGTATATGACCAGAAAGACGCAGAAGGCTTCATTAATCTGTTCTCCCTGGCAATGAAGATCAGAGCTATCTTGAAGCAGAACAAGCAAGGAGGAAAGAAAACGGATGAAACTTTGGAAAGGAAGGTTCTTAAAGGCGGAGAATTCGTTGGCTGAGGAATTCAACGCTTCCATAGAAACCGACCGCAGATTATATAAACA
>JARBUO010000003.1 GCA_029239605.1 Bacillota bacterium | reverse complement strand
CAACCGTTTCCCTATGAGACCTCTGGGATGGAAATCTCCTAAGCAGACTCTCATGGATTTTTTGATAGACGGTGTAACCTATGTTTGACAAACCTACAAAAGACACCCTCTGCTCATCTGTTCAGAGGATGCTTTCTAAACAAAACGCACTTGCCCAATTCATCTGAGCTGATATTAGAAATGGGGCTTTACATTTTAACTTCCAGCCTTGCCGGTCATATGTTCGATTTCAATTTCCACGACGCAAAATTTTCCCGCCTCAGCCTTCATGTACGCTCCAGCTTCTTTCATAAATCCACCGGAATACTTTGAAACAATTGCACGAATACCCCTGGCCATATCAGCAGGCTCTGTCAAAACTCGCGCTTTCCCAAAAATCACAACACTTCGATACAGCGTGTTGAATGCTTCCGGCAGAATTTTGTCCTGTGTGACCACACAGAAAGATACCTTCGGATTCTTACCAATCGATTCGATTTTATGGCTGGTATCTGCGGTACTATGAAAATAGATCTTTCCCTCCTGATAAGCAAAGCTTAATGGAACCGTGTAGGGATAACCATCATCACCTTCCACTGCAAGTACTCCGTTGGTTGCTCCATTCAGCATTTCAACTGCCTCTTCCTCTGTTGTCTGATTCGCTTCAAGTCTCATCTTTCGAAACATCATGGTTCCTCCATTTCATCTTATGAATGTACCTACCCAGATCATACAACTTTTGGCAGCTTCTCTCAACACTTTCTTTGGCAGCTTTAACCAATGCTTTCTTTGGAGCTTTACTTTCTTTGGTGGCAGTGCTCAATACCTTTTGCAGTTGAAAAAAACTGATAGAAGACTACACCGTCAGCTCAGTTTTACATTTGGGGCATTTCGCGCTGATTCCCTTTCCTGTTGGAACGCGCACCGATGTGCCGCAATTCTGGCATTGTACAAGGCGGTGATCAACTAGTTCCAGTACCTTATTTCGATCCAATCCCAGAACTGCATCCTCTCCAATCAAAAACACCGGAACGCCCGTAAATTTTCTCTTTGTCATTTCTTCACGCGCTTTGGGATCTTGATTGACATCCTTTTCAATAAAATGAATTTTGTTTTGGGTCAGGAACTCTTTTGCCATCCTGCAGTAGGGACATGTACTTGTGGTTAAAAGAATAACGTCTTTCATTGTGGACACCCTCCTATGAAAGCAATCTGAACGAATGAGATGCTGTGCGGCTGGCTGAATTTCTTAATTTCACGTTACCGATTGCTTACTTTATAACTATTTATCACTATGCTTATTCCGAACTGCCTGTATTATTGCAGCGTTTGTTCAAACTGTTTTAAAAGATTCGTTTGCTCCGGGGTAAGATGTTTCGGTATTTCTACCAAAACTTTGACATAAAGATCTCCTTGCTTCTTATTCTTTAATGCTTTCAGTCCCTTTCCCTTCAAGCGAAACATCGTGTTCGGCTGAGTTCCCGCAGGAACTGTATAGGAAACCTTTTCTTTCAGAGTCGGAACGATGATGTTCGTTCCCAGCGCTGCCTGAATGAAGGTAATGGGAACATCCGTATAAAGGTCGGCCCCTTTGCGTGTAAATTTATTGTGCGGTCTTACATGAACCTCAATGATCAGATCGCCGTTCGCCCCTCCGTTGATACCGGGCTGTCCCTGACCTTTCAAGGAAATCTTTGAACCATGATCAACGCCCTCCGGAATGGTAACAGCAATTGTTTTTCCATTGATACGGAGCTGCTTCTTTGTTCCAAAGGCTGCTTCTTCAAAGCTGACTGTTATGCTTGTCTGCAAGTCCTGACCCTTTCGCGGAGCATTTGCTCTTTGTGCCCCGCCAAAAGAACCTCCTCCAAACATGCTTCCGAAGATATCCTGAAAATCACTTCCGGAAAACTCTTTAAACATATCAAAATCAGCTCCGTTAAAATTCCCGTAGCTCTGGTATTGATAGCCTCCCTGGCTTTGCCCCCGATTAAAACCTTGCCCCTGACTGCCGAACCCTGCGCTGGGATCTACCCCTGCAAATCCGAAACGGTCATACTTATCCTTTTTATCCGCATCGGCCAGAATGCCATAAGCTTCATTGACTTCCTTAAATTTATCTTCCGCTGCTTTATCTCCTGGATTTTTATCTGGATGATACTGCATGGCTTTTTTGCGGAAGGCTTTTTTAATTTCATCTTCGGAGGCGCCTTTTTTTAAACCAAGCACCTCATAATAATCTCGTTTTTCTGCCATTACAATCCCCCCCTCAATGCATCAGTAAAGCAGATAACATCTTTATCAATGTAATATTATATTCAAATTTCTTAATTTTAGCACTCTCGCAAAGAGAGTGCCAGCACCGGATTAAAATATAACGAGGCGTCAAATTATTCTGCCTCGTTGTAAATCTTCTGTGCGCTCTCATTCATATGTACCACAAATGATATCGGATAAACAGCATACCTAGAGAAAAATTACTTAATTAGTGACTTTTCCAAATCACTGTATTTGTCATTCAGAACGATGATATCAATTCTTCTGTTTTTCTTGCGTCCCTCTTCTGTCGAATTGTCAGCGATGGGTCTGTATTCCCCATAGCCAACTGCTATAAGTTTTTCCGGATCAACACCGGATCTGCCGTAAAATAGCCGGACAACACTGGTCGCTCTTGCTACGGAAAGATCCCAATTGGAGGGATATAACTCTGAGTTCATCGGTACATTGTCCGTATGTCCTTCGACGCGGATATAATTATCAATATTCCCCATTAAATCGGAAATACCAATCAATGTCATTTCATACTCTTTTTTAATTTCTGCACTACCAGGTTCAAAGAACATTGCATTGTTCAGGCTGATTACCAGACCTCGCTTATCAATACTGGTAGACACAGATCCAGTCATATGTTCTTGTGTCATTTTTTCGTCAAGTTCAGCCTTCAGCTCCTCCATCTGCTCTGCTTCCGTTACAGGCTTGGGGGCAGTAGCTTGCTGTTCCCCCTCCATTTTGCCGCTGCTGTTCTTCACCGATTCCACATAATTCTGGTCCATCATTGTCTCGCTGAATCGTTCGGACATATCCTGAGCCTTTTTCGCGTCGATCTGGCTGACAGCAAAAAGTACGATAAAAACAGCCAATAGTAAGGTCATTAAATCTGAATACGGGAGCAGCCAGGCTTCCCCTGCTTCTTCTTCGTGATGTGCGTGCTTCTTTTTTCTAGACATATCTATGTACTCCCTATTCCTTCTTCAATTGTTCAAGAATCTTTGCCTGTTTTGACGCAGGAAGAACTGCAAGGAGCTTTTCTTTCAGCATAAAGGGAGCATCCCCTCTCTGGATCGACAGCAAGCCTTCTACTACCATGCCCTTCAGCATCATTTCGTTCTGGCTTTTGACCTTTAACTTTTTGGCAAAAGGATTCCACAATACATAGCCCGTAAAAATACCAAGTATCGTCGCTACGAATGCGGCGGCAATTGCTTCAGCCATAGCCTCGGTATCATCGATATGAGACATAGCCGCAATCAGGCCGAATACGGCACCCAATACACCAAGAGTTGGTGCATACATACCTGCTGATGCGAAAATGCTAGCATTGGTCTCGTGCCGCTTTTCCATGGCTGTAATTTCGGCTTCAAGAATATCTATAATCGTATCCGCTTCCGTTCCGTCAACAACCATTCGAATTCCCTTTTGGATAAACGGATCTGATATTTCTTCAATCTTGCTTTCCAGTGCGAGAAGACCCCCGGTTTTGCTGATGCTTGACAAGTTGATCATCATTTCGATAATTTCTAATTCCGTAATCAATTTCTGCTTTGTGAATAAAATTTTGAATAGTTTCCCCAGGCTCTTCAGATTTTCTCCCGGAAATGAATTGAGAACACTGGCAGCAGTACCTACAAAGATAACAAATATCGCAGCGGGATTGACCAAAACCCCAAAGCTGATATGTTTAAAAATCATTGCTCCTACTACAGCGGCAACACCCGCAACGACACCTATTAAAGTAGTAAGTTCCATACATCCTCCTGTAATCGACAAGTTCTTACTAAAATCACCAAATTTCCCTACCTATACGTCATTCATATTATCATTTTTTTAACCTTTTTACAAATGCTATTTTAAATAGAAAATCAAACTTTTTAGATTTATCTTCCTAAGCGCGCAATTTTCGATCGATAACGTCTTTTTGGCATGAAAAATTAATTTCCAGGAAAGAACTACGATAAAAAACAAATCGATTTACACTTTTGACTTGAAATTGCAATGGAAGTGTAATTCTGAAATACAGCTTTAATATGAATGAGAAACAAAAAATCCGCAGCTCTGATTAAGAGCTGCGAACAACTTTGCAATGCAATATTCCGTGTTGTTGCCCCGTCAGCATTTTTAAAATCCCACCGGTCGGCCTCACTCAAGCTTCAGATCGGGAGGCAATCTTCGCCAGAAATTTGTTGTTGCTGCCGAATAGATGATACCGATCAGCAGCCAGCATCCCCCCACAATCTTGCCTGAAACGCCAATATTCGTAAAGAGATAACCTGAGATTACGGCACCGCATAGGGGCAGAACCATATAACGAAATAGCTCTGAGAGGCTTCTTTTCTTATCTTTTATGACATACTGGAAGATCACTGATATATTTACCATAATAAATGCAGATAACGCTCCGAAACTGACCAGAGAAAGGGCCGCAAACAAATTGTCTGAAAAAATCACTGCACTGAGGGATAGTGTGGAAACCAGCAGAATATTACATACCGGAGTATGATATTTCGGATGGACATAACCAAAGAATTTTTTCGGGAGAGCACCATCTCTTCCCATTCCGTATAAAATTCTCGCTACCGCTGCGGATGCCGTCAATGCACAGGCCAGACTTGCGCAATTATCGATGATTAAGAACACCGTCGACATATAATTTGTTTTCATATATGCGAAAAGATCAAAGATCCCGGTATCTGGATCGGACATTTCACGCCAGGCTTCCGGCCACGCAAGCTGCGCAAGATATGCAATCAGCGTAAAGACAACTCCGGCACCGATACAAATGATAAAAATTGCTTTTCCCGTATTCTTTTCCGGCTCAATGGTCTCTTCCGCCACTGTGGTTACTGCATCAAAACCAAGGAAAGAAATTGCCATAATTGCAGCTCCTGCAAGGAGTCCAGGCTGAGTAAAGTCTTTTGCATCATAAAAATTTTCAGGAGATACAAAGGTGCCGGCACCGCCGCCTCCGAAGATGAATTTGACAACAATACCAATGAAAAAAAGTGTAAATGCGAATTGCAATACCATGATAGCCGTGTTAAATTTAGAAGTTGCTTCGATTCCTTTGATGTTGATCACCGTCATCGCTGCGATGCTGATGATAATCCAAACGGGCG
The DNA here is from genome assembly GCA_029239605.1 of Bacillota bacterium. Lineage (GTDB taxonomy): Bacteria > Bacillota > Clostridia > Peptostreptococcales > Anaerovoracaceae > Anoxybacterium. Next base: position 58,483 of record JARBUO010000003.1, on the reverse strand, counting down.
TCGGCACCTGTGGGACAAAGCGGTTCATATACATTCCAACGCAGAGATAGCACATCATCGGAATCAATACATAATCAAGCAATACAACCCAGCCGGTTAAAAATCCCAGATGAGGATTAACTGCCCTCTGCACATAGGTATACGCAGAGCCCGCAACGGGATAAACCTTGACCATCTGCGCATAGCTGTAGGCCGTAAAGATGACAGCAACAATGGTGATGAGGCAAGACAGCGCCATCATCCCTTGCGTCGTCTGTGTGAGAACGCCGTATTGGTTAAAAATTACAGTGGGAGCGAGATAAGAAATCCCGAAGAAGACCAGATTCCTTAGCGTCAGCACCCTTTTCAGAGACTGTTCGTATCCGAACTTGTTCAGCCCTTCATTCATTGCAAATTGATTTTTTTCCATGATTTCCTCCTAATACTCTGAAACACCTAAAGTTTTAAGTATTCCAGAGTATTTCATTCAGCAACATGATCCATTTGTATTTCCTCTCATTACAACTCGATAGTCGCTTTATTCTCTTCGAGAAACCCTTATTTACTTCACCATATAAGCGTTATAGCAGATCTCACCAGTAGGCTTACATGCGAGAACTGCAAATGCAACCACTCCATTCAGCCATTGATATTTTTCCGCTCCAGTCTCAAAGAAGAGATGCTGCCGGAAGTAATAAAGTGCTGGGTCCACATATTCCCCTCTTTCAATTGCCTGATCCATTTCAGGATCAATGGCAGCTCTTCCATTTTATCATTCTGCATCACCAAAATCCTTTCTGCTCACTCTAATATCCCAGCAACCACCTTTCCATCAAATATGACGGTGTCCAACTTGATTTGGCTGATCTGATCTGACGGAACCTGAAAAAAGTCCTCAGAAATGATATTCAGATTGGCGATTTTCCCTTTTTCCAGCGTGCCGAGCTTTGATTCCATCCGCATTTGCTTTGCGCCATTTCGGGTATATCCCGTCAGGAGGGTTTCTCTTGAAAGCTTTGCCGATACAGGAGGTCTGACGCTGCCCGGGTATTTCTGCGGATCCAGTGGAACTTCAGGGTCAACTCTCGTATGAGCAACCTGCATGGAGAAAAACGGATCGGCCCGATGAAGCTCATAAAAGGTAACCACATCTGAGGAGAAGGTCACCAAAGCCCCCGCCTCGATCATAGGATTAAACTGATACATTCCAGCCCATTTATCGAAGCCAAAAAACTCCTTTGCCACATCTCCAAAGTATCCTCCGGACCAATGGCAGCTCCAGTTAACGGTAATCCCCAGCTCCGCCGGTCTGTGCATATCTTCCGGAGCCACCAGCTCACAATGGGCGAAAATCGGCTGACAAACCCACGCATCTCCACGCTCCGCCACTTCTTTCTGCGCAGCTTCCACTGCATCGCAGCCTGTGCGGAAGGCCCGATCCCCCACCATATGGATATGTACATCCAGCTTTTCCTGATTACAGATGAGAAAACACTCGGTCAATTCCTGGGTCTCCATTTTGATCTCACCGCAATTCATTCCATCCGGGTCATTTTGAAACGGCTCCAGACTCGCACTGTTTCCACTTTCGTTGGTGCCGTCTAAAAAGAGTTTCATCGTATTAAATTTCATATGCTTGCCGCTGTATTTCTCTGCATATCGTCTGAGTTCCGTGATTTTTTCTGGAAGATCTTTTACACTATAAAACCGGACAATGCCATCGTAATATACGTTCATTTTCCCGCTTTGATCAAGTTCTTTCATTGCGGCCAGCTGATCCTCTCCTTCTACAAGACCGTCTGCAATGGCAGTAATCCCATGCTCAGAAAGAAAACAGAAAAAGCCTTCCATTAATTTCGATGTCAATCTTTGGGGTGGTTCCCAGCCGATTTTCTCGTACATTTTGTCCTGAAAATGACGCCATGCCAGTTCTTTGCACCAGCCGGTAGGATTCCCTTCCTTATCCCGGACAAATACCTCCAATCCCGGAATCGGGTCAGGCGTATCCCTGGTCACCTCCATGAGCTCCAGCATCTTTGTGTTCATCCAGTGCAGATGCTCTCCAAAATCCTGACAATAGCACGGTCTGTCGGAACATGCGGTGTCCAGCAGTTCTTTTGTGGGTCCCTGGGTTCCAAACATCGAAGTGGGATAGTATTCAAAATAGAGAAACGGCGCTTCCTCCCTCGGGTGCTCTTCTGCATACGTTCGGACAAAATCCAGTAATTCATCCACATTTTCTGTCCACGGCAGTTTAATATGCCATGAGCTCTGGGACACCATACCCGGGTGAATATGGCTATCGATGATGCCCGGAATCACCATTTTCCCTTGAAGATCATAAATTATACCGCTGGCAGGCGCGTCCGCGTCCGCTCCGATAAAGGTGATATGATCTCCTTCAAAGGCAATGGCTTCTGCCCAAGGCTGCAAAGGGTTTGAAGTATAAATTTTTCCGTTGCGTAGTATTGTCTGCATCTCAATTTCCCTTCTTATTCATGCTTATTATTTTCGGTATTTTCAGAATACTCAAAATACACCCGAAATACAATGTCGTTTGTTGGTAGTTTTTCGTAAAGTAATCCTAAAAAGAGCAATAAAATATCCGATGATAGAATAGACAATAAAAAAAGTGGAAGTGAAGAAATCTGAGATTCCTATTTCCACATGTTAACGCAAGGACGGCCTATGTTATAAAAAGTGATAGAAGATAATCTCTTGATTTCCTCTATCACGCTTGTTATGCAAACATAATGCTATTGGAGAAACAGTTCAAGATAATGCTTCTGCATCATCTCATTCAGTGAATCATCCACCTCTGTCAGATCCAGCTCCTCTTCTTTGCTGTCTGCCGCCATCTTGTCCCGGTAACGGACTCGAAACTGTCTCGGCGTGCATTTATACCATTCTTTAAACGCACGGTAATAATACTTTGGGTCTGAAAACCCACATGCCTCTGAAATATCCATAATGTTCAGGTCCGTTTCCAGCAGCAATTTTTCCGAATGATTGGCCCTGATATAGCTCAGGGATTTTCTGAAGCCAACTTCAAACATGCTCAAAAACTCCGATACATAGGCTTTTGAAAGATTGAACTTTTTTGCAATTAATTCCAGTGTAAGCTTTTCTGTTGCGTGCTTCTGCAGATATACCATCATATGCCGGTTTCGCTCCATCATCTCTGATTTTAGCCTGAGATCGGGATTATAATAAAATACAATATCGAAGTGCTGGATAAATATCTCGATAACTTGTGCCGCTCCTCGGATGAGCATGCCTGGATCAGAACCCGCAACAGAACCTGCCAGACACTTCTGTTTTGACAGATAGAACAGGAACGACAGCAGGATCCCTTTTAACTGCTTATGATAATACGACGGATACGGTCTCGCGCTCTGCTTTGTAGCCTCACAGACAAAAAGAAGCCCTGTAATATAAGGATGTTGGGATACGAACCATTCCAGATTGAGATAAAAGGAGATGCAAACATTATCTTCATTCTCCTGTTGCAGAAAGTGGGCATCCTTGTCGACAGAGATGAACTCCCCCTCCATCAGAGTGAATTCTTCATACCCATAGGCAAATTTTATGCTGCCTTTCAAACAGAATACAATTTCAAGTATATTCTCATGCATATGGGTTGGCACAAGTTCAATTTTTCTTACTTTTATTCCCAGCGGAGTGCCATCGATCCACGGAATTTTTTCTTCATACATTTTAGTAATTCCTATCTATATCTCATATGAATTGAAGTGTTGAAAAGACCAGTTCTAACATTCTCATTGCAGCCTTGCCAATTCCCTGGAAGATTTCCGAAACGCGGTCGGAGATATTTTCTTTTTTGCAGAAAACTGCTTGATAAAATATGTGTCATATTCAAATCCTGTAGACCGTGCAATTTCATTCAGACTCATATCTGTGTGGATCAGCAGGTTTGAAGCCACTTTAAGACGATGGTTCAGAAGATATGCCATGGCAGTACAACCGTACCTCTGATGAAACAATTGATTCAAAGATACGCGGTTCAGGTGCGCACAGTTCGTCAGATCTGCAAGGCTGACTTTATTGGCATAATTCGTATGGATATATTCCAAAACAAGATCCACCGGAGACTGTTCTGTTTGACGGTTCAGATCTTCCAGCATACCTAAAATCTGGATCAGATATTTCTTGATCCTGCATGCCCAGAGCCCGTCACTCTGCGCGTAAACCTCTGTTCCCAGCACAAAAAACCACTCAAATAATTGCGGGTACGCCTTTGCTGGAATCGAAGGAATCCCTGTATGGCCAGCATCTCTTCGAAAAAGCGATAAGCCGGTTTGAATTTTCAGGTTCGTTGAAATAGAATCTTTGCCTTCTGTGATGGGAACAGAGCTTAGAAAATCCAGATCAAAGCAAAAAGACTGTGCTGATACATCTCTTTTTTCAAAAATATGAAGACGGTCTTCCTCTGATAAGCAAAGGATGCCGGGTGCAGAAACAGTAACAGGACGTTCATTCAACAAACCGCTTACGCTGCCGTCAGTAAGAAATGCAAGAGTAAATCGCTGTTGATATGGAATCTTGCTAAAATCTTCAACGGTTTGAAATTCAATTGAAACAGTTCTTTTTTTGTGTCGGTCATATTGCGGCATATGTTTCTCCTGACAGATAGTATAGTGAAATGCTTCACATATGACATTGTACCACAAAAATTCAATCGATATAATATGATTAAAACTGTACAGACGAATTGAAAAGAGTGGTTTTGTTAAGGCTATTTAGAAAATAGGGTTTTGTGCAGGCTATAGAAAATAGATTCATTCCAGCACAATGCAAATGAAATCATTTGAACCAGAAAGGATTAAAAGGTGTTTATTATGAAAAATATAGCAATCAACGGTTTCGGAAGAATCGGAAGACTTGCCTTCCGTCAGCTTTTTGAGTCAGAAGATTATAAGGTGGCTGCAATCAACGATCTCACGAGCCCGAAGATGCTGGCGCATCTGCTGAAGTATGACACATCACAAGGACGTTATGGAGAGCAGATTGATTCCACTGAAAACAGCCTCGTAGTAAATGGTGTCAGTATTCCGATCTATGCGGAAAAAGACCCGGCAAAACTCCCCTGGAAAGCGCTGAACATCGACGTGGTATTGGAATGCACCGGGTTCTTCGCTTCTAAAAAAGCTGCTTCTGCACACCTTGAAGCAGGAGCCAAGAAGGTACTGATTTCCACCGCCGCGGGAAAAGATGTTCCTACCATCGTTTATGGAATTAACGAAAACACTCTGACAAAGGAAGATACCATTGTTTCCGCAGCATCCTGCACAACAAATTGTCTCGCTTTTATGGTATATCATCTCAATGAATTGGTGCCGATCCAAAAAGGCTTTATGACAACCATTCATGCATATACGAATGATCAAAATACACTGGACGGTCCTCATGCAAAAGGCGATCTGCGCAGAGCACGCTCCGCTGCCGGAAATATCATCCCAACGTCTACGGGAGCTGCAAAGGCCATTGGACTGGTCATTCCCGCACTGGAAGGAAAGCTTGACGGTACGTCCCAAAGAGTACCGGTCATGGCAGGTTCTCTTACAGAACTGACCGCAGTGGTCAGCGGTTCTGTAACAGCAGAACAGGTAAACAGAAAAATGGAACAATCAAAATCCGAACAATATGGATATACAGAAGATGAGATTGTTTCATCAGACATCATAGGCATGACCTATGGCAGCCTCTTTGACGCCACTCAGACAAAGACCACAGAATTAGGCAGTGATACACTGGTTAAAATCGCTGCATGGTATGATAACGAAAATTCTTTTACGAGCCAAATGATCCGTACAGTAAAGCATCTGGCAAATCTCTAGCTTGCTTTCGGGCTCGCTCAAGTTTGACGGTTAGCTTCGGGTTTTTCTGAAGTTCTCTGGTCAGCCTCATTTCCTGATGAAAATAGTAACAGAAGTGCACCGCCTTAGTGCAGTTTGTTTCCAGCCCTTTGGCGGACACTTCTGACAACTGTTTTGAATATCGGATGAACTTCTTCATGAAATCAAGTTCACAAATTCCTGATGAAGTTCTTTTTTCAGTGAGATATTATGCCTTTTTAAGACATCATTCAGCGCTTTTAAGGTGAGATATAGTTTTTCTTCCCTGCAATTCTCCCCCATATGCCCGATTCGAAATACCATATCCGCCAAATAATCAAAGGCTCCGGCAATCATAATATTGTGATCCGTCAACATCGCGTCAAAAAGTTCCCCAAAGCATATGCCATCCGGCATTACAACAGTAGTAACCGTATTGGAAAAGCCATCCTGTGCATATAACTCAAGTCCTGCGTTGGAAAGACTGTTTCTGACCGCTTCGGCATATTTCTTATGGCGGACAATGCAGTCCCCTTCTTTGAGAATCCGATCAACTGCAGCTTTTAATCCATAGAGATCACTGACAGGCTGCGTATATGGAAACCACTTTTTCTCATACCAGTTGCTCCAGAGACCTAAATTGCAATAAAATCCTGCAACAGGCCTTTTTCTGTTACGTATCATGTTCCAAGCTTCTTCGCTGATGCTGATGATGGAAAGGCCCGGGGAAGCTGACAGGCATTTCTGTGAACCTGCCAACACGAGGTCCAGCTGCCATTCATCCGTTTTCAGTTCTTCACCGCATACAGCCGACACGGAATCAACAACAGTCAGGATTCCATATTTTTTTAGCAGCGGGCAGATACAATTCACCGGATTTGTAATCCCCGAAGGAGTTTCACAATGAACAAGAAGCGCCAACTTGAAGTCATGGCGATCAGCCAGAAACTGTTCCAGAGCTTCCACTGAGATTGCTTTCCGGTAGTCACTCTTAAAGTACGTTACCTTTGCGCCGTAAAGTTCTGCAAATTCTCCGAAACCTTTCCCGAAGATTCCGTTATCCAGACAGAGCACCTGATCGCCCGGCTCAATCAGGGAGGCACAGGCAGCCTCCAGCCCCAGGATTCCTTCTCCGTTCAGGATAAGTATATCATTGCCGGTCAGAAATAATTGTTTTAACTGGTCACAGGCCACCCTATAGAACTCATAGAATTCCATATCCAGATCCGGATTTGTAATTGCTTTAGCCATTGCCCTGCGCACATCTTCATGAACAGAAGTAGGCCCGGGCGTCATGATCAATGGTGTTTTCATATTGTTTCTCCATTCTCATACCGTCTTATTTTAAGGTTACCGGAAAAGATTTCCCACCTTTGACCAATATTCTAACGAATCAGTGTAATCATTTAAATATGCAATTATTATTTTTTGTTAGATAACAGTTTTTTTGGAACTTATCATCTCGATCCAATACCATGATTTCATCCTTCACAGCTACAATGAGTTTTCCCTGCCCGCTGTTTTGGTTTGATTTGAAACGATACTGAAACAAAATGATTAAAACTAAGCAACAGATCGGCCATCTGCTGCTTAGTTTTTAATTTATTCTGCAGCTTTATTTCCATTCTGCTGCTGTATTTTCAGTTTTGCGGTACGTTCTAATTTTTAACGGTACGATTATCGTGTTATTTCTAATTCTGATTATTTTTCTTGTTTACGTAGCGATATACCGGAATTCCAAGCAAAGTGATACCAATTCCAATGGTCGACCGAAGCGGGTCTCCCATGATTGTGCTGACTAATATATACACTCCGCCAACTACTCCGATAATGGGAGTGATTGGATAAAGCGGAACTCTATAAACGCCCTTCTGCGGAGGATTCTTTTTTCGAATAAGAAATACTGCAAATACACCCATGGTGAAGAAAATCCAAAGGACAAAGACCAAAAGGTCCGTAAGCATGTCGTACGTCCCCGAGAACAGATAAATAACTGCTAGCAAGCTCTGCAGAATCAACGCATTTGCCGGGGTCTGAAACTTCGGATGTGCGGCCCCTAAAACACTGGAAAACGGTAACTGTCTTTGCTCTCCCATAACATAGGGAACTCTGGCCGCAGTCATCAAATATCCGTTCAAAGACCCAAAGATGGAGACCATAATTCCCGCAGTCAGGAATGCAGCTCCTCCATTACCAAACAAAATCTCTGCTGCATCTGCACTTACTGTAGGAGAAGAAATGATATGGTCTAAAGGTAACACGCTGAAAATAGCCAGATTGAAGAGTACGTAAACTCCGATGACGAAAATGACTCCACCAATGATTACTTTTGGCAATGTCTTGGTCGGATTTTTTAACTCTCCTGCCATGTTCGTGACGCTGATCCAGCCATCATATGCCCATAGAGTGCCCAGAATAGCCACTCCGAATCCTGCGCCTTTTGCCATAGGTACAGCAGTGCTCACCTGCGGCGCAAAGTCTGCAGTGATTCCAAAGAAAATGATTGCAGCGATAGGCAGCAGCTTACCGATGGTTGCAAGGGTTTGGATCACGCCTCCGCATTTTGTGGAGAGGATGTTCATCAAAAGAAGAAACAGCAGGACACTAACCGCCATAATCTTTTGCTGCACTGCACTTAAGGGCATCAGCAAATTCGCATAGGATGCAAAGGCGATGGTCTGTACCGCTACAGATGCAGGATAAGAAATCACTGTCTGTACCCAGCCCAACAGAAATCCTACAGGCTTACCGTATACTTCACCCAAATAGGTGTAAAGGCCGCCGGACCTTGGAATAGCTACAGCAATCTCAGCCACGGACAACGCTGCTGCCAATGTAATAATTCCGCCTACAATCCAGGCCATGATGCTGAGAAACGGTGTCCCGGCATTATTCAACACAATACTGGGCTTGAGGAAAATACCCGACCCGATGATCATACCAATTACGATTGCAAAAGCTTCAATCATTGTTACTGATTTTTTTAGTTTGTTTGATTCCATAATATAAGTCCTTCTCTATTCAGCGAATAATCTGACCTCCTGTCTTTGCAAGGATCTTGTCAGTATTCTGATTATTACAAGTCACAGCAAATCAAAACAAAATAAATGGCTGCACCTGTAATCAGGCAACAACCATTCCTTTTAAGTGAATTAAATAAGAAACCCTGCTGTAAAATGCCTTAATAAAAATAGCACAATGTTATAGGTGTGTCAATTTATAATAGAAATTTTCTATAACAATAAAGAGAATACGTAATAATCATAATATTCTAATTACTACTCACAAAAAGAGAACTGCGCACGCATGGCCCAGTTCTCTTCATTTAGCCTAGTTCTTTTCTATCTTTTTATCTTTCTACTACAGGAGTCTTGCGTTTTGCTTTATAGTGACGGCCAAGGGCATCGGCTGCAATCATCGCATCATATACCATCTGCGGGGTAACGGCAAAAGGCATATTTCCCATGGTATCATTAGGCCCGCAGGCCAGTTCTGCAGCCTGCATCAGTTCCCCAGGTTTTATTTCTGTAATGCCAAGGTCGGCCAGCGTTGTGGGCAATCCTGTATCAAGGCAGAAGTTCATGACTTCCTCCAGTTCCTCCATTTTGGAATTTTCCAGGACCAATTGGGTCAAAGTGCCAAATGCAACTTTTTCGCCATGATAATAATGGTGAGTTTCGGGAATTGCGGTCAGACCATTGTGAATCGCATGGGCAGCAGCAATACCGCAGCTTTCAAAGCCTATTCCGGAGAGGTAGGTATTCGCTTCTACAATATGTTCGAGTGCTTTTGTGCATACACCCTCCTGAACAGCTAACAGGGCTTTTACACCATCAGAAAGGAGCGTATCGTAACATAGCTTAGCGATGGCCATAGAAGTAACCGTATATTGGCCTCCGATAAAGTTTCCGCTGTCCGATTGTTTGCAGGCACGGGCTTCAAAATAGGTTGCAAGTGCATCTCCCATACCGGAAACAAGGAGCCGGGCCGGTGCTTTACTGATGATTTCCGTATCAACGAGAACCATATTGGGATTCTTCGGAAGGAAAAGATACTCCTCGAAGACGCCTTCATCGCTGTAAATTACCGATAAGGCACTGCAAGGTGCGTCGGTGCCCGCAATGGTCGGCACAATAACCACCGGAGCTACCGCGTAGAAAGCAACAGCCTTTGCGGTATCGTGTATTTTTCCTCCGCCGATGCCAACAATTACGTCACAGCCTGACTCCTTATATGCAGTGATCAGACGGTTGATTTCATTCCGGGAACATTCACCCCGGAACGTCGTGTAAGTGAGTTTGGTGTTGAATGCGTCTGCTCCTGCAGCAATGGGTTTTTCTACGCGACCCCTTCCGGATTCGCTGACTAAAATGAAGGGAGTCTTTCCCATGCTCTGTATATGCTTGCAAAGCTCTCCGAGAACCCCCCTGCCCTGGACATAACGTTCCGGACTTCCAATAATATTTGCCATAAGAAACCTCCTGTTGTGAATGGGCATACCCCTGACCCATTTCGTCATTATAGTTTGCAATGATTGATAATTTTTTATCAATCCCTTTCTTAAATTATATGCCCCAATTTCGGCTCTGTCAAGAAGTTGTTCTTCAAGTTTGTTCTCCAATTGTTATTATCTCAAGAATCATTTCTCCGAAGGTAACAAAAACACGATGCCATGAGGAAACCTCATGGCATCGTGCAATCTGGATCCGCTTTTTGCAGTTACGCCTGTATTATGGCCCTGTATAAAATATGGATCAACAGGTTCGATTGCAGGCTTTTGACACAACGGCTCGATTAGAATTGAGACCTTCTTCTTCGTAAAACTATGGATAATAGCAATCCACTGCCGGAAAGAAGAACCAGGAACAGTAAGGAATTCCATGTCACGAGATTCCCTCCCGTCTTCGGGGTATCATCCAGCTCGGTGAAACCACCGGGGATTTCTTCGTCTACAATCCATCCCGCTGGGATATCCTCTGGATCGATCTGGGACAGTTCTTCGCTTTCCACCTTGTAGTTTTTGAACGGAACTGTCAGGTCGAGCTTTCCGGCCTGATCTTCCACCTGGAACGAATACACTCGATCACTGGCTTTGTATCCATCCGGTGCTGTCTTTTCTCTGAGAGAATAGGTCACGCCAGTACCAAGGCCGCCAAAGACGATGATTCCATCAACATCTGTCACTGCAGTTTTGATCAATTTTCCGCTTTTAAACAGCTCAAAGACCGCTCCTGATAAAGCTTTTGAGGCATCATCACCATCGACTTTTACAATAGTGATACTCCCTTCAATGGCTCCAGGAGTCGCAATACCTCCTGGCGTTGTGATTCCGCCCGGTGTTGTGACACCTCCCGGGGTGGTGATTCCCCCTGGGGTCGTTTCCTCTTTGGGAGGATTTCCTCCTCCGCCTCCGCCTCCACTGCTTTTGCTATTGGTGAATGCGGCGGTATGGAGCTTATTGGTATCAATGGTTCCGATGGCGCCGGAAGATACCGTGGTATAGCCATCTTGAGCATAATCCACTTCTGTTACGGTGTATGCCGTACCCTCCAGCAGATCAGCAATGGTGATGCTCTCACCGCCTGCAAGCTCGAATACCATGCTTTCCTTCATACTGCCGCTGGGCCCGCCATTGGCTCCGGTATAAGCATAAGTGTTGACCTTGTCGCTTAAGGTTACCGTAAATGTAAACTTCTTCGCAGGATCAGCAGCATTGCCGGTGATGGATTTGCTGATTGTCAGGCTTCCAGGTTTATTCTTCGTATTGGTAAATGCGGCTGTATGGGTTTTGTTCGTATCGATGGTTCCTGTATTTTCCGTAAATATTGTGGTATACCCATCTGATGTGTAATCCGCTTCTGTTACGTTGTATCCTGTACCCTCCAGCAAATCTGCGATGGTGATGCTTTCACCGTCTGCCAGTTCGAACACCATACTTCCCTGGAAGCTTCCGCTGGGTCCGCCGTTTGTTCCGGTATATTGATACGTGTTGACCGCATCACTCAAGGTTACTGTAAACGCAAACTTTTTACCGATTTCATCGGCTGTACCTGTAACAGTTTTGCTGACCGTCAGGCTGCCGGGTTTATTCTTAGTGTTGGTAAACACGACATCCTTAACAGCATCTGCTTCAATGACACCGGTTCGCTCCGTATAGACCGTAGCGTATCCGGCAGCTGAGTAATCACTTTCTGTCACAGAATACCTGAGATCTTTCGGCAGCCCATTGATGGTGATTGTCTCATTGTGCTTCAACGAGAAGGTATCACCGCTTTTTATGCTCCCTGCCAGCACACCATTATGATCCATGTATTGATAGGAATCATTGTTTGGTGAATTGTCGACATTGCGAAGTTCAATTGTAAATGTAAAGCTCCTGTTTTCATTGGCATCGCCTGCCACCGTCTTGCGGATCGACAGGGTTCCCACCGTGTTGCTCACATAGTTTTTAACAGACAGGATATTGGAACCAGACCCTGATTTTCCATCAATGGCTGTGGTAACAACGGAACCCTCTGTCTTGACAGAAACTGTATGAACCAGCCCTTCCAGGGAGTATCCTCCCGGTGCACCTGTCTCTTTGAGCAGATAGGTTCCGTCAGGAATCACCTTGAACCGGATTTTCCCATCAGCTCCGCTGGCCCCTTTCCGAATAGGCGTTATTCCGTCTAAAGCATAAAGTGTAAATTCTGCTCCGGCAAGAGGTGCACCCGACCCATCGGTTTTGAGAATATCAAGCCAGCCGTTTCGCTGCAGTGTGGCATATCCATCCTGTTCTGAAATGCTGAATGCGCCGGTATTATCTTCTACCGCCCCGTCCTTACCGATGAGATATGCATGGTTCCAGACATTCCCTACCGAACCTGTTACATCGGTCAGATACGTCATGCGATACCCTTTGCTATTATCGGGGACAAAGAAAGTCAGTTTACGGATAGCATTATCATAGGAAAGATTGCCTCCCAATGTTAGGGGTACAGAATCACCCAGTACGTAATCCCCATTCTTTTGGAGAACCATTTCATTCACAAATAGATTTCCGTCCAGTGCCAGCTTTCCCGATGCATCAACCCTTAGTTCAAGGCCGGCAGGCAGAATATCCTCAATTCTCCGGTCACCTTCATGGGAAAGCCCGTATGGCCTGTAATCAACGGTCCAAAGTGCAACTCCTGCAGTTTGCAATGCACTCTTTTTATCGAGTACCTTACTTGATATGGATACAGAACGCGAAACAGACACTCCCGGCTGCCAGTTTACAGCCTTCATGCTAAGTTGATTCGACACGCTTGTTTCGAGATTGGAACCAAAGTATGCCTGAAGCTTCTCCTCATTGGGTTTTGCTTTTACAAGAATTACGAAAGGTTTATTCAGTTCCTGGAAAGTAAAGACTGCCGTCTGCGGATCATCTGTTTTATGAAATTCTGCCTGAAGTCCACTTACGGTCTCCAATGCGGAACCCGTGGCCTGCAGTGTTCCGCTCGTATTTGGAATCCCTTCGAAGATGAAATAATTCTTTCCCGGAGCGATTTCAGTAAATTCCCAGCCCTCTGGAAGCAAGTCTGTTACAGTAAAAGTTCCAAGGGTTGATCCGTCTGCTTTCAGACTGTTGAACAAATCGATACCATTGGCATTGATACTGAGCCGGAAAACCACAGACTTGTCGATGTAGTGAAATCCGTTGCCTGCTGTTGTAGTCACATTGTTGACTCCCCCAGAAGGATTCCCCGATGCATCACGGTGTAACATTTCCTTCGCAAGGACTCTGCTGTTATAGTAAGGTGACGCAGTAGCCTCGGTAAGTTTCATGGATCCATTGTATAGCATTGCTGTATTGTAAATCCGTTTTGTATCGCTGAGATTTCCCGCATAAAGATCTGGGTTCAGCACAAGAGAATCGTAGGAAAACTCATTCACCTGGGTATTGGACAAACCTGTAAATTCCAGCAGATCAGCTACCGGTTTGCTGTTCTGCAGAATGGTATACACGGTAGGCGAAGAAACGGCAGATGGTCCTTTATTCAGGAAGTTTCCGTCATATTTCTGATCATACCGGATATTCACAATGGCACCTGCAGTGATTCCAGCCGGCCAGGTAGCAGCATTCTTATTGAATCCACTGGAACTGTTTCCATACACCAGAAGATCGTAAACCTTAAGGTTATCCAGATTGCTCTGTCCCCTTGCATCAACTTTCACGGTCCACTTTACGGTTCTGTCCTTGGCATTGACCGTTCCGGTCTTGGAAATTGCATTGTAACCGATGGTTACACCAACCACTCCGGTTTTCAATCCGCCGTTATTTCCCGCTCCGGGGGCTCCCGTCCAGGTAATGCTGGCCTGATTGTTATATGTAGTCGTAGTCGTCGTGTTCACTTCATCCGGCACGTTCGTCACAATGACCAGCCTGCCTTTGTAGTTGATGTTTCCGATGGCATATTTTCCGTCTGAAGGCGCCGAAGAAAATGCCGGAGCCACAGTTTCCCAAACGCCTGGGCTGGTTTCCTGCTACCAAACAGCAGAGCTCCAAACCAGACCGGCCGGTATTACATCGGTAATTACGACATCGTTCAGGGATGCTCCTTCATGATTGGCCGTAATTGTCCATGTGATAAATCTTCCGGTTGGGTTATACGGATCATTAGCGGCTGACTGACTCGCAACGCCTGTCTTCTCGATCCATTTTGGAGGAGTAAAACTGACCGTCATGGAACCGTCTTTTTTCAGAGCATCCGCGCTGTCTCTCAGCTCGGCTTTGTTTGTGATGGACTGCTACCCGCTGCCGTAGTATTTTCCCTCGGGAATCACGGTGGCAAAGGTTATTGTTTTCGGGCTTCCTGAGCCTTCCGGGAAGGTATAGTTCAGTACATTATTGGCATAAACGGCAGCATCAGTCAAAGTGCCGTCCACTGCAAAAGTACCCGGTACATAAGCACCCACCCCGCTGAGATTATCAACAAACTTGTAGTCTTTCAGATCAACTGAGTTACCAGCCTTTTCTGCTTCCACAGTAACGGTCCACGCAACCTGTCTGGCAGACAGATCTGCGGTTCCTGATTTCGACACCGTATACTCGATGGGGGCATCTGGAACGCTCACAGTAAATTCCCGCTCCAGAATCTGCACGGTAACATCTTTCGCTTCCCCGTCATCGCCTGTTTTATCATATCGCAATGTAGCGTTGAAAAAACACGTGACAGAATTCAGACTGGGATCACTGCCGTCAAACACGGTTGGATCACCGTCAAAGACTACATTGGCGATGACTTTGGACCCGGAACCGGTGGTAAGTGTCAATGTACCGACTGGTGTTCCGTCTGCAGATTTCAAAACCATCGGTCCGGAACCGGACATCAGTTGAAAGTGTTCACTCACTTCAAAAATCGCAGTGTCGTTTCGTACAACGTATGCACCGCCTTCTGTAGGATCACTCACAACCGGGACTCCGAAAGATATTCCAACCTTAAGGTCCTGCTCACTGTCAATTTTGAGATTTGCATCATCAAGGTCCAGTGTTTTTCCGCCCTGAGACAGCGTTACAGTTTTATCCGTAATATAATTGCTGACATCTTTGGGAAATTCAACGCCATACACAGGACTAAACAGTGATAACAGCAGCATCAACACCAGTGTGAACGCAATAGGCGATGCCGGACTTCTTTTTTTCTGCTTCATCATATTCTCCTTTGAATAAAATCTTTATACAAAGTAAAATAGCTCGATGATATACAAGCCGGTTGCACTACTCGCTCATCTTATACCAAGTGCCCATATACGGTATAAAACTCATTGCATTCTCGATATTTCTGCTAGAATACTTGTAACCTAATGTTACTGCAATCTCCTCACAAAACCCTTACAAGCACCATCACTTTTGAAAGGATTCCAGATATTCGTGATATCGTTTTCTTTTAGACTCTCTAGAGGAAAGGTTCATTTCCTTTTCAAATAAACTTGTACCCCTTTCACAGGTTAATAATCAGGAAAAGGTACAGTATTCAGTGACAGTTAGGCATATCGTTGTCAGTGGACATTAACCCCATATCGCATTGGCATCGGTAGAACTTCGGTTCACACGGGAGAAATCTGTTTTGACGAAGGAATTTGTGGACAGGAATAGAAAAACAAGACCGATGGCCATGATGATCATAAATGACAGAAACGGTGTTACGATAAAGCCGCTGATATCGATGGCCAGTCCTTCTTTTACCAGCTGAGCGGAGGGCAGATGGGTCTTTTCAAGCACGACCATCCGAAAGAATGCGGTAGCATAGGTCATTGGATTAAAATATGCTACAAAACGAAGAGAGTCCGGCAGCATATCCAGAGGAATATAAGCCCCTGAAAGGAAGGTCAACGGCATTGTGATGGCCGTTTTGACAATTTGAAAAGTCTGACCGTTCCGCACCTTTGTTGCCATAAAAAGACCAACCCCGGAGAACACAAGTCCTACGCTGATCATCGCACAGAGGACAAATAATGGCGTGAGCCATGTTGTAAATTTAATCCCGATAAAAAGTCCGATGACTAAAACAAGGAGACCCTGAACCGTGGAAACCGTTGCGGCAGATAAAAGCTGCCCCACTGCGACAGAGATCCGTTTAGCGGGAGAAACCAGCACTTCTTTCATAAATCCGCTGACCATGTCATCAACAGTGGAAGATGCCAAGTTCAATGAGCTTTCAAATACTGTCGTAATGATCACTCCAGAAAGCATGTATGCAATAGGGTTGTCGATAAAATCGGTCCTGAAAATCGCACCAAATACGTAGACGAAGAAAAGCGGAAAGATCAATGAAAATACCAATCCCGTTCTATTCCTGACAAAGGCTTTCAGCCCGCGCTTCCATAATGCAAAAACTGTGTTCATCTATGCCTCCTCCCTGATTTTTTTCCCTGTTATTGCAAGGAAAACATCATTAAACGTTCCTTTTTTGATTTCGATATTTGTGATGTCATCTTTGTGTATGCTTAAGACCTGCAGCAGGCTGTCCAGTTTTTCCGCTTCAACTTTATAGTAGCCGTCTTTTCTTTCATGGTTCAGATCAAAACGAACCAGCAGTTCTTCCAGCTCCGGTGACCTTCTGGTCGTGATATAAGCGGTATCCTTTGTAAAGGCCTTTTTTAGTGAATAAGGTGTATCATGTGCAACGATTACGCCATTGTCAATGATGGCAATTTTATTGCAGATTTCTGCTTCCTCCATGTAGTGAGTGGTAAGAAATATTGTGATATTCCTTTCCTTTTGCAGTTTGAGGATATATTCCCAAATATGCGCCCGGGTTTGGGGATCCAGACCCGTTGTCGGTTCATCCAAAAACAATACCTTTGGATAATGAATCAGACCCCGGGCAATTTCCACTCTTCGTTTCATTCCTCCCGACAGTGCAGAAACCGGTTTTTTCCGCTCGTTCAGTAAGTCTACCAGATTCAGAACAAATTGAATTCGCTCTTCTACTTCCCTTTTCGGTATATTATAAAACACACAGTGCATTTTCAGATTCTCTTCTATGGTCATCTTTGCATCCAGCGTAGAATCTTGAAATACCACACCGATTGCAGATCTGACTTCACTTTTTTGAATCGTTACATCATAGCCATTGATCAGAAGCTGACCGGAAGTCTTCTCAAAGATAGTACACAAAGTATTAATGGTGGTGCTTTTACCTGCTCCATTTGGCCCAAGAAAGGCGAAAATCGTCCCCTCTTCAACACTGAAAGAGATATCATTTACAGCAATAAAATCTCCATATTTTTTTGTAAAATTACTGACCTCGATGATCGGATTCATCTGATTGTTACTCCTTTTCCCACAGATAGATATGAACGTTACCCCTTGATACGTAATATTGATAATACCACACTTTTTTATGATTATTCAAGAAAATCCTTAACTCCTGATCCATATAAAAATCTCTCTGAACCAACTGGTCATAAACAAAGAACCGCAAAGAATGAGCAAAAGCATCGTAAATGACTGAGACTTGACAATTTCTTTGTAAATATGGTATTCTTATAAAATTAGTTAGACATATCTAACCCAAATGTTGATTAATTCATACTGACGAAAGTGTAATACTAAAGTGGAATACCTTATATGTTATAATATGTTATATGTAAGACCCTATCGTTTTCAAAATACAATTTTAATACTATTTTGAATGCTATAAAGAAAGGAATTAGAATGAATCATAATCATAAAGGTGGCTGCTGTCATGGCAGCAACGGCGATGATCACAACCACCAGAATCATCATTCTCACGAGCACGCTCAAGGACACGGCTGCGGCGGAGGCTGCTGCTGTGCAAGCCAAAGAGCAGAAGTACCTCTTTCAAATGAGGAAAAAGACTTCCTGAATCAGTTGGCGCAAACCCCTTATCTGCCTTTGGCTAGATTTGTACTCAAAAGTTCAAAGTCAAGTCATTTTGAATCGGTGGCACTGGCTCCGGTTCATCTGAGAGATAAGGCTGATTCCATGAAAACAGTAAAAAGCCTTGGAGCGATATTGAAAAGTCTTGAAGAGAAAGGTCACCTCACCCTTGACTACGAAGAGCCTTTGGAAAATGCAAATTATTCCGAATATAAGGATTCGGATCTTTATGCTTACTTTAAAGAGACAGTTGCCCAGGCCGGAAATCATGACGATTACTTATATGACATTCCGGATCTGGAGCTTGGAAGTATTGCGCTGACCTATTCCGGCCAGATGGCGATCGACAAAATGAACCCATTGGTCTCTCCACATGAAAGCGCTCTGTTGACAGACTAAAGCAGACTAAATCAGCGAAGAGGACTGCTCCCTCTGATGTAATATCAGGGAGAGCAGTCCTTCTTAGTTTATAGTCCGAGTTTATAGTCCGATAGAATTTCACATATTCCTTGAGTTTCAGTACCTGTCAGTAAGCAATCTTGTACGATACGAGATTGCCCTATGGACTTAATACCGTTCTTCCAGAAGCTGAATCTTGTGATTGGCACCAGGCAGCAGCCTTTCCTCGCCGGTTAGTTCATCCATTTTGGCCAGATTGAAGCGGCTCATCATATCCTTTAAAAGCTCTGACTGGCTCGACAATTCTTCACTGGCTGCAGCACTCTGCTCCGCCGTGGCAGAATTGTTTTGAACAACCTGGGAAACCTGCTCCAGCCCTCTGTTGACTTGAGCGATGCCGGTGGCCTGCTCATTGGAGGCTTTTGCAATCTCTTCTGTAAGGCTTGCAGTCTGGTCGATGACTCCTACAATTTCCTTTAGAGCCTGAGCTGTCTCATCAGCAATCCTGGTACCACTTTGAACCTTATTGATGGAGCCTTCAATGAGCTCTGTGGTTTCTCGCGCCGCTGCTGCACTTCGAGCAGCCAGATTTCTGACCTCTTCAGCAACGACAGCAAAGCCTTTTCCATGTTGTCCTGCTCTGGCGGCTTCCACTGCTGCATTTAACGCCAGAATATTCGTCTGGAACGCGATGTCATCGATAACCTTGATGATCTTTGAAATATTAGCGGAAGAATCGTTGATTTCCGTCATAGAATCGAGCATTTCCTTCATCTGGTCATTGCCTTTCAGTGCATTGTTTCTCGCTTCTGAAGCCAATCTGCTGGCTTCACCGGCATTAA
This sequence comes from Bacillota bacterium, assembly GCA_029239605.1. GTDB lineage: Bacteria > Bacillota > Clostridia > Peptostreptococcales > Anaerovoracaceae > Anoxybacterium. Next base: position 39,041 of record JARBUO010000003.1, on the reverse strand, counting down.
CCGCATTCTGTCTTGTTTGACCTGCGATCTCGGCAATGGATGCGGTAAGCTCCTCTACAGAACTTGCCTGCTGGGTAGAACCCTGAGACAATGCCTGACTTCCGTCAGAAACCTGCCTTGAACCTGCAGCCACCTGCTCTGCTGCTGAATTGATTCCGCTCATGGTTTTGCTGAGTGACAAACTGATATTGTTCAGTGAGTCTCTAATCTCGATAAAATCTCCACGATAATCAGCTGTAATGGCGTTGTCCAGATTTCCGCTGCCAATCTGCGCAAGGACATGGGAGATTTCGCTTACGTAGCTCATTAAATTATTGATGGTTAAATTCAGGGCTTCTTTTATTTCTGCATGATCGCCCTCGTAGCTTCCTTCCATCTGCAGCTGCAGATTCCCGTTGCTCATCTCTTTTAATACGGCAAGCGCTTCCTGCACGGGAGCAATCACAGCATCTAACGTGCGGTTGGTCCCCGATATTACTTTACGGTATTCTCCCGTGAATCTGCTTTCATCCCCTCTGACTTCCAGACGTCCCTCTACGGCAGAAACAGACAAAATCTCAGTCTCTTCCACCAGCATTTTAATGTTCTCTATCATGGTAATCAGAGCGGGAGTCAATTCATCTTCCTCACTTCCGCTGCCCTTTTCTGTCAGCTCTTCCAGGTCAGCCAAATTGCCTTCTGATACGTGATTGACCACTTCGATCACACCGACTACTTTATCAGAAACAGTGTTGATTGACTTGGATATCTCATCATAAATCCCAAGATATTCGCCTTCCATACGCTTAGTATAATCATTTCTGCTCATTGCTCCGAGGATTTGATTTCCATGCACCAAAGCGGATAAACCTTCAATGCAGTTGTTGATGCTTTCTTTGATCTCATTGAAATCACCCGCATATTCCTCAGTAATGTGCTGAGGGATTTCTCCCATTCCAATTTTTTTAACATACTCAGAAGCCTTGTTCAGTGGGCCTACCACTGCGTTCAGAGTCTCATTCAGACCCCATATAATCTTCCTGAAATCTCCGCCATGCCTTGACACTTCTGCCCGTTTGTCCAGTTCTCCTGCCTGCGCCGCATCGGACAGCATGATGGAATCCTCTATCAGTGCATTGATTGCTTCAATACATGTATTCAAACTATCTTTGATCTGATTGAAGTCGCCGGGATATTCCTCGGTAATCGGAGTGGGAATCTCCCCTCTGCTGATCTGACCGATAAAGTCAGCAGATATCTGAAGCGGTGTTATTACGGAATCCAAAGTATGATTGATCCCCTGGATCAATTCCTGATAGCCGCCTTCAAAGAGTTCCGCGTTCCCCCTTTCCGACAGCCTTCCTTCCACCGCAGCCTTAGTCAGCCGTGTTGTTTCTTCCGTCAGCAACCGTAACGTTTGGATCATAGAGACCATACTCACCGCCAGAACGTCCTTTTCCGAGTGAGGGACGATTTCGACGGACAAATCGCCAGAGGCGATTTTCTCTGCAACATGAGCTTCCTGCTTCACGTTATCAATCATCTTGACAAAGGATTGTGTGAGTTCGCCGATTTCATCGCTGCTGTCTGTAATATTGGAAACATCAACTTCCACTTCACCTTGTGACAGCCGGTCTGCTGCGCGGGAAAGAGATTTCAGCGGTTTGACGATGCGGGCGGATAACAGGACAATGAGACCTACAACAAGAAGAATTGTAAGTAAAAAGACCGTAAAGATAACCGTCTGCACTTTGGTGTATGTACTGTTGAATTCCTTGTCCGGCAAAGAAGTTGCTACAATCCAGCCGGTATCGCCAACAGCGGAAACATAGCCATGGCTGTCAATCCCTTCGTTTTGAAAGCGGATATCTCCGAGATTCTTCTCTTGAAATGCCTGCTTCAGATTTTCAGATACATCTGTCTCAGAAATATTTTGATTCTTAAATTCGTTATTTGCATGATACAGGACCTGAGCATCGCTGCTTGCAAGAATGTACGAGCCAGTCTCTCCAAGCTGATATCCTTTTATCATCTGGTAGATTCGATCCGTATTTACGTCAATTCCTGCTACACCGATGATATCTTGTGTACCCGGCGCATAAATCGGGGATGCTACGCTGACAATGATGGAATCAGAGATGGAAGCCTTGTAGGGTTCTGTTAGAATCGTACTCTGCTTTTTCTGCAGCAACTGAAACCAGTCCTGTTGATTGATGTCCCAGCCAGCGGCCTTCACAGTCTGTCCGTCAGCTTGAACCAAGACAAGGGTATTGGTATCTACATCTACCATCCATGATGTTAAGATGTTTTCTGGATCGGTTTTCTGAATATTCACAAGGGTTGCTTCCGCATCTTTAAAAGCGGGCATATCCATTAAGTTCATTTCTCCTGTGGTTTCGGAGATTAGCTTGCTGAACTGAGTATTTGCAGCCATCTGTTCTGCTACATCCATGTAGCCGGAAAAAATACCGCCTATCTCATTTGCAGCTGCCTGAGACCTAGCTGAAAGTTCCGATTCCGTCAACCCGGTAACAGATTGATTGACCAGATTCAAGATGACTCCCGCCACGATACAATAAGTAAGCGCTACGGGAATTCCAATTGAAAGTAAAATCTTTGTAGTTAGACTCTTGGTGCGAATTTTCATTAAATCTTCTCCTTTCGAAATAAAGTACTCTATCGCTCTTTTTTCTGCAACAAAGTACTCAATTTAATATATCGTCATAATTTCCTGTTAGTTGAGTAATTAACAAAATTTTGTTTTTAATTTATTAATATTTGATTATTCATAAAATTATGTTAATAATGCTACTATTTATCAATTTAAGATAAAATATGTTTACGATAAAAAGATAAGCTCAATAGCAATGGAATCAAGGAAGTAATATACTATATTAATTTTGCAAGGAGGATTCCTATATGATTCGTAAAAATGAACTGAATAGATCTGATACTGTTCAGATGGAAACCATAAACCAAGCCGGTATGGTCTATAGAAATTTGGCGGCATGGATGAGAGCATATATTATCAGTACAATCCAAGGGTTGAGCGACCAGGCACAAATAAGGCAGCGATTATCTCAAATCCCCATGGAGTATGTTAATTTTATGAGATCCTATTTCGGTGACGACATTGCCAATACTTATAACACCCTGTTTTCTGATTATATTGCTTTCGTGGAATTGCTTATTGACGCACAGAAGCGCGACGACGACAATGCGGTAAATGGATACATGGAACAGATTCACCATAACCTCCATCATACCGCAGCGATTTTATCACAAATCAACCCATTCTGGCAGGAAAGTGAATGGAGAGCTTTATTCTTCAGATATCTTCTGCTTACCATCGATGAAACCAATGCACTTATAGCGGGAGACAATACGAAAAGCGCCGATATTTATGAGACGCTCTTATCCGTGGCAATGAAAATGGCTGACTATTTTTCAAGCGGAATGCAACAATATATCACTGCACAAAATCAGGCTTAAGAAATTTTTAAAAAAGCAGATACCGATACAGCTTACTATCCGGTACCTGCTTTTCAAATGTTAAAGTAAGTTTCCTAAAAAAGAAAAGAGATAGAACAGCTATCTCTTTTTCAAGATCGGTTTGTTGAATGGGAACAACCTATTTATTCATAAGACTTCAAAAAGTTCACGATTCCTTCCACATTATAACGAGCAGCTTTTTCCCGCCATTCTTCACTCTGTAAGAGTTTGACTTCGTCAATATTCGTAAAGAATCCATGCTCGATCAACACGGCTGGTATATATGTATTTTTGATGACATAGAAGTTGGCTGTTTTAATTCCCCGGTTATTGATGCCGAGCCCAGGAAAGTTAGCATTTGAAATAGCCGTCGCAAGCTTATTGCCTAAAACGCTGCCCTGGTAATGATATATCTCCCAACCATTTGGGCTTGTCCATTCTTTACCGCTGCCAAAAGCATTGGCATGGATACTGACAAAGATGTCCGCATCGGAATTGTTTGCACTCGCACATCTGTCTGCAAGAGTTGGATCTGAATCATCATGCACCGTAAGAAGCACTTCGATTCCCTCCGCTTCAAGATAGGACTTCATTTTATTTGCAACAGATCGGTTAAATTCGTATTCTTTCAGCAAACCCTCGGGGCTTTGCTTTCCGGCAGTCGCTGCACCGTGGCCTGGATCAAGTATTACTACCAGTTTTCCATCTTCCATGGGATTAAAATAGGTGCTTAGGGTTCGAAAAGTAATGGTTAATGTTTTTCCATCTGCAGATAAGGTTACGGCAGGTATTGTGCCTTCCTTTAAATCGCATACGACTCTGGCTGTGCTTTCATTATAAACAGCAACTCTTACTGCTGCCAAGGGAGAGTCTTTCTGATCATAGGTCAGATCAGATACTTTCAAGTCCACCAAAAAGTTTTTCACATCCAAAACAAATCGATCAGGACCAATAAGCGTTGTTGTTTGGTATCCGTCAGAAGCTTTGAGCGGTTCCGATAATTCAACGGTGACGATGGTATTTTCGTTTTTCGAAGTTCCTTTATCTATGGAAACATCTTGTATGTAACCTGTAATTTCCGGGCTTTCACCTGGCGTTTCAGGGGATGTTATTGTAACTGTCCTCGTGGATTCAACCCATCCAACGAGGTAACCAAGTTCCTCTGCTACAAATCGAACAGGTATGATTGTCCTGTTGTCTTTTATGGTTGCTGGAACATCCAGCATTTTGCTCTTGCCATTAACCGTTGCTGCCGTGTCATTAATTTTGAGGACCACAGTGGTCGTATCGTACTCTACGGTGACAATCTCATTGACCGGATCCCACTTCACTGTCCCTCCAAGCGCTTCGAAAACCGCTCTTGCCGGAACGAGTGTCCGGCCATCCTGAATCAAGGGCATTACATCTGCCGAAACTTGTTCATGATTAATCACAAGCTTTACGTCAGCAGAAGTTGCTGCATCCACCGGTTTTCCCATGATCGTGAAAAAGACCAGCATGAAAAGAAATACCCATGCAAAATTTGTTTTTGTTCTCATAAAACCCCCCTTTTGTTATGCAAACCATAATGATACTCTTCCAGATTATATCAGAGGATTCGACAAAAATCTATTTCTATAATCAAAAGGTAATACGACTGAAATAGAAATGTTACAAAAATAAAATAGCAAGTGGAAACACATTTGCTTACGATAAAAAAATTTGAGACACCCTTATTGAAAGGATGTCTCAATGTTAATATTTTTATTTTTAGAATTTGCCGGAGAGCTGCTGTTCTGCCATCTCAACGAGTCTTCTTGTCATATAACCGCCAACATATCCATTCTGTCTAGCTGTTAAATTCCCCTTATCTGTGGAATCATAATTAAACAGGCCGAGTTCATTAGCGATTTCAGTTTTCATGTTGTTTAATCCATTTTTTGCATTTGGTTTTACAGGGCTATTTGTACTTGCCATTTATAATCACCTCCTTTGTAATGATTAATATGACCGATATTCCAGGAAATATAGTTAGTAAATTTTGGTTCTGCATAACTCGATGGTACCCGTATAACCGGCTAAAAGAAAAAAGATAGGGATGAGCCTATCTCTTTCGCTTGCATTATGAATATTAGCTGAGATCATAAAGGATTCTGTAGATATCCTGATTTGACAGAACCTTTTCGATATATTTTCTCGTTTCATTGTATGGTATCCCGCTGCAATCCGTCCCATCACGGGCGATGATCGAGTCATCTATCCAGCTTGCCACATTGCCCCGGCCCGCGTTATAAGCGGCGAGAACAAGCTCAGTATATCCGAATTCACTCCGAATGTTGTTGAAGTACCATGCTCCCATTTTTATATTTGTTTCCGGATCATAAAGATCGTCGACTGTGAAGTTTTCATCCCCCATGGACTCCGCGATCCAAAATGCGGTAGGCTCCATGAGCTGCATCAGGCCGATGGCTCCTTTATGTGATGTAGCATTCTTGTCAAATCTGCTTTCCACCTTAATGATCGCCGTTAAAAGATAAGGGTCGATATCATATTCTCTGGAATATTTTATAATATAGTCTTTATATCCAACAGGATAAACATGATTGATGGCTGTCTTTGCAGCAAATGCTGCGAATAGTAAAACGATTAAAAATATAACGAATTTCTTTCGGGTTCCGGTCATTCCACTCTCCTGTAAACGATTATTTCCTCTATGTTAATCTGTACTTCCGACGTGATATTATCCCGACGCCTTATCATAATATCATAAAATGCTGACACATGGTATCAATTACTTCACTATCCCTGGTTTCACATACACCAAAATCGCAAAAATACCTCAGCATATTCAAACCTCGAATCGCCAATTCATCATTTCACATCGTTTAAAACACCAATAAAAATCGGCATGTGAAACTTGTTGCCCTCGACCATAAAGAAAAATGGGCGATCAGGTTTTAAAACTAATCTATTGAATCTGTTTTTTTCTTATTTTTACAAGCACGACCATCAAAATATAGATCGCTGCAACATCAACACAAAATGTAAATAAATTAATTGAGATTAATTTAAGTATTGTTGGATGCCACCCTGTATTGACGAAGGCAAAGGTACTTTTGAAGATTGTTAAAAAACTTAATGGGTATCCTAATTGCATTTCGTTTTCTAAGACTCTAAAAGGTAATAACAAACTTACCACAGTGATCAGAACCGATCTTATAAGCAACACTCTATTTATTTTCATAGTTTTGAAACCTCTATATCAGCTTGCAGGAAGGATATCGACAATCACAAGTTCCGGGGGATTGAAGATTCTTGGAATTCCCCACTGACCACCATGTGCGTGACCAGATAAAATTAAATCGAATTCATATTGAAGATACATATCAATATATTCAGGGCGTAATACCATATCCTAGTATCATTTGTTTTACTTTATCTTTTATCTTATTGCTTTCAACTTCATAGTAACGTACGATTAGACTTTCATTCAAAGCAAAAATAATTAATACAATAACTACCAAAAAAATCGATATAAATTTTTCTATTATTAATACGCTCACCCCACAAAATATAAAATCTACTTATTCCTTTATATATTACGTCCTGGTATCCAATAATTCAATATGTTTCTATTGAATTATTGGACATCTGAGATCAGCTCGCCCCTGCTCCCCCTCCATCAGAAAATTTGGAGAGCGTACAGTCGAAAGAAAAGTCTTTTATTATTCAAGTTTTCATTTATACTTGTAATGTAACGAAATCGAACCGAGCAGAATCAGAGGAGATCAATCTATGTTTAACGCGCAGGAAATGGATGAAAGAAGCTATCTGGATGCGGTATTGGAAAAGCTGCAGACAGCATTTGAAAATATAGAACAAAAAATAGCGCATTATTCCGAAGAAATAGTAGAAGCCAAACGATATATATATGAAAATCAAGCACAATTTGACAGTGCAGAAAAAGCATCCAACAGAATGGCCGTATACCAAAATATTGCGATTGGTGAAAAGGCTGTTTTACAACGGGAAAAACTGCAAAAGTTGATTCAATCCCCTTATTTCGGGAGAATTGATTTTGCCGTCAGTAAAAATTCAAATGAGGATGTATTCTATATCGGAATCTATGGATTTTCAGATTCCGAGAGCTACGATAATATTATCTTTGATTGGCGTGCGCCGGTATCAAGTATTTTTTACGATTTTGAAATAGGGCCGGCTTATTATAATGCCCCTGATGGAAGAATCGAAGGTGCATTGAACTTAAAGCGGCAATATCGGATCAGGCAAAGTCAAATGGATTATATGATTGAGAGCTCACTTAATATTGGGGATGATATTCTTCAAAAGGAATTAAGTCAAAATTCCGATGAAAAAATGAAGAACATTGTAACAACCATTCAAAGAGAGCAAAATAAAATCATCCGAAACGAAGTGGCAAAGGTACTAATCATACAAGGTGTCGCCGGTTCGGGGAAAACTTCCATCGCGTTGCACCGAGTGGCCTTTTTACTATATCGGTATAAACAGACCTTGACATCCAACAATATCCTGATTATTTCTCCGAACAAAGTATTTGGCAGTTATATCTCAAATGTATTGCCGGAATTGGGAGAAGAAAACATTTTAGAAAGCGGCTTTGATGATATCGCCGCAGACATCATGGATAAGAAATACCGCTATCAAACTTTTTCGGAACAGATTGAAAGTCTTCTGGAAACAGAAAATACCGAAGCGGTTGCACGAATCAAGTTTAAAGCTACGAATCATTTTGTGGAGCAGCTCCAATCCTATCTTGAATATGCCGATGATCACTATTTCGACCCGATTGACCTGAAGCTTGGTGCCTTTTCCATTTCCAAGGCAGATTTACTTTTAAGATATCGGTCACTTAAGAGACTTCCCATCAAACAAAGATTGAGGAAAATCGCAGACGATATGATTGGAAAATATAGAATGGTTTATGAAGAAAAACCGGATTCTAAAACTGTAAATCAATTGAGAGCCAACATATTAAAAATGTTTCGATATCCCAAAGCGATTTCTTTGTATCAAAATTTCTACCGCTATATCAATAAGGAGCATCTTTTTCAATTTCATCAAAGGAATACATTCGAATTTTGTGATGTCTACCCTTTCATCTATGTTAAAATGCATTTTGATGGCGTAGAACAGGATTATAAATCAATACAGCATTTGTTGGTCGATGAAATGCAGGATTACACCCCGATTCAATATGCAGTCTTGGCCAAGCTGTTCTCCTGTAAAATGACTATTTTAGGAGACAGCAATCAAAGTGTTAATCCATATAGTTCTTCCTCAGCAGAAAAAATACGGCCTTTTTTCAAAGACTGCGATTGTGCGGAATTATGTAAAAGTTATCGTTCAACAATTGAGATTGCGCATTTTGCGCAAAGGATACAGGAAAATAAAAATTTAATTCCTATCGAACGGCATGGGGAGATACCATGTGTAAGTGCTTGTCATTCGCAAGCCCACCAATTTCATAAAATACTGGACCTAATCCAAATTTTCAAGCAATCCGGGTATCGATCCCTCGGAATTATTTGCAAATCACAGAAACAGGCAAACGAGTTATATGAGGATATAAAAACTGTCCACGAGGATATTCTGCTCTTGACTTTCACCAGCAGTGAATTTAAGGAAGGAATTATCATTTCATCAGCACATATGTCAAAAGGATTGGAATATGACCAAGTCATTGTACCAAATGTTTCAAATGATTGTTATACTACAGAAATGGACAGAAGCCTTCTATATGTTGCTTGTACCAGAGCGATGCATAAATTGGAATTGACCTATTATGGAACGAAAACCGAGTTCATTCTTCCATAATAAAAGGAAAAAACAAAAACGCTGAATTTCAATACTTCAGCGTTTTATTTTGTCCTTTTCGGACAGATTGTGTATTGTGCTTGGAAAAATGATACTTGAATCCTCTCTGTCCGAAAATTTGAGAGAAGTCGAACGCTCACTTCACATATTAAACATAATGATAGAAACTCTATTTCAGATATATCATATCCAGGTCCATCCAATAATTGATACGATCTCCAAGAGGATCTACATTGATTTGAATATTATTAAAGATCAAAAGCACCGCTACCTCTTGGTTTTCTAGTCTAAGACTCATATCTTCGAGGGATACTTCTATTGGCCCTGTTTGCCGGCCTGGAGGAAATTTGGCGGTTATTTCATCGATGTAGCCGTTCATATCCTTCTCAAGGACAACGCGGTCATCCAGGCTGACCTTCAATGTAGGGATGCCGTCTGGATCAATTTTCCAATCGATTGTATAAACACCTTCATCCTCTATGATTTTTGCCGTGTCTCCCTGTAAATGAATCCCCCATTTATAATCGCTGATATCGGTCGCATCTGATTTTAAGTGCAGTGATGTTCCAAGGTAATCCACCGCTCCACCATTCGAATTCGGCCATACAGGTTCAAATCCAAACTCTGTTTTGAATACATCATGCTCTTTTAAGTTCTTATTGAACCAGCTCGGAAATTTTGCATCCTCTGCATACGCAAGGTAGTAAACTGTATCTGTGATTGATTCACGTACAGACAATGCAGGTTCTGCAGCTGCCGGAATCAGCTTGTTGTTTTCAAGCATTCCCTGACTGCTTAGCAGCTTTTCAAGACGGTTAACCTGTGCGGTAACGGGCAAACTATGATAACCCACAAACGGTAAGACTGAAAAAACAGCCACAGTGGATATCAATGCTATGATAAGGTGATGGGCTTTCGCTTTTAATATAAGTAACAGAATTGCAGCGATAACAGCAATGACCCAGACAAGAATAAACCAATATTCAGTGGTTTTAAGTCCAAATTTCCCTAATTGTACGGATAATGCCCAGGCTTCAAAAGCAAGAATGATCAGTGCTGCAAATGGATAAAACCGTCGATAGAATTTTGCGAGTCCAGACTCATGATGCGTAACCATAATATGAAGCCATAACCCGATCGATGAATAAGCTGTTGCAATTCCAGCAAGTTGAACAAATTCCGGCCATGTACCTGTCAATATTGTCCGGCCAGACCATAAGAAGAGCACCACAGTTAATGCTAATAGGATCGGAATGATAATATAGCTTAAGAGAATCTCAATAAAACGTGGTTGTTTCTGTGCGATTTCACGATGTTCATCCATGACTCCTTTACGAGCATCCGGAAAATATCCTAAAAAGATTGTGAATGCCAGAAAACCAGCTAAGGTTACAAGATACATGTAGACTTTTCCGCTCATTTCATGATAAAGAAGGGCTTGGACTGCACCAGCTACTCCTGATGCACCTGCCATTATTACGATCCCATAAATCAAAGCAATGAATAATGCCTTATGCGTCATGAAAAAGGAGCGTGCAAAATCAGACTGCTCTTTTGGATAAGCTGCTATGACGATAAAAACAAGAAAACTAACTATGATAGCGGCTCCGACACGAGCTGCAGCCAGCGTTGAAATGATTGCATAGCGTGCTGTAGTATCTGTATCTGCTTCTCCAAAAAAGTAAAGCATCAGAAAGGCTATGACCGTAACCGCGGCGCCAATCAGGTTTGCAGTTAGAAATGCGTTTTTATTGTTAAAGCGGCTTTGGGCTATCGTTATCGCAGCCATACTGAACACTGCTCCGAATGCAAAGGCCCAATGCAGGCAATTGAACAGAAAGTTATAAGACTCTTGCACTGACCAATCAAGTTGTATCCTAATCACGGTTACAATAGCAAAGGCCAAGGCGCTTAAGATAGCAGCAGGGAATGTCTCAAAGGCCCTGACTGCTCCTCCGAAAATTTTTGTTATCGATTGTGTAAAAGAATTCAAAGTACCACCACTTTCATATAAAATAAAATTCGTTATTTTATATGTAACCGATATTTTAAGTTATACTCACGCTTTTTAAACTTTAATTATCGCTTGATGGCGGCCAACGGGACTCCGCAGCTGTTCCCGTTGGTCGCACCTGTCGTTCTGATCCTGCCCGTTCAACAGGTTTGGACCATCAAGCTAAAAAACAGCATACCATGCTGTTTTCCGTTCAAGTCCCTTCTCCCCTTGAACGAAAAAGAAAAGAGATACCACGTAAGTGATATCTCTTTTCTTTTGTGAAGGGTACGAGATTTGAATATCAGCCCAACAATCTAGATGAGTCGAACCTTTACTCATACATAATTTAATTTCAAACCTAATTATCTGAGCATAGTGATAAAATTACATGTTCTTATTAGCATAACGAGTAACTGCATCCGACAATTCGACGCTGGGGATATCCTGATATTCACGATAGACATCTCCAAAGGTCTTGAGACACCAAGCACTCCCATTTGTTATTTCCAGAAGGGGAAACAGGTCATAAAGTGTGCTGAGAGTATTCGTATAAGTCATACCGTTTGTATCAGTCCAAGTTATTTTGTTGTTCATATTTGGCATATTCAATTTTTGAACCGACACATTTTGTGAGACGATCGATCCATTTCTTGTCATATTTAAGAAAACACGATACTGCCCTTCATAGGGATGTCCTTTTACCTCATACATATATCCTTCAACAGAAGATGTCACTGTATACAGCTTTGAAAGATCAATATCACCGTACATATCTGTTTTTGGTGTTGTTAATTGATCTAACGAGGCATCAGTATGATCTTGCGCATCAACAGCCAGCACTTCCTGTGGATTATCTGTAGCTACCCCCAATACGACAATGTTTCGGGCACTGTCATATCCAATGCCTACTCCAAGACTGCCCGAAATTGCCTTAAGCGGGACTAATGTTCTGCCTGACACGATCTGAGGCGGCACATCGATGAGCGTAGCTTTTCCATTCACATACATTGTTTTATCATCGATTTTCATTTGAATCGTTATCGGCATCTCATCCGAATATACTGCCGTAATGCTCTTCTCCGCAGCATTCCATTCCACAGAACAGCCGAAAACATTTTCAAAGATTTCACGCATAGGAACCATCGTTCGACCATTGATAGTCTGTGGCGGGACCTCAAACTTCAGAAAGCTGCCTTGATTAATAATCTGAATCTGACTTGCGGCAAAAACAAGAGACGTTGACATGGCAATCAGCATGGCAATCATTAGAACACAGGCGAAAGCCTTTTTCCAATCTTTTCTCATTTTCTCTCCTTTCAATTACTCCGTTTCACATTATAATTTATATTGCATGGATGTTCATTTGCCTACTTTTAACCAATTATACTAAATGTTTCTATAAAACACAATGTTATCGAAGCCCTTGCGGGTTCAAGTACCTTCTCTTTCAAAAATAAAAATATGACGTAGCAAAGTTACGTCATATTTTTATTGGTCAGACCGTCCTTAAAGCCCCTGCCCAATATGCAAAATTTAGGGTTTATTAAGACGAAACCAGCCCAAACCGGACGGCCTTCTTATGATCCCAAGCTTCTTTTAAGCTTTACCTCTATGGATATTTCAATAAAATCCGTTCCAGTCGAAAATTGATGCTAGAATGCTCAAGAAACATTGAACTTTCGTTGAGTTTATGGTTAATGCTCTGTTGAAATCTATTTAAACAAGGAGATCACAAACTATTTTGCATCTTTAATGTCCATTCTTATTGCCCCGAAGTAGTGTTTGTCAAAATAGACGTTTGACAAATTGCTGATTTCTACGCTTCCGCCTGACTGGGGAGCATGGATAAATTTCCCGTCGCCGATGTAGATTCCGACATGACCAATCTCGTTTGAATCGTCAGCGGTTTCAAAGAAGACCAAATCACCCGGCTTTAGCGCTTCCTTTTCTATGCTGATACCGTAGTGATATTGTTCGCTCGCTGAATGGGGAAGGTACCCTTCGAAATATGCTGCTACATACTGTGTAAAACCAGAGCAATCAAATCCGTCTGGTGTTGCACCGCCATAGACATATGGAACACCGAGATATTCTTTCGCGTATTCAATGAATTCATCTGCCGTACCATTTAGTGATGCCATTCTGCCTCCGCCTCTCGATACTGCAGGGGTTTCCGTATTGGTTGTATCAGCCTGAACCTTAGGTGAGTCCACTTCTGATGATGAATCCGTTTTTTTCGCTTCAGATATTCCAGGGAGATTAAGTTGCTGACCAATCGTCAGCTTGTCCGGATTCAATCCCGGATTTTCCTTTGATATTTCTTCCAGGCTAACTCCATATGTCATAGCGATTTGCCAAAGTGTATCTCCCGTTTGGACAGTATAAACGGTATGAAACGGATTGGATTTCTCCGTGGTAATCAATACGGTATTATTAATAACATCCCAATCGACGGCTGCGCCGAACTGTTCCGAAACAAATCTCAGTGGGACCATGGTTCTGCCGTCAGTGACCATCGGGACTGCATCCATCGAACTGAGAGCTCCATTTTTGATCACTTCAGTGCTACCAATAACCAGTTTTATGCTGTCATCGTCACTGTCGATGGTTATTTCACTGGTATTGCTATTCCATTTGACGGTAGCTCCGAGCTGTTCTGAAATGAATCTTATCGGCACGAATGTCCTGTCGTTTAATATGTAAGGCTTTACGTCCGGAAAATCAACCGCGGTCCCGTCAATATATATTTTAACGTCGCCGGTGTCGGCAAATACGCAGTTGTAATATCCAAAGGCCGACATAATGATTATAGTAAATAAAGAAAATAATATTATTTTTAATTGATTCATTGAGCTACATCTCCTACTACTGCTATTACTGTTTTCACACATATCGGGGGCAAGATTTGCACTGCATTATGCTCATACTGTACATCTTTGTAATTCCAAACTTAGCGTCATATTATATAAATAATCCAAAGTTTATAATGATATTGTACTGCAAAAAATGAAAGAAGTCGATATTTTAAGCCCCATCTCCTTTAAACCCTTTAATTTTCGTTGGCTCTCCATCCAGCGAAAAGATTTTAAGTATGCTGCATCATATTTGTCCAAAATGTATTGCATTTTCTACACAGCGTTCTCGCGGTTCTACCTGCAACATGTCGATAAACTTATGAGGATTAGAGAGCAGTACCCTTCGTGGGTCTAAACAATTTAGACATATCCACACCTTCATGTTCAAGCAGTTTAATTTTTTTATCTAAACCCCCTGCATACCCCGTCAGACTGCCATTAGAACCCACAACCCGATGGCAGGGAATAATAATGGAGATGGGATTATGACCTACAGCCCCGCCTACCGCCTGACTTGACATACTCGCTTTGTTCATCTTCATGGCCATTTTTTTTGCAATGTCACCATAAGTGATAACTTCACCATACGGAATTTCGCATAGAATGTCCCATACTGCCATGCGAAATGCGCCGCCGTTCGGCGCCAGGGGCAAATCGGAAATACACGGTTTTTGACCGGCAAAATACCTGTCCAACCATCTTTTTGCTGCAGTAAATACTGATAAATTGGGGTTTTCGGTCATCACTTCCTCTACGGTATCTCCAAAATACTTTTGCCCTTCGATCCACAGTCCAACAAGCTTTTCACCGCCGGCTGACAATAAAATTGAGCCTATGGGTGAGGAATAATGTGTTGAATAAATCATTATTTTCTCCTTCATTTGTTATGGATTACAAATAATTCCACAAATTGACCGTTGCGTAACTGCGCCAAGGTCTCCACGCTTCTGCTAAATCTAGTATTTCTTTCGGAGTACGAGGTTCAAGCGCTTTTTTTACACCGTAATCCGTGTGAAGAAATGCATCCGGCCACCCCATCGCCCGCATGGCGATGTACTGTGCAGTCCAGGGTCCAATACCAGGAACCGCCATCAGCTTCTGCATTTCCGCCTCCGGCTGGACGCCGAAGCTGAAATCCAAGTCCTTTTGCATCAATGCTCGTGCCAGTTCAAAGATGGTATTTGCCCGTGATCCGGTAATGCCAAGCGGTCCCAAATGATTGCCGATTGGGCCATCCAAAGCAAGAATTTCTGCGGGCGAAGGAAAGACATGGGTCAGCCCCTCTATTCCGGTTTGAATTGGAACGCCATAAGTTTCCACAAGCCGGGCCGCTAACGTCCGCGCCCCTTTTACGGTAATCTGTTGCCCCAGGACCGCGCGAACCGCCATCTCGAAAGGATCAAAACTTCCGGGCACACGGGTTCCTAAAACGCAAAGACCGGGCTGGATGTCATTCATTGATGCAAGCGTTTCATACACTGCATCCGGATCGCAATACAAATCAAATAAATGACGGACTCGCGCCAATATTTGCGTCAACACAGGCAGCAAGGCGATATCTACAGTAACAGTCAGCGCATTTTTTTGCAACCGCTGACCGACACGAATCCAGCCATAGATATGCTGCCGCTCACTGGTTTCAAAATGTACCGTACGCAAATATTCTCCGTCTCTTACTGCCTCCACACCAGGAATTGCACGCAATTTGAGGAAATCCAGTATCTGCTGCCACCGATATGGCGGGCGATAACCTAATGTCAAGGTCACATTACCTTCCACGCTTTTTGTGGCTGCAGCTTGACGGCGCAGAGCGGTAGGGACAAGATGATACTGTTTTTTAAAGAGATCATTGAAGCGCCGTAAACTTCCAAAACCGGCTGCCATTGCTACCTCTATTACAGAAAGCTTCGTGTCCGTCAAAAGATTTTTGGCAAGAAGCAACCTGCACGTTTGCAAATACTGCACTGGGGAAACACTGTATTCTGATGCGAACGCCCTGCGCAAGTGACGGTCTGTACAGCCAAGCCGACAAGCAACTTCCTTAATACTTTGTTCATTTCCGCAAAGTTCTTCTAAGAGCCTTGCCCCTCGATGAGCAAGAGAAGAAGTCGCATCCACAGGAGCATTGCCGGGAGCAAGTTCTGGCCGACAAATAAGACATGGGCGAAATCCAGCTTGTTCTGCCTCTGCTGCAGAGGTATAAAATGTACAATTTTCAATTTTGGGCATCTTCGCCCCACACACCGGGCGGCAATAAATCCCGGTAGAAGATACCCCTACAAATAAACGTCCATCAAACCGTGTATCCCTTGCCTTAAACGCCGCATACCATATCTGTCGCTCATTTTCCAACATAAATTTTCACTTCCCTGCTTTATAACGAGGCGAGGGTGTGCCCCACTTCGTTACCTTTTTGCCCCAAGCTTGCTTGGCTAGGCAAAACAGACAGCGTAGCAAACGGAGCTTGTGTAGTAGTCCCAGAAAGGGACGTTAAAACATATAGATTTTTCTACAGTCGAAATTTTCTACTGATGTGTTATCATAACATTTCTTTCGGAAAAAAACTGGCCATTTTCGGACATGCTTCTAATAACACATTCTAAAACAAAAATGAACAGAAAAAAAGCCATTTCAATCACTAGCATCCAGTCGGGGCAAAAACATTTAATGGGTCCGATGGCACTTATGTGAGAGAAGTGAATTGAAGTTGTTTTTTCCTTCGCAGGGAAAATTATTACTTTATTCCGGTTAAGTAATGTGCTAAAATGCTAAACTTCTGTTTAATGAAGTCGAATATAATAATCAAATTAATATTCCTTATAATGTCTATCAAGATCCTAGAATTTATTAGAACACTTGAAAAATGGGATCAAGCAAACAGTATGCTTTACAATAGCATAGAAACTGAAGATAATCCACTAATTAGCTTTATTGCAAGTGAAAAGGGATGGATAATTAAATCTCCTTGGCAACTGTTTGAATGCAATGAGATTATCCCCAAAGGAGAAATACTAGAATCTATTAAAATCTTGGCAGAAAGTGTAAAAGAACCCGATTTGCGGCATGCCATTGGCCAAGAATCAAAATGCTTTACTCCCTGTGGAAAAAAGCGCATCAGCTATTTCCAGCCTCTTGTTAAATTCTCTATATGATATCCACAAAATTGATATTCTTAAAACCTGCTTTTTAAGGGATAAAAATCTCCAGAACACTCTCCCCCTGACAAAAACGAAAAAGAGATAGGAATAAACCTATCTCTTTTTCGTTGGTGCGGTCGAAGGGACTTGAACCCATACTCTCTCGAACACGGCCCTCAACCGTGCGCGTCTGCCTATTCCGCCACGACCGCATATTCAGTTGTCCAGTCTTTTTGAGGTTTGTTCTGTAAGACTGACCAAGAATAATCTTACTATGTTTTAGCATTCTTGTCAAACCTTTTTTTATCTAATTCACAATTTATTTTGTCTCGTGAATTTGGGAGGCTGACTTTCCCCTTACGGCTTGATGCCCTTTTTAGGGACAAGTGTTATTATACCACACCATTCCTGCGATTGCACCCACAAAATTCGAAATGATAGATATATTTTCCCATATTTTCTCCCAAAAGCATTCTCCTTGTTGAAATATCACTACAAAATCCCTTTACGTAGCCTTGCTCTATCGATATATTTCCCAGGAGCTTTATATCAAGTGATAAAGATAAGAGCGCACAGGCGCTCTTATTTCATATCGTTTCGTTATGTTACGTACTTAATAACTGTTATGCCCTTACTGTCCCTCAGAAAACTTTACTACTGTACATCAAGAATGTTCACTGCGGTTTCAGAGTTGTCTGCCTCAGGCGCTTCCGGTGCTTCGAAGAGAGAATACCACTCCCCGCAGCCGCGGTACAAATCAAAGAACAGCGGATTGATATCCCCCTTTAAGGCAGGAGAAGTGATCATGCCGTAGGTTTTGTAAAGAAGGCAGAAATACGGTAAATCATTGACCAGAATGTCATTGATCTGCGTATAAGTAGCGAGCCTGTCTTTCTGGGAGATCCCTGATTCCATCCGGTCCAGAAGTGCATCCAGCGCCAGATTGGAATACCCTATGGGATTAGCATAATTCGTATGGAGCAGAAATCGCAGATCATAATTGTCCCGGAGCTGGTATCCCCCCACGTAAATATCATAGTTACCGCTTGCCAAGTCTGCAAGATACGTATTCCATTCCTTGCTGACAAGATTCGTTTGAATCGGCAGCTGTGCCAGGTTATCCCGGATCATCTGCGCTGCCGCTGAGCGGGATTGATCTTCCGAATTCACAAGGATATTGATGGTGATGGTCTCGTTATTCGGCCCTTCCACCAGTCCGTCTGCATTTCGGTCTACAAAACCTGCTTCTGCAAGAAGCTTCTTGGCTTGGGTGATATCGTAAAGATTGCTGGTTTTATCGCTGGCAACACCAAGATAGTTGGGATAGTATATGGTGTTGTTTTCAATACCGTTTTTGTAGTATGCCCCTTCGATAATATCCTTTGTATTGATTGCGCTGGCAATTGCTTTTCGTACCTTTCCGTTCTTCATGATGGCATTTCTAAAGTTGAAACCCACAAGCTCCACCTCATTGGAAGGGAAATTGATTACGTTAACATTTTTATTTGTGTAAACGGTATCCCTGTCAAGATCCTTAGAAAATGTCAGCGACACATTGTTGACTTCCATCAGATTAATCACATCCCGTTTATCCGGAATGATCTGCAAATTCAGCGTATTGGAAGGTACACTACCTCCATGATACCCTTCATAGCCCTGCAGGACAATATGAGAAAGTTCATTGTATTCCGTCACCCGGTAGGGACCGGTGCCAATGGGAATGAAATTTGAAGTCAGCCGTTTCGCATCCTCCACACTCTTAAACTGATGCTTCGGAACGATCGGGAAGGTGAAGTTATTCATTGCTATGTTGGATGTATTGTTAAAATAAACCGTAATGCTGTATGGGTCTTTTCCGTCCAGTTTCGTAGATTTGATGTTGCTGACGCTTGAAGCATAAAGGGTGCTGTTCGAATATGAAGCACTGATGAGTGCATCAATGGTAAATTTCACATCGTCGGCATTTAATTCCTTACCATCCTGCCATTGGATGCCCTTTTTCACCTGAATGGTTACGGAGGTACCGTCAGCCGAATAAGTGTAGCTGTCTGCCAAAGAGGTCTTCAGCGTCAGATTCTCATCATAATCAAACAGGCCCTCATAAATCAGTCTGTCTACGTAATAGGCATCCTCATCCTTGGATATGATGGGATTTAATGTTCTTACCTTCTCAATGGGTATAAAAACCTCACTTGATTTGATCATTTGCTTTTCTTCATTTGCGGGCCCGCCGAGAAAATTGGGAGTCTCACCGCAGTCGGCCAGGCTCAAAAGCAATATGGATACAATTGCTGTCATTGCAATTAACTTCTTTGTCATTTCAGTTCTCCGACAAACTATATTTTTTGAATAAGCAGATTCAGCTGCCTGTAGAGGGCTTCTTTTTCGCCCGAGTTATCCAGAAGCACGTCCGCCCTGCGATTCTTTTCCGTTCGATCCATTTGGTAGTTCATAATTTTGATAATTTCATCTCTGTTCAAACCATCCCGTTCCATGACCCGCCGGATACGGATTTCATCCTCAGCATCAATGACCCAGATTTCCTCTACACTCTTATCCAGCCCCGTCTCAAACAGAAGCGGCGCGTCAATGAAGATCACCTTGTTTCTCATAGCGCGTTCCGGGCTTATAATTGCTTCGGCGTCATGGCAGCTTTCCTCTCGAATTTGAAAAATCCTCTCGTGTATTACTTCAAGAATCTTCGTGTGCATAAGCCGATCCAGCTGCTCTTTCTTTTCCGGGTCTGAAAAGACGATGCTGCCAATCTTCTTTCTGTTGAGTCCGCCATCTTCCTGAAGAATGCCATTTCCAAAGAGTTCCGCAAGCTGAAGCAGCATGTCCGAACCCGGAAGAACAATTTCCCTGGAAATCTTATCTGCATCAAGGACATGAAAGCCCCTGTCGATCAGATAATCGGTCACAGTTGATTTTCCGGCACCAATTCCGCCGGTCAGTCCTATCAATTTCATGATCAGGCCCTCCAATAAAAACGAGAAACTATTTTAAATCGTACCAGTTCTTCCCCGTAGATACCTCTGAGGACAGAGTTACACTTAATTTTACTGCATGTTCCATATTCTCTTCAAGGAGCTTTTTAATCTTTTCCAGTTCAGACTTGTGTGTCTGAATGATCAATTCATCGTGTACCTGCAGAATCAGCTTGGATTTGGTATTTTCCTTTGTCAATTGCTCATAAACCTTAATCATGGCCAGCTTGATAACATCAGCAGCGCTTCCCTGGATCGGACTGTTCATCGCCAGTCGTTCTCCTGCCTGACGCACCATGAAATTGCTTGCATTGATTTCGTGAACCATTCTTTTTCGCTTCATAATGGTTGTGACATAGCCATTCTTTTTGCAGCTTGCCACAAGCCCATCCATAAACTCTTTGACCTTCGTGTATTTTTTGAAATATTCGCCAATGTAACGCTCTGCTTCTTTTCTTGTTATGTTCAGTTCTGTGGAGAGGCCAAAGCCGCTCATTCCATAGATGACGCCGAAGTTAACCGCCTTGGCATTGCTTCGCTGCAGCGGTGTAACCTCATCTTCTGGCACGTTAAATACCTTAGAGGCAGTGATTTTATGAATATCATCCCCATGATTAAAGGCATCAATCAACTCAGGGTCCTGAGATAGATGTGCCAAAATACGCAGTTCAATCTGAGAATAGTCTGCGCCCACAAGAACAAAATCATCACTTTCCGGAACGAATGCCTTTCTCAGCTTTCTTCCCAGTTCATGGCGGATTGGTATGTTCTGCAAGTTCGGCTCGGTACAGCTGATTCGTCCCGTTGCAGCAACGGTCTGCTGAAAGTGGGCGTGGATCTTATGATCCTGATGAATCAACGGCAATAACCCTTCAATATATGTGCTCTTCAGCTTGCTGTTCATTCGATATTCCAGAATCAAAGCGACAATTTCATAATCGTCTTTGAGTTTCTCGAGAATTTCAATTCCTGTAGCATAGCCTCGCTTCGTTTTCTTGCCAAAGGGAAGATTTAGTTTTTCAAATAAGATTACCCCCAGCTGCAGCGGTGAATTGATGTTAAATTCCTCACCTGCAAGTTCGTAGATTCTGCCGGTCAGTTCATTGATTTTCTCTCCCAGCATAATTCCTGTATTCACCAGTTCCGAAGCATCCACTGCAAAGCCGCAGCATTCCATGGAAGCCAGCACCTCGATGAGAGGCAGTTCCACTTCACAGAATACGTGATCCAGCTCTTCGTGTATTAATTTATTTCTTAACACCGAGGCTAATCCATCTATGGCGAGACACCATTTCAGACCAAACTCCACGTACTTCTCTTCAGATTGGCCGAGGAAACCCATTTGTCCGTACTCTCTAAAAAATGCTGCTTCCTCTTCCAGCTCCTCATGAAAATATTCAAGCACCAGGGATTTGAGACCATAGTCGCTCCTTGCAGGATCCAGAAGGTATTGGGCAATCATTGTATCAAATGCGGTATGAAAAAGATGTCCGTTTTTATCAGTATCCACTGCCGGAATCAGATCGTTTGCAAGCAACGCATAGTAGTCCTCTTTCAGATTGTGGCCACTGAGTACCGCAACACTTTCAATTAAAATGGCGCCGATCTCTTTCAGCAGCTCTGTATGATCTCCGGAGACGAAATAATGTCGTTTGGTTGACAGAATACTAATTCCGTAAATCTGTGGAATTGCCTTATGATTACGGTCGTTAAACACCTTGAGAATTGCCTCTGGATACTCCGTAAGCTCGCTGCGCAGCAAATCCATGCCTCCTGCATCGGTCAAAAGGCAGGTTTCAATACTGCTTCTGTCTTTTTCCGTGTAGTATAATGCAAGGGGACTTGCTTCGTCTGACACCATAGAAAAGTCCCGTAACAAGATTTCCTCAGTGTCATCCTCTGCGTTCTTCTTGTCTGCATCCTGCCCTATGTCAGCACCTGTTTCCCGGGAACTTCCTTCCACTGCCATGCCAGCTGCGGATCTTTCCTGAAGGAACGAGCCTGATGCAGCGCTGCTGCCTGCTGAGCTTCTCGGCGGCATCTTCTTTAAGAAGCTGTTGAATTCCAGTTTGATATATAAATCAATCAGTGTATCATAATCCGGTTCGGAAACCATAAATTCTTCAAAATTAATTTCGATGGGAACTTCTGTATTGATCGTCGCCAGTCGTCTGCTCATAATTGCAAGCTGTGCATGTTCCTCGATCTTTTCTTTCAGCGATTTGCTGGAGATATTCTCCACGTTTGCAATGAGATTCGCAATGCTGCCGTATTCCTGTACCAGCTTCATCGCGGTCTTCTCCCCTACTCCTGGAATTCCTGGGATATTATCCGACTGATCTCCCATGAGCCCTTTGAAATCTATAAATTGCTCTGGCGTAAAGCCATATTTTTCAATCATAGCGGCTTCATCATAAAGGTCAAATTCTGAAATGCCTTTTCTTGTAATGATTACCTTTGTTTTTTCAGTTGCAAGCTGAAGCTCATCCTTGTCTCCAGTAATGATCAGAGGTTCAAGCCCTTCTTCTTCGGCTTTCCTTGCAACGGTGCCAATGATATCATCAGCTTCGAACCCATCGATTTCAAGCATTTTCACCTTCATCGCTTCCAAAACTTCCTTCAGAAGAGGCAGCTGCATCGCCAGCTCAGGGGGCATCTTTTTTCTGCCCGCTTTATACTCTGTGTATTCCAGATGGCGGAAGGTTGGCGCCTTTCTGTCAAAAGCCACCGCAATATAGTCAGGACGATAGTCCGTTTTGATTTTATTCAGCATATTAAGAAAACCGTACACTCCGTGAGTGTACAGTCCGCTCTTAGTGATCATAGGTCTTTGCAGAGCATAATAAGCCCTGTTAATCAAACTGTTTCCGTCAATAATTATTAATTTCATTTCTACAACCCCGTAATTTCATTGGAACAGATTACCTCGATTTTTCCATCCTTTCCTATGATTAGTATTTCTTCGTTATAAGTATTACCGTCTTTTCCGCGGAATATAAATATCTTAAAATTCCACGTTCCTGTCTGGGCATAGCCGGAATTTAATACCTGATAGTCAAACCCGTCCAGCCGTTCTTCAATCAGATTCATATAATACTGAACCGCTGCAGTGTTTCTTTCTACACTGGATGCCGTCAGCGATCTGCTGCAGGACTCCCCTGACAGACCGGCTTTACTCTTGGGACGAGATTCATCCTGAGCCAATGCTCCGTAGGAAATCTCCTTTTCTTTCGCATTTTCATCTGCAGCATCGACTCCGTCAGAGGGAGCAGCCCCGCCAGCTTCGTAATATGCTTCATCGGAGGGAGCAGTGCTGTCAGATCCACCAGCATTACCGGAGGCTCTTTCAGGCACAGCAACTGCGAACTCTTTCTTCACCGGCGCATTCTTCTGCATCGGGGTAGCGGACCCTTCATCGTTTCTATCCGCTTGATATCGCATTTCCTGATCATTGGACTCTGTGCTCATCTGTATTTGATCATCCAGATTATCCAGCTTATTATTCATATCATCATTTTTTATATCATTGCCGGAATCAGCGTCCATTCCGCTGCTTGATCCATAAAGATCTGCTTCCGCATCACTTGGAGCAGCCTGTTCTGTGCCGTCCTGTCTTACGAAATTAAGTTTATCCGCAAAATCTCCCAAGACATCCTGATAGACGCCCAGAGTTAAAATTCCCACTGCAAATACGGCTGCAACTGAGGCCACCATACGATATTGTTTGTTCGTAAACAGGGAACGGATGGGGCCGCCGAAGCCATTCATGCGCTTCTTCTCTTCCTTCAATGCCTGCTTCAATCGGAGTTCAAATGCATCTGGAACAGGAACCGGTTCCATCTCATTCAGAAGGAGATGGAATTCATTCAAATCATCATATTCTTTTTGACATGCTTCGCAGCCGGACAGATGTTTTTCAACATCGCTCCGTTGGTTGTCATCAAGCATCTGATCAATATAAAGTGAGAGCAACTCTCTTATTTCATTGCATTTCATTCCGCTCTCCCTCCTTACTGCGCAAGCAGAAAAAATTCCTATTTGCAAAAATTTTCTTTGCATCTCAGCGTTTCAGCGAGGCGCTTGCCTCTTGTTTCGCTGTATCTTCGCATCGTAAAATTTCCGGTTTTATCTATGAAGTAATGTTATTTGTACGCCATAATTTATTCATTCTATTCTTTAGACGTGATTTCATAGATTTTGTTCCATCATGATTTCCCTAAGTTTGAGCCGTGATCGATTGATTCTGGATTTAACCGTTCCGACGGAACATTTCAGGATTTCACTGATCTCGTCATATGAGAAGCCTTGGATATCTCTCAATATTATGATTTCCCGCTGATCCTGACTCAGCTTGTCCATGCAGGCGACAATAAATTCTGATTTTTCCTTTTTATCAAATACTTCTTCAGGCGAACCAGAAGAATCAGGAATTTCAATTACTGTTTCCTTGTCGTCTTCGGATCGGAAAATGCTGTCGGTGGTTTTTCTTGTACTGTTTTTCCGTAAGATATCGTTGCAGGTATTTACAACGATTCGATAAACCCAAGTGTCAAATCTGCTGTCTTCTTTGAAAGATTTCAGATGCCGGAAGATTTTTATAAAACTTTCCTGCAGTGCATCCATCGCATCCTCTTCGTTCTTCAAGTAACGAATCGCTATGTTGTAAGCTTTTGACTGACAACCCAAAATAAGAGACTCGAAACTCTTCTCATCTCCCATTTTTGCCTTTTGTATCAATTGCTTCTCATTAAGATCCGATGACATCCCCATACCCTTTTCAAAAGACAATTACTTTGATATAATGAATCATTACATCGTCCATGTACGCTTGGCCGCGATGTAATGATTATACCACAGGGAGTGCTCCGCAGACTACTGTTTTCTGTCCAGAGCTTCCTTTTTTCAGCATGACCAAACAGAGAATGACAAGGAGAAAAACTTAAAAAATGTACGATTATCACACCCACACATCTTTTTCCGACGACAGCAGCACACCAATGTCTGATATGATCGATGCCGCCTGTAAGGCAGGCTTGAAAGAGGTTGCGATCACAGACCATTTTGACCCGGATTATCCGGATAAGGCGTACCCCTTCGAGCTTGATTTTGAAAACTATCACAAAGCCTTGATTGATGCAATAGAAGCTAATAAATCCAGAATAACCATTAGAAAAGGGGTCGAAATAGGAATTCAGCACGGCAGTACCATGGAACGATGCATAGAATGCGCTCATTCATTTGATTACGACTTTATCATCGGTTCTTTCCACTGTGCAGAAGGATATGAATTATACGGCAACAGCTACTTTAGCGGCCGAACTCCAGAGGAATCCTACATCGCATATTATACGTATGTTCTGGAAAATTTGAAAAAATACAAAGACTATGATGTAATCGGTCATTTAAATATCATTGATCGGTATACGGATAAGATGGCTGATCCCGCTTCCTATATGGAAATCGTTGCTGAGATCATCAAACTGATCATCGCAGACGGCAAGGGCCTTGAAATCAATACCTCAAGCTTCCGCTACGGATTGGGCGACCGAACAACACCTGCGCAGGAAATGCTGCAGCTTTACAAGGAATACGGCGGAGAAATTATGACCATCGGCTCTGATGCTCACAGGCCGAAAGATATCGGCTTCAAGATTGATTATGCACAGAAGATGATGCGTGATTTAGGCTTTCGTTATTTAACCACCTTTGAGCAAAGAAAACCAATCTTCATAAAGCTATAGAAAACAAAACAATGTCCTGTACTGAAATTCCATCGGGAGGTTTTCACTTCAATCTCCTGATTGGTTTCATGGGCAGACCATATCGATAACGTTCCAATTGCAGCTCGTCTTCCTTTTCCAGGTCTCTTTCCCCCGCGAGATCCTCCAGATGGTGGGTAAACTCATGCCGTAATACTTCTCTGAGCTGCTTCTTTAAGTTCTCATGAGATAAGTTTCCATATAGCGCTTCGAAGGAACCGTAATAAATTATAATATATCTTCCCATACTGGGGCTGTAACGGTACTGTCCCATGGTGTAGAGGTCATTCTTTTTTGCCTCCGGACTGATTTTCTTATCCGGCAGCAGCAGAATTCCCCCGTTTAACTCTCTATAAAATTCCTGCGGCAGCTCACTTGCCAGTTCTTCCAGCATGTGCTCCATCTCTTCGATTGTGACCATATCATACCTCACTTTTCATAGAGTATCCGGTTTCTCAGCTTTCATTCCACAAAACAAGCAGGTTTTCTCTGCGCTTAGGATCGCTGGAAGACCATTCAGAAGGCCGACGCAGATCCGTTTATATTCCTGAAATTCTCTGTTATTCGGATCAATCTGCAGTACAAAGACAATTCTGCCGATGAGCCGCTGCAGTTCAGTCACCATCTGAGCGCCAAGATCCTCGTTCATTGAAATCAGACCTTTTCTCAGCATATGTTCTTCCAGTCCAAACTTTCCGATATAATAAATACACTGTCGAATTTCTCTTCGATAACTCCGCTCCGCCTGGGGCCGCTTGTTGACCACAACGCCGGTCACCGTTTGCCGGTTCCCGCTGCCTGCTACCACAATCTTCTTTTCATTCAGCGTATACCCATTTTTCTTCAATAGTTTTCTGATGAACCCAATGATATGAAACGGCTGGAAATCTCCCGAAAAAAACATGTCATCGGAATACCTTGTATAATGGATTCCCCTTCTGAAACAATAGCTTTCGATGATTTGATCCAGGGGAAGAAATACCATATTGGACAGGATGGGACTTGTGGGTGCGCCCTGCGGAAGTGATCCATTCAGCGTGCATACCTTCGTAATAAACCAACTGATTTCGCTGCTGCAAGAATCACTGAACACGGGAGATCGTTTCAATGCTTCAGTGACAGCGTGCAAAACCTTCGGAAATGAAATGCTTCCGAAAAAATCTGCAATATCAAGCTTTACAAGCATTTTGTTCCCTGCATGGTGCATAGCATGGCCGGGAATGCTTCTACCTTTGACATAAGCTGCAGCACTGGGTGAAATCTCCGCATGCTGTAGATAGTTCAAAATCTTGCGCTGCAGATGCCTCAACCGTTGGTCTGGTACCTGTAGAATCCGCATACCGCCGTTTCTCTTCTTCAGCACCACCGGCCGGTAGCTGCGGTTTATTTTATAGGCTTCATCGGTATCGCGAAATAAGGTGTATGTATAATTCGGTTTTATTAGGGCCAAAAAATCTCTTAATGTAGTAATCATAGTACTTCTCTTTACGTAAAATAGAAACGAAAGCGATACAAAAATTCTTGTAAAATTCACCCGCAGCCGTGCCGGGCCTACATGAAGTGTAGTAAAGCACGGTGAGGACCGAATTTTCATCGCTGCCGCAGGCTGCGATTTCCTGATTTCAGGGTACGGACGTCGACTCAACATCCGTTTGCAGAAAAAAAGAATCTGCAAGGTTCGCTATCGCTTTCGTTTCTCCTATCATAACATATTTACAATGGTTTGAAATCCTTTTCTGAATAGATAAAATTGAAAAACTGGTTTTCCATAAATTATGACTTAATACATTCCTCTGGGGAACTATGATTCCTTTCGATAAAAAAAGTGGCTGACGCCACTTTTTTTAATGAATACAGCGGAAGCCTTCCCGCTTTTGCCCGTACAGCAAACACGGTGATGGTTTTCACTGATCTGTTTCGTTATGATCCGATTCAAAATCCTTTGCAGATTTTAATCCATATGCAGGTTCCGCCATCCTTACTGCCCGGTTTATAGCTCTTGCCATAACCTCAGTAGCCAGTGCTCCTACCGCATCCGGCATCGCATCCACTTCACCTGTTGCCAGCACAAAGATGGTGTCTCCGTCTGCCATTGTGTGAACTGGCCGGATTGCTCTGGCAAAACCATTGTGTGCGATAGATGCAAGTTTATTGGCCTGCGTCTTCGTTAATTTTGCATTGGTGACAACGCAGCCGATGGTGGTATTGCCGCTGAAGACATTCTTATCCTCTGCATACTGAGCGTACATTGCTTCTTCTGTATTGGCAAGTGCCGTTTTTTCATCGTTAAGAAGTCCTGCAATCCGTTTCCCTGTATCAATATCCACCACGTCTCCCAAGGCATTCACTGCAACGACAGCGCCTACCTGCAGCGAACCAAGCTGAACAGCATAGGTGCCCAAACCGGATTTCATCATGTTTGCAACGCCTTGAAACTTTCCTACGGATGCTCCGGTTCCCGCACCTACATTCCCTTCGGCAACGGGTCCGCTGCCTGCGTTTTTGCAGGCTTCATATCCCATGGCTTTATCCGGCCTGCACTTGGGGTCCCCAACGACAAGATCGAACAGAGATGCCCCGCATACGATTGGGACAACGCCAACTCCAACATCAAAGCCTGCATTATTTTCTTCGAGATAGGCCATGGCTCCGGAACCGGCATCCAGCCCATAAGCACTGCCGCCGCTCAGCATTACCGCATGAATTTGTTCTACCATGTTGATTGGCTTCAATAGTTCTGTCTCTCTGGAAGCCGGACCACCGCCTCTGACGTCCACCCCCGCCCAGGCACCCTTTTCACAAAGAATGACAGTGCAGCCGGTTGCGCCTTCAAAATCCTGCGCATGGCCGACCTTAACTCCTTCAATATCAGTTATTTTGATTTCTTTCATCCTGAACCTCCATGATCAAAGAAGCGGCATTTCCGCTTCCCCCAGAGAATCTTACATTGCAGACATTCCCTGAACGGCTTGAATCAGCGCAATGATAACGCCCACGACTGCTTCTCCGCCAAGGAGGCCCGAAGCAACGATCAAACCGGAACCACTCTTCTCATAATCAGGAGCGGCCTTCTGTACGATGAACCGGAGCGCACCACCGAGGAAGGCAGTTGCCGACAAATAGAATGGAAGATATACGCCAAGCCCCAGAGTCATAACCGGGAAATTGACGCAGTAAAGTACACAGCCCAGAACCAGTCCGATGAGGAACGCTGTCATATGGGGAATGCCTCCGACCATAGCAGCTACAGCACCAGCCTGAGGAGCGATAAACATCTCCGGATTTCCGAAAGCGGTTGGGCCGTAAGCTGTCAGAATCACATAGAATACCCCTACACTTACAAACGAACCGATTAGGCCTCCGATGCATTCACCGAGCCACTGGGCTTTCGGATCAGAACGAAGAATGTGTCCGGCTTTGAAATCATTCATGACGTCTCCTGAAAGACCGCAGGCAATTGCGACAACTGCTGCAACCATGAAGGCTTCTGTTTGCCCTAAACTGGAGACTGCCTTAGCTGCAAGAAGTACAATAATACCAAAGACTTCCATTGGATTTATTCCAGTCTGACCAACGATTTGCGCTGACATCGAGGTAGCAAGCCATACCCCCAGAATGGTTATGATACTGGCAACGACTCCCATTTTGCAGACAACTGTGAAGAGAAATGCAATGAGAATCATGGCAATGGGAGCCCATCTGAGATTGATAAAGCTTCCGGACATATTTTCTTTGCTGAACATTGGTCCAAATATTTCTTTTGCCTTGGGAATGATCCCTTTTACAATAATCCCAACGCCAGTTCCGACCATAAGTCCGATACCAAGAGAGGATTTAATGGCACCTGCTGCCGCTCCATCCCAGAGGCCTGCACTGGTGCCGCCAAGAACGATACCGAAATCACCGATGATAGCTCCAAGGAACCACACACCGATATAAAGGGGACCGATGATAAAGCCCACAGCAATCAGCATCGGTGAAAGCCAGATTCCAGCAAAAACACCTTTGGAAGCCAGGCTGGTGCCGCCCAGGTTTCCGGGCAAGGTGGCAGGAATCCATTTCACCCAGTCTCTTAATACAGTGAAGACAGCGGCAACCCCCAGTGAAGAGAACAGAGTCAGTGCCTTTTTTCCGCCCTCATCTCCGATAATCAGGGTTTCGGCGGCTGCCTGCCCCATAGGATATGGAAGATCTTTTGTAACTACAAAATATTTTCGAATAAGTGCTGTAAAAATCAGACCGAGGATAACACCGCCGATAACCACGAAGAACAGCGCAACGATATTCAGCTCTGCTTCAGGATTCAGGATGAAGATACCCGGAATAGTAAAGGCCAGACCGCCTGCGGTCATCGCCCCTGCGGACATCGCTGTATGGGTTACGTTAATTTCGTTGATGTTTGTATTCCCAAGCAGCTTTAGCGAGAACATGGATACCAGAGCAACAAAGATAATCGGCCATGGAAGTGCACCAAGCTTTAGCGCCACATACATGGAGCTCATGGTCAGAATTGCTGCACCAATGGAGCCGATCATCATACCTCGGACAGTAAACTGTTCCCTGAAAGATGCGGCGTATTTCACGCCTTTTTGATTCTCTGACATAAATTTCCCTCCTTTATAATTTTTTCAAAGAAAATCCGATTTTATGGAGGCGGATATGCCGACAAGTAGGTAAACTACTGGGCAAGCCCTATCTCCATCAGCTTTTCTCTGAATTATACTATGTTTGAAAACCGTAATCCAGCAGACAATGGGAATTATTTCTTATGATTTGCCAGAATAATATTACGATTCACGAAAGGTCCCGGGTGAAGCGCTTGCGCTCATATCCATGAGACGTAAGCAAAAGGCCTCACCCTGTTATACATCATGCCATGATCTTTTGGAGGCGCTGATTTCATGGCGTACATACAGCCTGCCGCGATGTGCATACGGAATGAATCAGTGCTTCCTTATAGTAATTATATGCCTAAGTAAGCTTTTTTTACCTCGCTGCTGTTCAGCAGTTCTTTTCCGTTGCCTTCCATAAGAATTTTTCCGTTTTCAATAACGTACGCCCGGTCTGCAAGCTTAAGGGACTGTCTGACATTCTGTTCCACCAGCAAAATGGTGGTTCCCTCTTTTCTAATATTTTTAATCAGCTCCATAATTTCGAGAACTACAATTGGTGCCAGGCCCAGTGAAGGTTCATCAAACATCAGGAGTTTGGGATCTGCCATGAGCCCCCTGCCGATCGCGCACATCTGTGCCTCTCCACCGCTGAGGGACCCTGCCATCTGATTTGCTCTCTCCTTCATCTTTGGCAGAATGCTGTAAACATACTCCAGTCGATCCTTTCTGCTTCCTCTGCTCCGTTTGCTGAAAGCGCCCAGTTCAAGATTTTCCCTTACCGTCAGTTTTGGAAAGAGCAGTCTCCCTTCCGGAACCTGAATCAGCCCGCGCTCAACCACCTGATCAGGCCTTAGTGAGTCAATCCGGCTTTCTTCAAATTCAATTTCACCGCGAAAGGATGTTACCGTCCGGGAAATGCAGGAAATCATCGTTGATTTTCCTGCTGCATTGGCACCAATAACCGTAACGATTTCTCCCTGATTCACTTCCATACTGACGTCCTTCAAAACCTGAACTTCTCCGTAGAAGGAATTTATATTCTTTAGTTTAAGCATATGCTTCACCGTCCTCTACTCCGAAATATGCCTCAATTACCTGCTGGTTGCTGCTGACTTCTTCCGGGGTGCCTTCCATGATCTTTTTACCGAAATTCAGTACAACGATCCGCTTGGACAGTGACATGATGGCTTCCATGATATGTTCAATGATGATCAGTGTAACCCCGGAGTCGTTAATGGAGTGAATGATTTTCACCATTTCCTGTACCTCAGAGGGAGTCAAGCCTGCCATCACCTCATCAAGAAGCAGCAATTTTGGCTGAGTAGACAGCGCTTTGGCAATTTCCAGCTTCTTTCTTTCCCCCAGATTAAGGTGCTTGGCAATCAAATCTTTTTTATGATCAAGACGGACCAGCTCCAGGGAACGCAGTGCAATGGACTCTGCCTCCTTGTAGATCTTTGTCTTGCAGAAACCACCCACCATGGCATTCTGGAGTGTCGTCATGTTGCCGAAGGGCTGTACGATTTGATAACTTCGTGCAATCCCCAGTTTCGCAATCTCATGAGATTTTTTCCGGGTAATATCAACCCCGTCAAATATGATTTTCCCATCCGTTATGGGAAGGGTTCCGTTAATGCAGTTGAATAGAGTTGTCTTGCCTGCTCCATTGGGACCTATGAGTCCAATGACATTCCCCTGCTCTATTTCAAGAGAGACTTCGGAGACTGCACTTAAGCCGCCGAATTTCTTTGTTACTGATTCTACCTGTAATATCATCATCATTCTCCTTTACCCGGCTTGGCAATTTTTCCGAAAAGATACCGGAACAGCAGCTTCAGCTGCGGCAGGATTCCGTCAGGTCTGTATAAAAGCACCGCGATGAGCACCAGTCCCAGAATAAGCCCGTGAAGTCCGCTGATACCGACGAGATAACCTCTGAGCAGATTGCTCACAGGTGTCAGAATAAAGGAGCCGATCATTGGTCCGAAGGCAGTTCCCATGCCGCCTGCAATGGCAAGCAGGATGAAATTGATGGAATTACCCATACTCATAACAGAGGTAGGCTCTATAAACATAACATACTGAGCAAACAGAGTCCCTCCGAAGGATGTCAGCACTGCGCTCATTACAAAAGCAACCAGCATCGTCCTTGTGGAGTTTACACCCAGATTTTCTGCGGCCTCCTGATTTTCGCCCAAAGCTACAAGAGAGTAACCAAGCTTCGATTTCTCAAGCCTTACACTGATGAACAGCACGATTATCATATAAATCCAGGTCAGGAGCGCATACGGAATCTTCCCCTGCCAGATCATGTTTGTAAAACCAGGCTGATAAGGAATCATCAGACCCAGTGCGCCTGCTGTGATTTCCTTTGAGGTAATGGTCATGACCTTCAGAATTTCAGCAAAGGCGATGGTCGAGAGTACGAAGAAGGTACCCTTTAATCTGAGTGTGGTTCCGCCGATAATCAATGCGGCTATGGCAGAAATCACACCCCCAGCCAGCATGCCGATCCATGGTGAAATCCCAAAGTTCAGATACAGCAATGTAGAGGTGTACGCACCGATTCCCAGATAAGCAGCATGGCCGATGCTCAACCTCTTGCAGTATCCGCTGTACAGGTTCCAGGAGGTTGCAAGGCCAGCCCATAAAAAGGTCATGATCGTAATGTCCTGAAAGTATCTGTTTGGAAGAACAAACGGCACAATAACGGAGCATACTGCAATGATCCATAATACAAAATTTTGTTTTAAGATAAGCTGTTTTATCATATTCTCACTCCCTTACCGTCATCTATGAGCGGCCGAACAAACCGTTCGGCTTAAAAACGAGTACCAATATGAACAGTAGGAAGTATGCCGCCTGCTGGTAAGCGGGACCGGCAAAGTAACCGGCAAGGCTCTCCACAACACCGATAACAAGTCCGCCGAAAATAGCCCCGGGTACGCTGGATAAGCCTCCCAGGACAACAACGATAAAAGCGAGGGTGCTGAAGCTTGCTCCTACTGTTGGATAAGCCGGATAGATGGGAGAAATAAGGAGCCCGGCAAGTCCTACCAGCGTTGTTCCGATAACGAACGCCAGACCATAGGTTCGCTTGATATTGATTCCCATGAGCTGTGCAGCTTTTCCGTTCTGAGAGATTGCTCTCATAGCGGCTCCGGTAAAGGTTTTCTGAAGATAGAGATAGAGGAGGACGGATGCTCCGATTGCAATAAGAAACGCCAGTACTCTCGGCGTATTAAAGGTCAAAAACCCGAGATTCATGGTATCGTTGGTCATATCGATTCTGATGTTTCTGTAATCGGCCTTCCAAAACATCAGCGCCAGATTTTGGAGCACCATGGAAAGTGCCAGAGTAAGCAGCATCTGAATGGAGTGATCGGAATCCAAAACCCGCTCCATAATCACCTTGAATGTGATATATCCGATGACAGCCATGACGGCCAGATTAATGATCAGCGATTGATACGGGTCCAGTCCGGAAAAATTATAAATCCAGTATGCGATGTACATCGCAAGCATTAGATATTCTCCGTGGGCAAAGTTCACAAGCCCAACCACTCCAAAGATTAAAGCCAGACCAACGCTGGCCAGTGCATAAATCCCGCCTGAAAGAATACCTGAAATGAGAACCTGTAAAACTTGTTCCATTTTATTCTCCTTTAATATTCTGCGTCTAGCTGATACGCGAGTAGCTATAGAAATAGCTGTCGTCAGAATTGTATTCCTGGATTCTGCCTGCAATCACTGTGATATCGAGGAGAAGCAACTGCAGGCAGACGATAAAAATATGACTATCGTATTATGAAATCAGAATGCCTTCAAATAGGCCGCTGATTCCAGCAGCAATCCTGCTATTGCCCAGCGATAGGCAGTGGAACATTGATTACTTCACCGTTTTTGAGCTTATCCGGATAGACGGTTACAACTTTTCCACCCTGCCACTGGTTGATATTAGCAGAAGCAGCGTAGTTCTGTCCGTCGTCTCCCAGATCCCAGCCAAAGCCAAGGGTTGTCATATCAAGCTTCGTGGTCAGTGCAGCTTCACGGATTCCCTCCGCATCCAGTGTTTTGGCATTGGGCAGAATATTGTTCAGGAAGGTATAGGAGCCTGCGAACGCAGCTTCTGCAGCGACAGATACGTTGTTCATATCCGGGAACTCTTTTCGGAACCGTTCCCTGAATTCACTGACAACATTTTTCATCGCTTCGTCAGCAAATACATCCAGCGGAAGGTTTGTAGGCATATCGGTGCAGAAGATTCCATCAGAATCAGCACCAATGGTTCCTGCAAAATTTGGATCTGTCGTTCCGGCTCCGCAGCCCATCAAAACCTTGGGCATGGCATCATACTGCTTCAGCGTGTCAACGAGAAGAATCGCATCGTTGATATAATTTACCGTAAATAGTACGTCAGGCTTTGCTTCCTTAAGTTTCAGAACAAGGGCAGACATATCGGTAATTGTTGAATTATAGTGCTCCCTTGCCACAAGATTCAGCCCCAGTTCCTTGATCTTCTTTTCAGCGCCATCGGCAACAGAAGTTCCGTAGCTGGATTCCTCATGAATGATGGCAACTTTCAAATCTTTGGGTGCAATATTCAGCATAGGTGCTACGTATTCAGCAGTGTAAGATACGCCTGCTGCTCCGCGAAGACCGCCCTTATCCAATATTCTGAATACGTTTTTAAAACCGGAATCTGTCAGTGCATCTGCGATTCCGCCTGATTCCACAAGGGTAACACCACTTTTTTCTGTAACACCCGCTATGGCCAAAGCGTTGCCGCTGGCAAGGGATCCAAAGATCACCTGAACGCCCTGCTGATCCACAAGTCTCCCTGCTTCTGTTGTGGCTGCCGTGGGATCGGGAGCATCAGCCTCAACAAGCTGAACCTGTCTTCCCTGAACACCACCATTTGCATTGACGATGTCAATTGCAATTTTTACCGCAGCGAGACATTGTGATCCAAGAAGTGCATTTGCACCACTTAAAGGATAAATTGCGCCGACTTTAAAGGGATCTGCCGTTTCGGAGTCTCCTCCATTCCCGCTTCCGCCGCCGCATCCCACAAGAGTTGACAGCAGAAGGACTAAAACCAGAAGTATCGCTAAATTCTTTTTCATCTTCTTCCCCGTATGATGTTCCCACCATACTATTCCTTTCCTTTAAACTTTAGTGTTCAACCATGCGCGCACATGATCACGGCTCTCCTCCTTAACCGTGACAGATGCAAAAAGACATCAAGCCTTCCTTAGTACTCTGTAACACCTAATTCCTTACATTGCCGTCGGGCAATGCCAAGTTTTAAGTGTTACAAAGTACTGACTGCCAAAGTTTTACCAGGGCCTTCCTAGCTGTCAAAAGTATGTATTTTAAGCCTTCCAAGCTGTCGATCTTTACAGTTTCCGCCTCACCCAAGCTGCTGTTCCTGTTTTCAAGCCTCCCATGCGGTTAATCTTTGTTTAAAGTCTTCAATCTTCTTTCCAGCCTCATATGAGGCAGTCCTTGTTCAAGCCTCCCATGCGGTCAAAGCTTTCTTATTCAAAGGTAATGTTTTGCTTTTATTACCGGTAAATAACTTTTCCATTACTTTTTCGATGCTTTCCATTTTTACGATTCCGGTCTTGCTGACAACAGCACCTAGAATCACCATATTGGAGACCTTATCATTCTGCAGCCTCACAGCGATTTCATTTGCATCGATCCTGCACACTTCCACATCATCCCGATCAGTATCTTCGTGGACCAAGGATGAATTGATGAATAGCAAACCACCGGGCTTTACCAGCTTTTCAAATTTATGAAGTGAAGGAAGGTTCATTACCACCACTGCCGTTGCTTCGGTAACGATGGGAGAACTGATCTTTTTATCCGAAACAATAACGGTGCAGTTGGCGGTTCCTCCTCTCATCTCAGGACCGTAAGCGGGCATCCAGGTCACTTCTTTGCCCTCAAGCATACCGGCGTAAGCAATCATTTGTCCTATGAGCATAACGCCCTGTCCTCCGAAGCCTGCTATGATCAGCTTATGTACCGCCATCTACTTCACCTCCCCGGGACATTTGAGATTTCCAAGCGGGTAATAAGGAATCATGTTTTCTCTCAGCCATTCAAGCGATTTCACCGGATTCAAGCCCCAGTTGGTCGGACAGGTTGATAGAATTTCTACGAAACCGAACCCAAGTCTCTTCTCCTGAACCTCTATGGCTTTCTGAACTGCTTTCTTTGCCTTTCGAATATTGGCGGGAGAATCAACCGACACCCTTTCCACAAATACAGCTCCATCCAGTGTAGCAATGAGCTCCGCCATACGAATGGGCATCCCGGAGCTTTCCTGCTTTCGGCCTTCTGCACTGGTGGTAGTCTTCTGGCCAATGAGACTGGTGGGAGCCATCTGTCCTCCAGTCATACCGTATATTGCGTTATTGATAAAGAATGTAGTAAACTTCTCTCCCCTGTGTGCCGCCTGAACGATTTCAGCCGTCCCGATGGACGCCAGATCGCCGTCACCCTGATAGGTAAAAACAATTTTATCTTTCTGTACTCTGCGGATTCCCGTTGCGATGGCCGGCGCTCTTCCGTGTGCGGATTCACACATATCTACATTCATGTAATGATGGGCAAGGATGCTGCAGCCGATGGGAGCTACCCCGATAGTCCGGCCCAGAAGCTCCTTTTCATCCAGAACCTCCATGATCAGCCTGTGCGCAATTCCGTGGGTGCAGCCGGGACAATATGTCGTTTCCTCCGACAGCATCCCCTTAGTATATTGGAATACCGCTTTCATGCTCTCTGGATTCCTTCTGGTCATAACACTTTGCATGGATTCATGTCCTTGCAAGGCTTCAGGTACTGTCATGCCGTCACCCCCAATGCTTTCCTGGCATCCGCCGCAATCTCCGGCGGCGTGATCAAAATTCCTCCCACTCTGCTTGAAAGAGTGACGGGGAACCTGCCTCTGCAGCCGATTCTCACATCGTCAATCATTTGGCCTCTGCTTAGTTCTACGGAAATCACAACCTTCACTGTATCCGGGATCTGGTCAAAAACATCGTAGGGGAAGGGCCATAGGCTCACCGGTCTAATCAGTCCTGCCTGAATCCCCTCTTCCGCCAAAAGCTCTACGGCTTCCTCAGTAATTCTGGCTGTCGATCCGTATGCCACAAAGACAACCTCCGCAGCTTCCAGACCTTCCGTCTTATAGAGCGGCAGCTCTTTCCGGGCCCGCTGATACTTCTGATCCATATCCATGATTCTCGCTTCCAGCTCTTCCGGCTTCAGGTACAAGGATTTGATTACGTTGTGTTCTCGTTTTCCTTCTGTACCGGTCAACGCCCAGGGTCTGATCCGTACAATTTCCTCCCCTGAAAACGGCGGAAGAGGCTCCGTCAGCACCACCGGTTCCATCATCTGGCCCAGTACACCATCCACATAAATCATAACGGGGTTTCTATATTCTTCAGCAATTTCAAAGGCTTTGGCCATCATATCCACCGCCTCCTGTATGGAAGACGGAGCGAAGACGAAGAGATGATAATCACCGTTTCCTCCCCCTCTGGTGGCCTGATAATAATCCGCCTGACCCGGCTGGATTGTCCCCACTCCCGGTCCTCCCCGGGATACATTGAGAATCACCAGCGGAATTTCTGTGGAGCAGAGAAAGGAAAATCCCTCCTGCATCAGTGCAATACCCGGTGAAGAGGAAGAGATAAAGACTTTTCCTCCTGCTGCTGCACCGCCATAGGCCATATTGATGGCAGCGATTTCACTTTCTGCCTGGACAAAGGAACCTCCATGCTTTTCCAGCTCCCTTGACATGTATTCCGTAATTTCATTCTGCGGGGTAATGGGATAACCGAAGTAATAACGGCAGCCGCTTCTGATTGCAGCTTCCGCAAATGCCTCATTCCCCTTCATTAAAACCTTATTCTTCATTTTGGTGCCCTCCCTGTTCCTCTCGGTAGACACTGATTGCACCATCGGGACAGATCATACCGCAGCTTCCGCACCCTGTGCACCGCTGTGGGTCTGTCACGCTCGCAGGTCGGTAACCTTTAGAATTGAGGTTCGTTTCATGCAAAGATAATATTTTTATAGGACATACGGAGATGCAAAGCTCGCAGCCCTTGCATCGTTCCTCATCAAAAACGACCATACCCTTTGCCATTGGATAACTCCCTTTCTTCGTGAAGCACTTCCTTCGCGCAGGTTGACCGGGAACAATCTGGTTGATCCTAGGACGTATCTGAAAACTCATTGCCCCCCGCACAAGCAGCTTTCAGACACGCCCTAGCCAACCGGCGCTAAGGTTAGAGTCATAACTTCGGGCTTATCGATCGAGCCAGCTGTCTCTCATATACAGCCTCATGGGAAATATATGAAAAT
>JARBUO010000224.1 GCA_029239605.1 Bacillota bacterium | reverse complement strand
TACAATTGGTCTTCCAGCATCTGCAGGTCAGTAATTTCAATGCGGCGGCCATTGATTAGAATCAAGCCTTCATCTTCCATTTTGAGCAGTTCCCGGGATAGGGAAGGCCTTGCGACATTCAGATAGTCAGCAAACATCTCTCTGCTCATGCTCAGCGTGACCACCCGGCTTTGACCCATATTTTCGATCAGGTAACGGATGATCTTCTGACGCAGCGTACCGCTGGCAAGGATCTGCAATTTCAGATTGAAATGAAACGCTTTCTTTGCCAGAATCCGCATCATGTTACGGATCAGCGTCGTGTGATGGGTACAATTTTCTGAGCAGGTAAAATAAAAGTAATCCTTTGGTATTTCAAGAACGGTAGTTGGTTGAAGTGTTACTGCGTAGTATTCATAAAGGGGCCGCTCCATGAACAGATATACTTCCCCGAATACATCTCCTCTATCTTCAATATGCAGGAAGATATCTCGTTTTCCGGACAGCGTTGCCCTATAGATCAAGATGTCTCCATCAATCAGAACGAAAGCCGATTTGGGAACATCAAGCGCATTGAATATGATTTCATTTTTCTTATACGTGCGAATCTGTGCACCGGAAAGAGCGATACAGTCGTTAATTTCCTCCGGAGCCATATCCTGAAACAGTGCACTTTCTTTTAATCCATTGATCATGCGGTCACCTTTATTACTTTCTAAAACAGGACGAGTTTTTCAATGAACTGGACATAAAGCATGTCGGTGTTCGTTGCCTGGTGGCCAGTTATTCGGAAAACAGTACACTAGGACGCTTTCGCGTCCTAGTTCAATTTTTTACTATTTATTATATACCCAATTATGCAGAATGTAACACGGATGACTCGGGAAGAACCACTGGCAGACCGGCTTCGGCGAACAGTTTTTTCACTTGGATTAATTCCTCTTCTGTTGGCTCTGTTATATCCCCCAGTTGATATTGAAGCTTCAGCGCTTTCCATTTGTATTCTCCCATTTTGTGGAAGGGCAGAAGCTCTACTTTTTCAATGCATTGATAAGGTTTCAGAAACTCGGCAAGTTCCTTAAGCTGTGACATCTCCAGGGTCCAGCCGGGAACCAGTACATGGCGCAGCCAGACCGGTTTTCCAATTTGTTCACAATAATCCAGGGTGGCAAGTGTATTGGAATTGCTTTTTCCTGTGAGAGAGATGCATTGGGAATCCTTCAGACTTTTGATGTCAAGCAGTATCAGGTCGGCTGCATCCAAAACAGGTGCCGATCTGAGCAGGGATACGCTTCCTGCAGTATCCACCGCAGTATGAATTCCATGTTCCCGGCAGCTCTGAATGACGTCCAATGCAAATTCAGGCTGGAGGAGAGGCTCTCCTCCGGAAAGGGTAACACCGCCTTTTCGAATAAAGTTCTTATAAGTGAGTATTTCCTTGACGACCTCCTGAGAGTCTACTTCTTTTCCTGCTCCCATTTTCCAGGTGTCGGGGTTGTGGCAGTAGAGGCAGCGGAGCGCGCAGCCCTGCAGAAACAATACGTATCGGATACCCGGACCATCAAGTGTTCCGAAGGTTTCAACCGAATGAAGAGATCCTTTTATGCTCATAACTCCGTGCCTCCTTTCAGCACACAATCTATAAAAATTCAATCGTTTATTTGTTGAGATATTGGCTTACCAGTTCCACTCCACTATTTCAGACATTCTTACATCTTATCGTGGAACGTACGGTGCAGTACGTCAAGCTGCTGCTCTCTGGAGAGCTTAATAAAGTTGACGGCATAGCCGCTGACACGAATGGTAAGCTGCGGATAATTTTCTGGATGGTCCATGGCATCCAGCAAAACCTCTTTGTTCAGGACATTCACATTGATGTGGTGCCCTTTGTCGGCAAAATATCCATCCAGCAGGGAAACTAGGTTTTCGGACTTCTGATCCGCTTCCTTTCCAAGTGCACCCGGCACTACGCTGAACGTGTAGGAGATACCATCCTCAGAGTAATCGAAAGGCAGCTTAGCGACACTCTTCATACTTGCGATACAACCGTTTGTATCACGTCCGTGCATGGGGTTCGCACCCGGTGCGAAGGGTTCTCCGGCAGGTCGCCCGTCGGGGGTTGCGCCTGTCTTTTTGCCGTAGACCACATTGGAAGTGATGGTCAGCACCGACATGGCATGCTGGGCTCCGCGATAGGTAGGGTGCGCGCCAAGCTTTGTTCTGAAGCTTTTGACCACATCCATTGCAATCTGATCCACGGAAGCATCGTTATTCCCAAACTTAGGGTAGTCTCCTTCGATCTCAAAGTCAACGGCGAGGCCTTCTTCGTTTCGGATTGCTTTAACTTTTGCGTGTTTGATGGCGGAAAGACTGTCTGCAACGACGCTGAGCCCTGCGATGCCCCCTGCCATAGTCCTGAGCACCTCTTCGTCATGAAGTGCCATTTCAACGCGTTCGTAAGCATATTTGTCATGCATATAATGAATGACATTCAGCGTGTTGATATACAATTTTGCAAGCCAGCCCAGCATCGCATCAAATTTTCGCTGCACTTCTTCGTAATCCAGGTATTCAGAGGTGACTGGTGCAAATTCCGGTGCAACCTGTATACCGTACCGCTCATCCTTCCCGCCGTTGATGGCATAGAGCAGTGCCTTGCCAAGATTCGCACGAGCGCCGAAGAATTGCATCTGTTTGCCGATTCTCATAGGGGATACGCAGCAGGCAATGCCATAATCGTCACCGAACTTCGGCCGCATGATATCATCACTTTCATACTGGATAGAAGAGGTAGCGATGGACATCTCCGCACAGTAATTTTTAAAATTCTCGGGAAGCCGCTGGCTCCAAAGTACGGTCAGGTTTGGCTCCGGCGCAGGACCGAGGTTTGTCAGCGTATGCAGGAAGCGGTAACTCATCTTCGTTACCATATGCCGCCCGTCTTCACACATCCCTGCGATTGCCTCTGTGACCCAAACCGGATCACCGCTGAACAGTTCGTTGTAAGCAGGGGTTCGCAGGAAGCGGACCAGACGAAGCTTTATGATGAAATGATCCACAAGCTCCTGGATTTCCGCTTCGGTATATTTTCCGCTTTTCAAATCCTCTTCCGCATAGATATCCAGGAAGGTAGAGACTCTGCCCAGGCTCATGGCCGCTCCGTTCTGTTCCTTAATGGCGGCCAGATAGCCGAAATAGAGCCATTGTATCGCTTCCTTGGTGTCCTTTGCCGGACGAGAGATATCATAACCATAGGAAGCAGCCATATCGGTAAGTTCCTGAAGGGAACGAATCTGTTCGCTCAGTTCTTCACGCTGTCTG
The DNA here is from genome assembly GCA_029239605.1 of Bacillota bacterium. Classification (GTDB taxonomy): domain Bacteria; phylum Bacillota; class Clostridia; order Peptostreptococcales; family Anaerovoracaceae; genus Anoxybacterium. The sequence goes on along the minus strand of JARBUO010000224.1, from coordinate 3,092 downwards.
ATCACGGTTTCATCGATGACGTCAAACACGTAGGACGCTTTTGCATTCTTTTTCTTCTCAGTGAGGAAGGTGGTGCCGTACAGCGGAATCCGCCTGTAATCCCCAATAATTCTGCCTCGTCCATACCCATCGGGAAGTCCTGTAATGATGGCACAGTGGCGTGCCCGTTTCATCTCGTCGGTATATGCGTCGAAGACTCCATCATTATGGGTTTCGGGAAGCTTGCGGCCGTAGACTGCAAGCTGTTCGTGGACAAGATTGATACCACCGAACGGCATGACTGCACGTTTCAGAGGTTCGTCAGTCTGAAAGCCGACAATCTCTTCCAGCTCCTTATCAATATATCCAGGCTTATGGGAGGTGATGGTTGAAATGGTGTTCTCATCAATGTCGTAAACTCCGTTCCGATCACGCTCCTCCTTGAGCAGCTCCAGTGTTTTTTCCCATAACAATTTCGTTTTTTCTGTTGGCGATGCAAGAAAGCTTTTGTCGCCGTCATAAGGCGTATAGTTTGCTGCGATAAAACCGCGGGTATCCACCTCTTTGTTCCAATTTCCTGTTTTAAAACTCATATCGATTCCTCCTTTTTACGGATGCTCAGCGAATATTGATTGATCAGCACCATGAGCGGAACACGATGACCAGTTTTTCTGGTGCTTTCATGATCAATATACCATTGTGATGAGAAAGAATCGGTGATATTTGTTACATAAAACATATTATTTACGTAGGATTTACTCATCTTGCATCCAAAATAATCAAAAGTAATAAGACCAATGGGTTGCTCCCCCCCGATTGCTGCAGTTCGCTCCTGATCATACATAATCTCTCCAGCTGGGATTTGTCAGGTCGACTTGACATGGCGTGGAAAATTTGCTATCTTGATGATGTAAGGTAAACATTACAGGAGGAGACATTCCATGAAAAATAAAATAAAGCAATTTCGTGAACATTTGGGGTTGACACAGGAACAATTGGGAGACCTCGTAGGTGTATCAAGACAAGCAATTAATGCCATTGAGACGGAGAAGTTCGAACCGTCCATCTGGCTCGCCTACGACATTGCAAAGGTATTTCACAGCAATATCGAGGACATTTTCTTATTTGAAGCGAGTCCGCGCAAATCAAGAGCGGAGCAAAGCAGAGGTGCGGTATAAATGGCATTAAGACAAATAAGGCTATATGATGATGAGATCTTGCGTAAAAAAAGCAAGGTCGTAGAAGTTGTGGATGATAAAATAAGACAAATCTTAGAGGATATGGCTGAAACGATGTATCATACAGAAATTGGCGGAGGACTGGCTGCTCCGCAAGTGGGAATCCTGAAGAGACTTGTTGTAATCGATATGGGGCAAGGACTGCTCAAACTGGTTAACCCCCGGATCATCCATCAGGAGGGAAGCCAGGAAGTGATTGAGGGATGTTTGAGCATTCCGAATAAATGGGGGAAATTAATAAGACCCGAAAAAGTAACGATACAGGCTTTAAATGAAAACGGAGAGGAACTGATCATGGTTGGTACCGGCGATTTGGCAAAATGCTTCTGTCATGAAATCGGTCATTTGGATGGGATTCTCTTTACTGATTTCGTTGTGGAATACATATGAGATGGAAAAGCGAGGCAGGTTGCTTCGCTTTTTCATATGCACGATGGACGCTTATTCCAAGTCCTGTGTTTTCATTTTTTCGAGTGCTTTTCTTCGCCACTGATTTTTTCTGCACCCGAAGTAGATTGCCAGTAAAATAATTGTAGGAATATTGTATAGAAGAAAAACAGAAGCAATTGTAAAAACCAGCGAGGGCATATTCTGCGTATCATTTGACATTCCTATCTCAGTTTCCTGTATCACTATCCCATTTTCATCTGCGAGTTGCAAAGTACCCGTCATAGGATATGCGGCAATATTTAAGACAGCGATAAGGGAAATCGTCAACGAGATAACGGGCAAAATCAAACCGAGCCACTTACTCCTTTTCGATAAAAAAATTTGAAGTAAGATGCCCCCTACGCATACAGCTAAAAATAAAGTGAAAGTAATGGTTATATTCATTTTAACGCGCCTCCCATTTGTTTTTTATACTCAGCAATCAGGATTTTTGCAGTATCAAAGTCTATTTTTTCATTCACAGCTAACCGTTTCACTAAACCGATATATGGGTCATTAGCGGTGTCCTCGCTGATTTTAATTTTCTGAATTAACTTATCAAGCCGCAGGCGTACCGTCGGATAAGTAACGTCATATTGATGCGCCATTTCTTTTAACGACCCGGATGCCAGTAAAAATTTTTTGATGAAGGTAATATCTTCATCTTCAAGGTTTACCATCCAGGCAGGAATAATTTCCAATGGCATTGGTTGTGCCCTCCTTTTTAAATAATATTAAATTTATCATTTAATATTATTAAAGTCAATATTCAATTTATGCTTCACTTTTACTCAGTTTTTTAGACTTTCTTTCGTCCGCCGCATTACAGGCAACGCGATACCCCTCAGGCCAAGCTGTTAAGTTTGGCACTTTTGTCATTTCCACTTTTTCGTAAAAATAGGAACTATGGGGAATGGATTTTTCTCAAAAAATTAATCCGGTCAAAATGTGGCATAAAAATTGCTGTTATATCTAGTACGCTGTAACACATAATTCCTTACATTGCCGCCGGTTAAATTTCCGTATGACTTTGTTGTCGTCACTTACCATAGCTACGACTATACCTCGACTCCTCCGCCTTTTTGCTCCAAGCTTGCTTGGCTTAGCAAAAGGGACAGCAGGGAGTAAAGCGAGCCGGAGGCGAAGGTGTTGCCTGGTCATACGAAAATTTTCCTGGCCGGGCAATGCCGAGTTTTAAGTGTTACAGAGTGCTAGCCACAAAGAATGCAATGAAATTGCATAGGGGTATTGTCAAGCCAATTCAAAGAAGGAAGGATGGAAAGTATGAAGAAAACGAAAAGAAGATTCATAGCGTTTACGCTTGTACTCGCTATGGTAATCAGTTCCGTTAGCGTTTCCTTTGCAGAAACAGGAGGCAATGAAACACAGGTGCCAGGAAGCGATGGCACACAAACGCAAGGCTTTATTGATATGCCTTCGAACTGG
>JARBUO010000073.1 GCA_029239605.1 Bacillota bacterium | reverse complement strand
CCCAGAATCTGCTCTGCTGGTCAACCAAGCTCCAGCAACAACAGCAACAGCAGGAACAGCAGAAACACCCGGAACAGTAACAGCCGTAACAAAAGCAACAGCAGAACTTGGAAGTTCAATCGAATTCCTATTGAATCATCAGCACATCATTCTCCCCCAAAAACCAGACGGTGCTCCCTACTATCTCATGGACATGCTGGAACGTTCAGGGCTTGATCTGGAACATCCCACTGGGGATCTCGTCCTCCGAGTCAACGGAGCAGAGTGCAATTTTCTGGAGGATTTAAAGCCCGGTGATACCATAGAAATCTTTTATAAAACTTAATCGTTTCTAAGCAGCAGCCTTCGATTCCAGATTGGAATCGGGGCTGTTTTTTTATCGATCAGAAATGCTCTGCCCGTTCCCCTTTTTTATGCAGCAGATCCAACTGTTCTTCATGATCAATAAGTCTAATTTTTATTGATTTTCCAAATGATTACAGTGCTTCCAGAGGGGCTGTGAAATATTCGTTAAATAATTGCATAATATTGGCGTAAGTGCTACACTGATAATGTCTAAACGTAGAATAATGTGTCACTGTAAGGGGGAGCCGATGTCGGAACAATTAAGTTTAAGTCCAATGAAAACTGAGGAACGGAAAATTGAACAGCTTTCTGGAAAAAGCCTTGCGTCCACTGATGAGCGATATCCGCTGACGCATCAGCAAAAGGGAATCTGGTATATGGAAAAGTTATATCCTGATACCAGCATCGGTGTAATTGCAGCTACGCTCCGTGTACGGGGAGCGGTGGATCTCGACCTGATTGAATCAGCAATTAATCTCTTTATCGAAAAAAACGATGCAATTCGGTTTCGGATAACCGAGGAAAACGGTGATCCGATCCAGTATATCTCACCCTATGAACCGGTACACTTTGAACGATATGAGTTTGCTTCCAATGAGGAGCTTTACAGGTGGGATGAGGTACAGTCTGCCCTGCCTTTCCAACTGGCGGATGCCCCGCTTTTCTATTTTGCATTGGTCCGGGTCAGTGAAAGCGATGCCGGTTTTTATATTCGTTTGCACCATCTGATCTCAGATGCATGGACCATGGTCCTGCTCGTGAATCAGGTCTTTGAATATTATGCAGCGCTTTCGGAAGGCCGCAGTGTTGATCCCTCTCCGCTGCCTTCCTATACCGCTTACATAGAAAACGAGAAGAAGTATCTGACCTCGAAGCGATTTGAAAGTGATAAGAGCTATTGGGAAGAGAAGTTTGAAAACTGGCAGGAGGTTTGCACTCTGAAAAGCCGTAAAATCAGCGGGATTTCCTCCAAGGCAAAACGCAGAACACTGGTGCTGCCGCAGAAACTTTCCGGCAAAATTCATGAATACTGCCGGGTAAAAGGTGTTTCTGAATTCAGTCTTTTTATCGCTGCAGTTTCAATGTATCTCAACCGGGTCGCAGGCAAAGAAAACGTGGTGCTAGGCACGACGCTTCTGAATCGGACCAACGCAGCAGAGAAAAATACGGCGGGTATGTTCGCCAGTCTGGGTGTCCCCCTGTCCATTCCTATTCGCTATGATATGAATTTTGACAACTTTGTGGAGCTCGTCTCAAAGGAGATTTTGTCTGCCCTGCGTCATCAGAAATATCCCTATGACATGCTGCTCCGACATGTAAGAGAACAGAAAAAAACCTCAGACAGCCTGTTCGATATTGTTTTAACATATCAAAACTCTAAATTTGAAAAAGAACTGTTCTCTGGGAATTACATCTCCCGCTGGCACTTTACCGGTCATCAGATCGAGTCCCTCATTATTAATTTGAATGCACGGGAACATGACGGCCAGCTGATTGTAGACTATGATTATCTGGTGGATCTTTTCTGTGCAACAGAGATTGATTTCATCCATCAGCATATTATCAATCTTCTCTGGCATGCTCTGGATAATCCTCTGAAAGAAATTGAGCGTCTTAATATGCTCTCAGAGAAGGAACGGAAAAAAATCCTATACACGTTTAATGAAACCCAGGCTGAGTATCCAATGGATAAGACCATGCCGGAGCTGCTGGATGAGCAGGTAGAAAAAACACCGGACAACATTGCCGTATCCTGCGGAGCGACAGCAATCACCTACCGGGAGCTGAAAGACCGGTCTAACCGGCTTGCAGTCCGTTTGCAAGAGCTTGGGGTAGGCAGGGACTCTGTCGTGGGTCTCGCATTTTACCGCAGTATTGAAATGGTTGTAGCTGTATGGGGTGTGATGAAAGCCGGAGGAGCCTATCTTCCCATCGATCCTTCCAGCCCGCCTGAGCGGGCAGAGCATATGCTGACCGAATGCAACGCGAATATCGTTCTGACACATCATGCGGCCCGCTTTGTGCCGCCTTGTTCCTGTAGCGTGCTGAATTTGGATGAATCGGAAAGCTATGGGGAATCTGGTGCAGAACCAAAAAAATATCCGAATCCCAATGATATGGCTTATGTCATCTACACGTCGGGATCCACCGGAAAACCAAAGGGCGCTATGTTGGAGCACCGGGGACTTGTGAATCGCCTTTGGTGGATGCAGCGGCGCTATCCGCTGACACAGGAAAGCGTGATTCTCCAGAAGACACCCTACACCTTCGATGTTTCTGTCTGGGAACTGATGTGGTGGACATTGGCTGGAGCCAGAGTGACTATGCTCTCACCCGGCGGGGAAAAAGATCCCGCTGTCATCATAAATGCTATAAAAAATAATAAAGTTACGACCATGCATTTTGTACCATCGATGCTAAGTGCTTTTTTGCAGTACCTTGAAAGCAGTAACCGCACAGAGGAACTATCCAGTCTCCGGCAAGTATTTGCCAGCGGCGAAGCTCTTGGTCTGGAGCAGGTACGGCGATTTAATCGTTTGCTTAATCGATCCTACGGAGCGGAGCTTTATAACTTATACGGTCCAACTGAGGCTACGGTAGATGTCTCTTATTTTGACTGCTCACCGGAAGTTACGCTGAACTGTGTTCCCATTGGACGACCCATTGACAATACACGGCTCTATATACTGGACCCGCACCTGAATCTTCTTCCCATCGGAATTCCCGGCGAACTTTACATTGGTGGTGTGGGGCTTGCCAGAGGATACATTGGACAGCCGGAGCTTACCAATGAGCGTTTTGTACCTGATCCTTACATGCCCGGAGAGCGCATCTATAAAACCGGAGATCTGGCCAGATGGTTCGCTCAAGGGGACATCGAATATCTTGGGAGACTGGATCATCAGCTTAAAATACGCGGATTCCGTGTGGAGCTGGGCGAGATCGAAAACCGGCTGATGCAGCATAAAGCCATTCGGGACGCTGTGGTAACCGGAATAGAATATGCAGGTCAAAAACACCTCTGCGCATACTATGCGGCAGAACGTGAGCTGGCAAGCCGTGACTTGCGCGCACATATCCAAAAGAAGCTGCCGGAATACATGGTTCCCTCGTTTTTTGTTCAATTGGCTTCGCTTCCGGTCTCTGCAAACGGAAAAGTTGACCGGAAAGCCTTGCCCCTGCCCTTGGTTGCAAACGAGAAGCGCAGCTACACCCCTCCTGGGAATAAATTTGAAACCAGGCTCTGCGAGGTTGCGGAAGAAGTTCTGAAGCTGGAACGGGTTGGCATAGAGGACAACCTGTTTGAGCTGGGTGCAGACTCCCTCTCAGTCATCGCCATCCTTTCACAAATCTATGAAGAAGGCTGGGGACTTACAGCCTCGGATTTTTATACGTGCGCCAATATCCGGGAGCTGGCTGCAAAAGCCTCTGGCTTCATCAATCCAGAGGAGGACATGCTGGAAATCGAAACACCGTCTTTTCTGTTGGAAGAGTACGAAACGGATATGGCTTACGGTTCAGGGACAGAGAAGGAATCCAAATTGTCAGGCGGTGTGCTGCTGACGGGTTCTACTGGTTTTCTGGGCGCACATCTTCTTTATGAACTTCTGAACCGTACTGATTCTTCCATTTATTGTCTGGTGCGGGCAAAGGATGAAAAAGAGGCTGCCGAACGGCTCCAAAGTACCATGGCTTTCTACTTTGGAGAAAAAGCCATGCAGCAGGCTGACAGTCGTATTCGTGCGATTTGCGGTGATGTTTCCATGCCCCGTTTCGGCTTGACCGAAGAGAAGTATCTGCTGCTGGGCGAGGCTGTGAATACGGTGATTCACAGTGCTGCCATCGTGAAATATTTCGGACCCTACGAACAGATCAGAAGCGTCAATGTAGAGGGAACGCAGAAAGTCATTGATTTCTGCAAAAACTTCCACAGTTTACTGGGACACGTTTCAACGGATGCAATCACCGGTAATTATCTGGTGGAGCAAAACGTGACCGGTCTCTTCACCGAGCGTGATTTTTATGTGGGTCAGAATTATAAAGGAAACATCTATGTACGAAGTAAATTTGAGGCAGAAAACCAGGTACTAAAATCCATCCGGGAAGATAAGCTGAGAGCAATTATTTTCCGTATGGGAAATTTAACAGGGCGGTATATCGACGGTCAATTTCAACCGAATATGGGCGAAAACGCATTTTATGCAACATTGAAGGAAGTTGTGGTTTCAGGGGTAGTATCTGATAAAATCCTCACACAGGAGCTGGAATTTTCGCCGGTGGACAGCTCGGCACAGGCAGTGATACGACTTATTGCCAATCCGGGAAGTGAAGGCCGCATCTATCACCTGATGAATCCGAAAACCCTTTCCTTGAAGAAGCTGATCTCTGAGTTTGCCAAACTTGGTATTAGCATCCGAACGCAGACATCTGCAAAAAGAACAGGAAAAGATGATGCACCGCAAGCTTCGTCTGGTGCGTCCGTATATCTCATGCGCGGAGAACTGGCCTATGGCGCCCCCATTCAGATTACAGCGGACTATACCGTCAGATCCCTGGAAAGACTTGGATATGTCTGGCCTGAAATCGACCAGGGCTACATTGGAAGGATTTTGGAATATATGCAAAAAAATAAATTTTTATTATGATTAAATGGAACAAGAGGTGACCGTGTCGTGCAGATGAATCAAAATGCCTTTGTTTATGGCATGCTGATATTTTCATTATTTTTGGTGCTTTTCATCTCGGGGATCATCGCCCGCATGAAACGAAAGCAGCAGATTCACTATGCGTTTCTAATGACAAACGCTTGCATGCTGGTATGGACCTCCATCCGGTTACTTCAAAAAATTCTCTATGATACTCAGGGGGCATTCTATCCGACGCTGGAACATTTATCCTATATTCCAGTGTGCCTTGTTCCTGTATTTTTACTGATGATTGGAATTGTCTTTGCCAAAACCAGGGTGAGATGGAACTGGAAATATCTTTCCGTGTTGATCGTTCCCTTCATTTCCATCATTTTGGCGCTGACCAACAGTCTGCATCACCTTTTTATTGTGAAATACAGCTTTATCAGTACGGAATTTGTATACGGACCTTATTATCTCTTCCATGAATTCTATTCTTACGGCTGCATTCTGGTGGGACTCTGGTTTTTGCTCTCTTTTTCCATAAAGAACTCCGGCTTTTTCTCAAAACAATCGCTGCTGATCATAGTCGGAGTCGCATACCCCCTTGTAGTGGTAATTCTGAGCACGCAAAAAATCATAGCAATGCAGGTATTTTATGAGAACATTTCTTTTTCTGTGACCATGCTGTTTTTTGCAATCGCTATTTTTAAATTCAAGCTGATGAATGTGGTTCCCATTGCCCTGCAAAAGATCGTAGACCTCATCTCTGACAGCTATATCGTCGTCAATGAAGAGCAGGAAATTATCGACTACAATCGGACGTTTTTGGAAACCTTCGGCAATATGGTAACCATCAGGAGAAAGGCTCCCTTAATTCGTGTCCTTGCTACTGCCTCCGTCTCCTTCAATCAGGAAAAGATCATGGAAGGTCTTGCCCTTGTGCAAGCACAGCGGATCCATATGGCGTTAGAGGAACATATCTGCGGCAATAATTTTGATAAACATTTCGAAATTGAAATGATCCCGATTTATTCCGACAAAAAATATCTTGGCTCCATCCTGCTTTTCAAAGATGTCACGGAATACAAGCGGCATATTGAGATCATCAAGCGAAATCAGGAAATTCTTCTGGAGCAGGAGCGCATGGCTTCTCTGGGTCACATGATCGGCGGGATTGCACATAACCTCAAAACTCCAATTATGTCTTTATCCGGTGGTATTGAAGCCATGCACGATCTTGTCACTGAATACCGGGAATCCATTACAGATCCCCAGGTCACAACAGAGGATCACATAGAAATTGCTAAGGAGATGGAAGAATGGCTGGTAAAGATGAAGCCCTATTGCAGATACATGTCGGATGTTATCAGTGCAGTCAAAGGCCAGGCAGTCCAGATGACCGATTCCAGTACCGATAAATTCACGGTGGAAGAACTTTTGAAACGAATCGAAGTACTCATGCATCATGAGCTTAAAATCTCACACTGCAATCTGAATATACAGTCCTCCGTTTATCCCAACACGGAAATAAAAGGAGAACTGAACAATCTGGTACAGATTTTTGACAATATCATCAGCAATTCCATTCAGTCCTACGAAGGGCGCCCCGGTGAGGTTGAACTTCTTGTCAGTAAAAACGATGAAGGAATTAATTTTGTTTTCAGAGATTTCGGCAAGGGGATTCCCGATGATATTCAGCCTCGCCTTTTTAAGGAGATGGTAACCACCAAGGGAAAGGATGGAACAGGACTGGGACTATACATGTCCTCTTCCACAATCAAAGGCCGCTTTGGCGGCAACATGTGGTTTTCCTCAAAAGAAGGGGAAGGAACAAGCTTTTACATTACAATTCCAAGTCTAACCAGCCAAATCCGAAACGGGGGGTATTCATGAGGCACGAATTATTGAAAAGACAGAAATTATTCCTTGAAACGGGTGCGCCGATCATTCCCATGGCGCAATCCCCTCGTTCTGAAAGGATGGTCAGAATATGAGACGAGAGAGGTTTCAGATATCCTCAAATTATAAAATACTTCTGGTCGATGACGAACCGGGCATTGTGGACTCCCTGTCAGTGGTATTGAAAAGAAGCGGATATCACTACACCGGGCTGACCAATCCTTTAGAGGCCATTGAACTTGTCAAAAAGGAGCATTTCGACCTGCTGATTCTCGATTTCCTGATGAGTCCCATTCATGGAGATGAAGTGGTACGTCAAATCAGAGAATTCAACAGGGAGATTTATATCCTTCTGCTCACCGGGCACAAGGATCTGGCTCCCCCACTAGAGACAATCCGTGCGTTGGACATCCAGGGCTATTGTGAGAAGAGTGATCGATTTGATCAGCTTTTGCTGCTTGTTGAGTCAGGAATAAAATCCATAGCGCAAATGCGCCTGATCAAGAAATTCCAGGAAGGGCTCAATAAGATCCTGCAAGCTGTCCCGAAAATCTATCAGCTGCAGCCAATCGGCAGCATTTTGGAAGAAATTCTCACTGAAATTCTGCCGCTGATGAACAGCAAGAACGCCTTTATTCTTGTGGATGACATCACCCAATTCAGTCCGGGAAACAACAGTATCTTCAAAGGGATTGGTATTTATCACACCGATATCCACGACTTTATGGAGATGCTGAATCCTTTGCTGATGGAGCACATCGGACATGCCAGGCTGAATAAAAGTTCGGTGAAACTGCAAGGCGGTGTGGTTGTTCCTCTGATTAACGAGTATCATCAGGATATCGGTATTATTTACGTGGAGAGCGATGATCTTGAGGATGGTCTGAAGCTCCTGGAGATCTATTCTAACCAGGCGGCTTCCTCCATCAATAATGCGTTCCTCCACTCTCTGGTTAATATTAAGAACGACGAGCTGAATAAAACTTACGATCAGCTTAGGGAACGATATATGGATACCATCGAAGCGCTTCGTATGGTAGTGGACGCCAAAGACACTTATACCCGGGGGCATTCAGATCGGGTGGCATATTACGCAGTCAAAATCGGGGAATCTTTTGGTCTAAGTAAAGAGGAACTGGAACTGCTGAAGGTCAGCGGCCTCTTTCATGACGTGGGAAAAATCGGAACCTCCGATGACATTCTATTCAAGAAAGAAAAGCTCACCGATCGGGAATTGGTCGAAATCAGAAAGCATCCCCTCAAGGGTGCTCATATTCTTTCCGCGATCTCTATGTTTAAAGAGGTGGCGCCCATTGTGAAATGCCATCACGAGCGGGTGGATGGAAGCGGATACCCGGAAGGCCTAAGGGGTGAAGCGATTCCTTTCATGTCTCGGATTATAGCCGTAGCAGATGCATTCGATGCTATGATGTCAGATCGGCGGTACCGCTCCAAGCTTCCCTTTGAAGAAGCTCAAAATCAGCTGATTGAGGGTCGCGGTTCTCAATTTGATCAGGATGTGGTCGATCATTTTAATCGAGTCCTGGAGAAGTTTCCGGATATAATTAGAGAGCTTACAGAGACTTATGATTAGAACGTTTCAACAACAAAAGGGACTAAGATGTAAATCGTCTTCGTCCCTTTCTTCATGTTCCTGTTTATACGATGCACTTACTATTTATTGTTCCTGTTAATTTATTTACGCTTGACTTTTTAGTGTTCTTATTTTTTATTGCTCCTGCTTATTTAATGTTACGAACATTTAACACCCTGGTTGCATTGAGTACCGCAATCAATGCGACACCTACATCCGCAAATACCGCCTCCCAAATCGTTGCGATACCACCGGCACCAAGCAGAAGTACGATAAATTTAATCACCATTGCCAGTATAATGTTCTGCCAAACGATGGATCTGGTTCGTTTCGCAATCTTGATGCCAGATACCACCTTGGATGGTTCATCTGTCATGATGACCACGTCTGCTGCCTCAATTGCCGCATCGGAACCCAGTGCACCCATGGCAATTCCTACGTCAGCTCTTGCCAGTACCGGAGCATCATTAATGCCGTCACCAACGAACAGCAGCTTTCCCTTTTTCGATTTTTCCTGATCAAGCTTCTCGATTTCTTCTACCTTCTGGTTCGGCAGCAGTTCCGCAAAATATTCATCAAGGCCAAGCTGCCGGGAAACTTTGTCTGCAATCAACCTGCTGTCACCAGTGAGCATAACCGTTTTTCGTACACCCAGCTCCTTGAGCCCGAGGATTGCCTCACGTGCATCTTCTTTGATCTCATCTGATATCAGAAGAGACCCTGCAAAGGTTCCGTCAATTGCGATATAAACAATGGTACCCGCTGCATCGACCTCAACAAAATCAATCTTTTCCTGATACATCAGTTTGATGTTTCCGGCAAGAACCTGACGTCCTTTTACGCTAACCTTAATACCATGCCCCGCTACCTCATTATAATCTTCAATTTCTTCCTTATTGATTTCTTTCCCGAATTCTTTGATGATGGAAATTGCGATGGGATGATTGGAATAGCTCTCTGCATAAGCTGCATATTCCAAAAGTTCTTCGGCAGCATATCCGTTTTGTGGGCATAACTCTGTAACTTTAAATACCCCTTTTGTCAATGTACCGGTTTTATCAAAGACAACAACTTCTACGTTGTTTAAAGCCTCCAGATAATTGCTCCCTTTTACCAATACACCCTTTTTCGATGCCCCTCCAATTCCGCCGAAAAAGCCAAGGGGAATTGAGATAACCAGTGCGCAGGGGCAGGAGATTACAAGGAAAACCAGTGCTCTGTATAACCATTCGGAGAAAGTCGCCCCTTCAATCACCACAGGGGGCACCACGGCCAATGCAACTGCAATCAGAACTACCACAGGCGTATAATATCGTGCAAATTTTGTAATAAAGTTCTCTGTAGGTGCTTTTCTGCTGCTTGCATTCTGAACCAGATCCAGTATTTTTGTAACGGTAGATTCTCCAAATGTTTTCTTTACTTCAACTGTCAAAACACCGTTTTTATTGATGAAGCCGCTGAGCACTTCACTTCCGGCTTCCACCTCACGAGGCACTGACTCGCCTGTCAGTGCAGAAGTATCAACCAAAGATCTGCCTTCCACCACGCTGCCGTCAAGAGGAACTTTTTCCCCCGGCTTTACAAGGATCAAATCTCCCACGTTGACTTCCTCCGGCGAAACTCTGCGGGAATCATTACCTACCTTCAAGTTTGCATAGTCAGGTCGGATATCCATCAGCTCTGTGATGGATTTTCTGGACCGGTTTACCGCAATACCCTGAACATATTCACCCAACTGATAGAAGAGCATCACCGCCACACCTTCCGGAAACTCCTGGATGGCAAACGCACCAATCGTAGCGACACTCATCAGGAAGTTTTCGTCAAAGACCTGCCCTCTCAAGATATTCTTAGCAGCTCTCAGTAAAACTTCTCCTCCCACGATAAGATAGCTGAGAAAGAAGAGCGTAAATTCTATGGCAAGCGAAAACTGAAATGCCACTGCCACCCCAAAGATAGCGCCCCCAACGATAAGCTGAATCAGTTCCTTCCTTCCGCCGTTATGGTCATGATCGTGACCTTCGTCATCATGTCCATGGTCGTGACCGTCGCCGTCGTGTCCATGGTCGTGACCGTGATTACCACGGGAATGGTCATGATCCTGGATTACCTTAACATCCGGTTCCAACCTGCGAATAATCTCACGAATCTGTTCAATGACGCGGTTTGTCTCGCTGTTTTCCTCCAGCTCCAGGGATAGTTTTTTCGTTACAAAATTGACAGAGGCTAATTTCACCTCGTCAATTTCGTTTACTTTCGCTTCGATTTTTGCTGCACAATTGGCGCAATCAAGCCCCTCCAGAATCAATTCTTTTTTATGTTCTGACATAATGCCTCCCCCTTCCGAATGTTATTCATTAATATGGAACAATCCCATTTCAAAGACCTGCTTAACATGGCCGTCATCCAGGGAGTAGTAAACAACTTTTCCTTCTTTCCTGTTTTTAACCAGCCGGGTCTGCTTCAAGATTCGCAATTGATGCGATATGGCAGATTGGGTCATATTCAATAGCGATGCAATATCACATACACACATATCGGATTCAGAAAGAGCCCAAAGAATTCGTATCCGGGTTGAGTCACCGAAGACCTTGAACAATTCTGCCAGATCATATAATTTTTCTTCATCAGGCATTTTAGATTTTACCATATTCACGACTTCCTCGTGGATTACAGTGCACTCACACCTGTCTGCACTATTTTTTTCACGCATTGCTCTACCTCTTTTATCTTTTTTTTGAAACATTGCCGTCTTATACGTATGATTATATATTCATATGTTCAACTTGTCAATTGTGTTACTGCTTTAAGCTTATATTTATATTTTCATACACATAACTAACCAAATAAGAAGCATTACTATAAATGACAAATCCATAGCAAGGAAGGTAAAACAAGTATGGTGAATGATGAGAGATCCATTGATCTTCTAAAAGTGTTGTCCGAAGAATCAGGCGTTTCTGGTTATGAAATGCCGGTAAGAAAGCTTTTGACAGAATATCTTAAACCCATTTCCGATGAGCTGCTGGAGGATCACCTGGGAAGTCTGGCCGCTAAGATAGCAGGCTGTGAGCAGGAACTGAAGGTTATGCTGGCCGCTCATATGGACGAAGTTGGACTGATGGTTACAAAAATTACAGATGAAGGCTTTATTAAATTTCTGAAACTCGGAGGTTGGTGGGATCCGGTACTGCTGAACCAGAAAGTTCAGATATACAATTCTGCGCGAACAATCACCGGAATTATCGGAGCGAAAGCCCCCCATATATTAACGCCTGAAGAAAAAAAACAGCCGGTTACCATCAATTCCCTGTTCATTGACATTGGCGCGGGCAGTAAAGACGAGGTGGAAGCACTTGGCATTCGTTCCGGTGATCCAGTTGTCCCTTTCAGTACCTTTGAGATGTGCGAAAACTTCAGGTGTTTTCGGGGCAAGGCACTGGATGATCGCATCGGCTGCTCCATGCTGGTTGAGATTTTCAGGGAGCTTCACTCCAACCCAGTATCCGGTACGGTCTATGGTGTTATGACGGTACAGGAGGAAGTGGGCATAAGAGGTGCAGGTACCAGCGTATCCGTTGTCAAGCCTGATCTTGCAATTGTTCTTGACGTAACAGTTGCTACCGATACCCCGAATATCTCTCCGGGTGACGTGGTATCTAAGACCGCCCTGGGAAAAGGACCGGTGATTTGTTTTTACGATGCCAGCATGATTCCTCACATTCCGTTCAGAGACTTTGTAGTGAAAACTGCTGAAGAAACTCAGATCCCGTATCAGATCGAACTGATGCCCGGAGGAGGAACGGATGCCGGTAAAATACATCTGTATCGTCAAGGGGTCCCATCCATCGTGATCGGTGTTCCTGTCAGGTATATCCATGATCATTATGGGATTGCCAATTTGGATGACTACCAAAATGCCCTGAAGCTGGTTCTGGCGTTATTGAACCGGCTCAATGCGGAGACCTATCATTCGATTATCAGCAGTGAATAGTTTAGATTTAGGATAAGCTTTGATTCAGGCATATCCAATAATTCCGATTCAGAATTAACTCCAGCAATGTTTTAAATCAGAAAGGCCGGGAGTACGAAGTACTCCCGGCCTTTCTTTATCCAAGTTTCTTTACATTCAGCATACGAATCGCATTTAAGATTGCAAGCACGGCCACACCCACATCAGCAAAAACTGCTGCCCACATAGAGGCGATGCCGACTGCACCCAAAATTAATACGGCTGCTTTGACCGTAAGCGCCAAAGCGATGTTCTGTTTTACAATGCCCAATGTTTTTTTGGAAATTTTGACTGCTGCTGCAACTTTAGAGGGCTCATCTGTCATAATTACAATGTCCGCTGCCTCGATGGCAGCATCCGAACCCAGCCCGCCCATGGCAATTCCAATGTCAGCCCTTGCAAGAACCGGAGCATCATTGGTTCCGTCTCCCACAAAGGTCAGCTTGCCCTTTGCAGATTTTGCAGCAATCAATGCTTCAACCTTATCAACTTTATCAGCCGGGAGCAGCTCCGTATAGACTTTGTCCATCCCTAGCTGACCCGCAACCTTTTCTCCGATCAGCTTTGCGTCACCGGTAAGCATGACCGTTTGTCTGATTCGCTCTTCCTTCAAATCCCGTATGGCTTTCACTGCATCCTCTTTGAGCTCATCCGCAATGATGATATATCCAGAATATGTAAGATTGATTGCAACATGAACGATGGTTCCAACGGCCCCTTCCGGTTCATGTAAGTCAACTGCAAGCTTCTTCATCAACTTTGAGTTTCCTGCTGCTACGTCCTTTCCTTCTATGCTGGCGAGAACACCATGGCCGGGAATCTCCTCCACATTTTTAATGCGGGATGCATCGATCTCACGTCCATAAGCCTGCTTCAACGAAAGAGAAATCGGATGATTGGAGTAGCTTTCCGCATAAGCAGTCAACTCCAGAAGCTGCTCCTTTTCAATCCCAACCGGAACCACATCCTGTACTTTAAATACCCCTTTTGTTAGCGTGCCGGTTTTGTCGAAGACGACGATTTCAGTTTTTGAAAGCGCTTCAAGATAATTGCTTCCTTTCACAAGGATACCGCTTCGTGATGCACCGCCGATACCGCCGAAAAAGCTTAAGGGAATGGAGATTACAAGCGCACAGGGGCAGGAAATTACCAGAAAAACAAGGGCTCTGTAGAGCCAGTCACTAAACGCTGCGCCTTCGATCAAGAGCGGCGGTATGACTGCGAGAAGAGCAGCCACAATGACAACGCCCGGCGTATAATAACGAGCAAATATCGTGATAAAATTCTCTGAATTGGATTTTTTGCTGCTTGCGTTTTCTACCAAATCGAGAATTTTGCTCACTGTAGATTCACCAAACTCTTTTATTACGCGAGCGGTAAGCAGTCCGTTGATATTGATACAGCCGCTCAGGAGTACATCGCCTTGTGATACTTCTCTTGGCAGTGACTCCCCTGTCAAAGCAGAGGTATCCACCGTGGAATTTCCTTCAACAACCACAGAATCAAGGGGAATTTTCTCCCCGGCTTTGATAACGATAATCTCATCAAGCCTTACTTCGTCAGGATCGACTCTTTCAAGAGCCTCTCCTCGCTGAACGTTTGCATAATCCGGTCTGATATCCATGAGACTGGCAATGGATTTCCGGGACTTATTGACTGCATAGCTCTGAAACAGCTCACCGACCTGGTAAAACAACATTACGGCAACACCCTCTGCATAATCTCCAATGAAAAACGCACCAATGGTTGCGATACTCATTAAGAAATTTTCATCAAAGATCTGCCCCCGGGAGATGTTTTTTAACGCTCTGAGAACCACATCACCGCCGATAATGAGAAAGGCGACCAGAAACACGGCTAGAGTTACTCTTTCATCCACTTTAAAAACAATGCCTGCAGCGTATGCCGACGCACCGACAATTATTTTCAGTAATCTTTTCTGATTCGAGTTCATCTTCATAACTATGCCTTCTTAATGACAACGTCTGGCTCAATTCTCTTCGCAATGGCCATTGCCGCTTTTTCAATCTCCTCAAATTTAGTATCGTCACCCTCGATCACCATTTTTGTGGTCATAAAGTTTACTGTTGCAGAAGAAACACCATCCAATGCTTTCACACCATGTTCAATCTTTGCTGCACAATTTGCACAATCAAGCCCTTCCAGCTTAAACGTCTTCTTCATATGATTCGCCTCCTTTAAAAGTAAGTTATGTATTAGGGATAATGCGCGCAACAGTTGAGCAATAGCTCAACTTTAAAGTCATTATAATTGAACCATTGCTCAACTGTCAAGATATTAACATAAAAAAAGTCATGTTTTTTGTTCCAAACAAAAGTTTTTAATTCTCTTCGGGATATGATAAAATTATAAAAATACAAGGACGTATCTGAAAACTGCTTGTGCCGGGCTGGTTGCCCACGATTTTGCGGCAGTCAAGGAGCAGATTTGAGTATATAGTAGCGCTACATACTCAAATTGCAACACGGTATCCCACAAATCGGAGCGTTCAGTGGGGTGCAATGAGTTTTCAGACAGGTTCTGGCAAGGAGGGAAAGAATTATGGCAAAAGAAGAACTGTTCTGCGACTGTGACGTGATTCACGCTCATATCGTTGATGCGGTAAAAGAACGAATGCCTGATGAAAATGAGCTCTATGATTTAGCTGATTTTTTTAAGGTTCTCGGTGACAGCACGAGATCAAGAATTATCTGTGCTCTTGATGAAAGCGAAATGTGTGTCTGTGATCTTGCAGTATTGCTAAACATGACAAAGTCTGCGATTTCCCATCAGTTGAGATATTTGAGAACATCCAATCTGGTCAAAAATAGAAGAGAAGGAAAGAACGTGTTTTATTCTCTAGCCGATGACCACATCAAAGACATCTTTGAAAAAGGACTGGAGCA
>JARBUO010000072.1 GCA_029239605.1 Bacillota bacterium | reverse complement strand
CCATGGCTGAAATATCCCGGAACAACAGAATTGGAAGTGTAACCTTAAAATTGAACCGGTCGGCTACGTTGACAAAGTTATCATTCAGCATCCCCTTCTGTTTTAGAATCCATCCCGCAAGCATTACGACGAAGATTGGAACGGTAGCATTCAAACTGTATATAAAATTATCCAAAATAATACCTCTTAATTTGTGACGGAACGCAACTCTCCGTGACAAGAATTTCACTACCTCATTATACACTTTCATAAGAAAGTTACAATGCCATGATTTAAGAATTGAACCTGCGTAAGCATATGAAATCGAAAAAGCAGCTTTATTATTCGTAACCATAACAAAAATAAAAGAATGCACCAAACTGTCAATATAAGACAGTCCGGTGCATCGAAAACTTTTTTCACGCAAACAGGCAACCTGGCTCATGATGTTTCCTGACGATTCATACCATTCTTGTGCAGTTTCCCGGATCAGACATATTTCCTCATATACTTCAGTGCGTTTTTTTCCAGCCTGCTGACCTGAGCCTGGCTGATGCCGATTTCGTCAGCCACCTCCATCTGGGTCTTGCCTTCAAAGAAACGCATGGTCAGGATGTGCTTTTCTCTGCTGGTAAGTTTTTTTAAAGCTTCCTTCAGAGAAATATTCTCCATCCATTTTTCGTCTGTATTTTTCGTATCCTTAACCTGATCCATCACGTAGATTGCATCCCCTTCGTCATGGAACACGGGCTCAAACAGTGATATGGGATCCTGAATGGAATCCAGCGCGAGAACAACCTCTTCTCTGGGCAGTTCAAGATCTTTTGCAATTTCCATAATGGTGGGTTCCCGCTGCAGTTCTCTGGAAAGCCTTTCCTTTGACTGCAGTGCTTTATATGCCGTATCCCGCAGGGAACGGCTTACCCGAATGGAGTTATTGTCTCTTAAATATCTTCTGATTTCTCCCACGATCATCGGAACCGCGTAGGTTGAAAACCGAACATTGTGAGATGTATCGAAATTATCCAGTGCCTTAATCAGGCCGATGCAACCGACCTGAAACAAATCATCCGGATTTTCTCCTCTATTACTAAAACGCTGTATTACGCTTAAAACCAAACGCAGATTTCCTCTGATAAACTCGTCTCTTACCTCATTATCTCCCCCTTTGATTTGATCAATCATCTTTTTCATTTCGACGTCTTTGTACACTGGCAGCTTCGATGTATTTACGCCGCAGATTTCTACTTTGCTAGCCATGAATAAGGACCTCCGCTTTCTGTCTTGCCCCCCTAAGCAGCATATTAGCGCAGTATCGGATCTACCGATGCTATCCATTATTCTTAACATTCGGGTCCCTTTTTATTCTGTTATTCCTGCTTTTCTATCCCAACTTTTTGATTTCTTTTCTCAGTCTGCCGATGATCTTTTTTTCAAGCCGTGAAATATAGGATTGTGAAATCCCCATCTTATCGGCTACCTCCTTTTGTGTCATCTCTCTGCCGCTGATCAGACCAAAACGCATCTCCATAATTTGCTTTTCCCTATTGGAAAGTTTCTTAAGTGCATATACAAGCAGGTTCCTGTTGACCTCTTCCTCGATATGGTTATAGACAATATCATTGTCCGTCCCAAGAATATCAGAGAGCAAAAGTTCATTTCCATCCCAGTCAATGTTCAAAGGCTCATCAAAGGATACCTCGCTCTTGGTTCTGCTGCTTCGACGCAGATACATCAGAATCTCATTCTCAATGCAACGGGAAGCATAGGTCGCCAGCTTAATGTTTTTGTCCAGATTAAAGGTGTTTACGGCCTTGATCAGGCCGATGGCTCCAATGGAGATTAAATCCTCCACGTTGACGCCTGCATTCTCAAATTTCTTGGCAATATAAACCACAAGACGCAGATTTCTTTCAA
The DNA here is from genome assembly GCA_029239605.1 of Bacillota bacterium. Classification (GTDB taxonomy): domain Bacteria; phylum Bacillota; class Clostridia; order Peptostreptococcales; family Anaerovoracaceae; genus Anoxybacterium. The sequence continues at coordinate 13,617 of JARBUO010000072.1, read as the reverse complement.
TCAGAATCGTCTTGGCATCTTCATTGTTTTGCGCAAGCTCTTCCAACAAGATCCTCTCCTCATCGGGAGCAAGAGGCGGCGGCAATACATCGCTGCCCCCTATGTAAAAGATCTCTTCCGGCTTATGCCCCTTTAATATGAGAATGATCCTGTCTCTGATCTTGATCGCCGAAAGCCGCAGTTTTCTTCTGTTTTGCATTGTAATCTCTAATAGTGTTCTAAGCATTGCAAGCAATTCCCCCTTCCAATAGACTTGGATGCAAAAGGATGGAACAGCCCTCGCAGGACCGCTCACCCGTAAACAACCCCCTGTTGACTGCCAAAACTGCGCCTTCCGAAACCACAGAAGTGCGGTCTCTTTCGCTGCAGTTAAGTATATCGATTCGGATAGAATCCGTACGTACCCCAATAAAATATCCCTTACCATCTCCCACAGTTCGGTAGGGAATCAACCTGATTCTCGTAGCATAGCGGCTGCTCATCAGCCGTTCATACGTATGCTCTGACCGGTTCCCCTGCATAATTTCCTGAAGAATTTCAGTAGGGAATAATTTCTTCGCTCCCTGCTCATTAATCAGAAATACCGGTTTACCAGATACCGGATCTGCAAGAAAATTGCCGGTGTCAACGAGTCCTTTTAAAGTCTCTTTTGTTCCTTCAAGAGAGATTTCCACATCGGCATAGATTCTTTCCCGTATCATCCTTCCCTTGATAAATCCTGCGAAGAGATGAAAAATTCCAAAGGTCATAGCACATCCCAGCGCAACATATACATAACCAAAGCCGTTCATATAAATGGAGCTGTTTTGCGTAACCCCCTGTATCCCGAGGAAATACATAAGGCCGATGGTTATCCCCCCCATGGCAAAGCTGATCAAATAAAAGACCAGCGTAATTCTCCCAAACCGCCTCAGTGTCTTAGGCTGAAACACCATAAAAACCAGCCCGAAAGAAAACACCAGTTTTGAAAGTAGTGCCAGCAAGGGATGAAGAGAATCCCAGAAAATCATGAAGGAATAGATTCCGCAAAGGATGCTGCCCAAAATTAAAAATAGTTTTTTGCATCTTATCCCGGAAATTCCGGCTGTAAGCAGAAGAATCAAACCCCCGGTCAGCGCATTTTCAAGGAACAAATATTCCGCATAGATTACCACATGAAAAAACCCCCTTGCTGCTATAATCTATTTCATGATTATAGAGCCCAAGGGGGTAGTTTTTTGTCAAAAGTGAATGTCGATTCGTATTTTATTTTACAGCTTTTTTCGCTGTCTCAGCAAGCTGTGCAAAACCTGCTGGATCATAAATAGCCATTTCGGCCAGCATTTTTCTGTTGATTTCAATGCCGGAGACCTTCAGTCCATTCATCAGTTTGCTGTAGGACAGGCCATTCATTCTTGCGCCTGCATTGATTCTTGCAATCCAGAGTCTTCTGTACTCTCTCTTCTTGTTCTTTCTTCCAACGTAAGCAGAACGCAGGGATCTCATTACTGCGGGATTGGCAGCTCTGAAGATCTTGCTCTTAGCGCCGTAGAACCCTTTCGCTAATTTTAATATTTTCTTATGCCGTTTCTTGGCATTTAATCCTTTTTTAACTCTTGCCATTTTTATCTTTCCTCCTATATTAGCTTGCCCCGTTAGCAGGACAAATGATCGGCTGTTCTTACACGTTCAATACGGACTTAATTCTCTTGTGATCTGCGCTGCTCAGGATTGTTGCTTTTCTTAATCCTCTTTTTCTCTTGGCAGTTTTCTTTGTAAGAATATGGCTCTTGTATGCCTTATTTCTCTTTACTTTGCCAGTGCCCGTTAACTTAAATCTTTTACTTGCTCCTCTATGAGACTTCATTTTTGCTTTTGCCATTCTAAACTTTCCTCCTAAAATTATCGAGTATTCCTTTTGACGTAGGTATTTATCGTCTTGACCCGTTATTTATCCGTTTTTGGGGCTAAAATCATGATCAAACTTCTGCCTTCAAACTCAGGCTTCTTTTCAACAACGCCAACTTCTGCAACGACCTCCGCAAATTTGGCCATAACAGCCTGACCTTTGCTTGCATAATCCTTTTCTCTTCCCTTAAACCGAAGGCTGACTTTAATTTTATCGCCTTCCTTCAGGAATCTTACGGCGTTATTGGCTTTCACAACAAGATCGTGCTCTTCAATGAAAGTGCTTAAGCGTATTTCCTTCACCTGAGTGATCTTCTGCTTCTTCCTCGCTTCTTTTTCTTTCTTTTGAAGCTCATACCTGTATTTTCCGTAATCAAGAATTTTGCAAACAGGCGGCTTCGCAGTCGGAGCAATATTAACAAGATCAAGCTTTTTTTCAAAAGCCAGATTCAGTGCCTCATCCAGGCTTATGATGCCCAATTGTGTTCCGTCACTGTCAATTACTCTTAATTCTTTATCACGAATTTCTTCGTTGATCTGATTTTCCTTGCTAATGATTAGCACCTCCCAAAAAAATTAAAAAAGCGGACATCAGTACCCGCTTCAAAAACAGATCATTAGCAGTGATCCAGTTTCCTATTAACCCTATCAGCAGAACCGGTAAGGTGAGAAGCGGTTTACTTCTTCTTTATTACTGTGATATATTAACATTTTGATTTCATGTTGTCAACCAAAATTCTAATTAATTGTTATTTGGCTGAAATATCTTACTTTTCACATTTTTATTTCCATAAGAATCATAATCATTTGGGGTTTGATACGGAATCCAGATAATGCCCCATCGCCTCGGTAGAATCATTGCTGATAACATGCTCTATTGCACAGGCATCTTCATCTGCAATTGCAGCATCTACGCTAAGCACATCCTCCAAAAACCGCTTGATGATATGATGTTTTTGCGCGGTTAACTCCGCAAACCGCCGCCCTTCTTCTGTAAGCAGCACTTCTTTATATTTTTCGTTGATGATAAGGCCGCGTTCAGATAATGTGGTCATGGCACTGTTTGTACTGGCTTTTGTCACTCCCAGTCTTTCTGCGATATCAGATACCCTGGCACCCTTTCCCGCTGAAGAGAGTTCGTAAATCGCCTCCAGATAATTTTCCATCACAAACGTTAATTTTTTCATCCTGCACCTCATCTGTTTCGATCCACTTCGTATTGATTTATGCTGATTTTTTTATCATATCGTTTCATCTCCCAAGTTTCAATGGAAATCTTCAGAATTTTTCACATGATTCCCCCTGTTTTACTCATTGATTCCTTGCGGTTTCTATTATATGATAACCTTATCATTCATTTTATTACACCTTTAAGTTACAGGAAATATCACCGAAAGCGATATTGACAGAATAAAATTGAATTGCGAAACAACAAAGAAAAACATTCACACTTTATTATATGAGGAGTAGCAAAACATGGCAAACGGCAAAAATGCCCTTTCCGCCCTTTCAATCGATGAATTGATTCCCATCCTCGACAGCATCAGTGATGCGATCTTTATCGACGACGCCCAGGGTTTTACCATCTGGATCAACAAGGCCAGTGAAGAGCTTTATAAAATCAAACGAAAAGATATCATCGGAAAACATGTTTCATTTCTGGAAAGCGAAGGAATCTTTACTCCTTCTGTAGCGCGATTAGTAATGGAGCAAAAGAAAGAAATAACGATTATCCACGAAAACAGGGATGGAAAGCGGCTGCTGACCACCGGAATCCCCATTGTTGATGCAAAAAACAGAATGAGCAAAATCATTACAACAACCCATGATATCACAGAGCTTATCAACTTGCAAAACGAACTGGAAAGCGTACAAAATAAACTCTCGGGAATGAATGCCCAGGAAGGCTTCGGTGATATCGTCGCAAACAGTCCTTCCATGTATAATGTAATCCAACTGACAAGGAGGCTTTCCGATGTCGATTCCACTGTTCTGATCACCGGTGAATCCGGTGTGGGCAAGGGCGTCATCGCAAAGCTGGTCCATGAAAACGGAAACCGAAAGGAATTCCCTTTTGTCAAGATCAATTGCGGTGCAATCCCGGAAAACTTAATAGAATCGGAACTCTTCGGATACGAGAGCGGTGCCTTCACAGGATCAAAGAAAGACGGAAAAAAAGGTCTCTTTGAAACAGCGGAAAAAGGTACGATTTTTCTAGACGAAATCTCTGAACTACCGCTGAATCTTCAGGTTAAGCTCCTTCAGGTAATTCAGGAACGGGAATTAACCCGGGTTGGCGGTGTTGAAAGTATTCCCATCAATGTCAGAATCATCTCCGCGACTAACAAAGACCTTCTTTCTCTTGTGCGTGAGGGGAAATTCCGGGAAGATCTATACTATCGTCTGAACGTTGTACCTATCAGTATCCCTCCTTTAAGGGAAAGACCGGAGGACATCATACCCATGATCCGCATCTTTCTCAATCAGAACAATAAAAAAATGAAAGAGCATAAGGAGATTGATTCGAAAGCCATTGCAATTTTAATGAAATATCCCTGGCCGGGAAATGTCAGAGAGCTTCAGAATATCATTGAGCGTTTGATGATTACCACAAAGGGTACGATCATCCTTCCAGAGAATCTGCCAAGCTTTATTGTTGAATCGGCCAGTATTCCGGATCCTGTTTCATCGGCAGAGGGAAAAAGTCTAAAAGATGCCCTGGATCATGCGGAGCGGGAAATTCTCATCAAAGCTGCCGAGAAATATAAGACTACAAGAGCAATCGCCAAGGCTCTGGGTGTAAGCCAGCCAACAGTTGTACGGAAACTGCAGAAGTACCATTTGACGGAAAATGTTGAAATTTCAGTCCTTTAGATGCACTATGGCAATTGCAAAAGAATTGCATCACAATTGATACAATTTAGTATCACCGATTCATTGTTGTATCATCAAAATATCGTTGAAATACCAGTCTTTAAATGATATTTGTCCAAAATTTGCAAGCAAATCGATTCACAAATGAATCGATTTGCTTCTTTCATATCCTTTGCAGAATTTCAGTCTAAAAAACTTGTCTCCGATTTTAACCGCTCAATCCAGTTTTTTCAATAGACTTCGGTTTTCAAGATAATTCGTACCATTTATTTATACTTTTGGCATAATCATTGCATAATAAAGCTATTGTAAAGAAAAACATTATATTCTAAAGGAGGAATGTAGAAGATGTCAGTAAATTACGCAGAATATGTAGCAGGTTTGGTTGCTAAAGGACATGCTGCTCAAAAGATCGCTGAAGGCTTTTCTCAGGAAAAAGTCGACCAGTTAACAGCAGCTGTTGCATATGCATTGACTCAGCCTGATGTTGCACTTAAATTCGGCGAAATGCTCGTAGAAGAATCCGGAATGGGTATTCCCGCAGACAAACAGGCTAAAATGTTTGGAAAAGTTAAGGGTTCTTACTATCAGATGAAAGGACAAAAGTCCGTTGGTCTGGTTGAAGTAGATGAAAAAATGGGCATGGAAAAGTATGCAAAGCCAATGGGCGTTATCGGCGCTATCATCCCGGTAACAAACGGCGAAGCTACACCGGTTGTTAAGTCTCTCATGGCTCTTAAGACGAGAAACGCTATCATCCTTGCTCCCCACCCAAAAGCAAGAAATACAAACTGGGCAGTAACAGAACTGATCAGAAGTGTATTAAAGAAATTTGACGCTCCGGAAGATCTGGTTCAGGCAGTAGGTCCTGATTTTGTAAGCATCGAAACATCCGGCGAACTGATGAAGCAGGTTGATTTCATCCTTGCTACAGGCGGTACTCCGATGGTAAGACAGGCATACTCCTCCGGAAATCCAGCCATCGGCGTAGGAACCGGAAATGTAGTAACCATCGTAGATGGTACCACAGATATGGATGATGTTGCTGCACTGATCGTCAGATCCAAGACATTTGACAACGCCACCTCCTGCTCAACAGAAAACAACATTATTGTTTTAGAAGAATGCTACGACGCTTTCGTTGCAGCAATGGCTAAGAAAGGTGCTGTTCTTTTCAAAGACGGTTCCGATGAAAAGGCTAAGCTTCTGAAGACGATATGGCCCGAAAGCCCGGCAAACCACGACCTGAACAGACACATCGTTGCTCAGCCTGCTGCCAAGATCGCAGAAATGGCTGGAATCGAAGTTCCTGCAGATACAAAAATGCTGATGGCTGAAGAAAACGGCGGTTACGGAAATGAGTTCCCCTTCACCGGTGAAAAACTTTCTCCTGTTTCCGGCGTAAGAAAAGCCAAGGATTTCGACGATGCCGTTGATAAGATGATGAGCATTCTTGATTATCAGGGCAAAGGACACAGCTGCGGTATCCATACTACAATTGACGAAAGAGTAACCAGACTTGGTGAGCTCGTACCAGTCTGCAAAGTCTGCGTCAATGCTCCTCAGTCTCTGACGAACAGCGGTTCCTGGACTTCCGGTTTCCCGATGTCCATGACACTTGGCTGCGGAACCTGGGGACACAACAGTATCTCTCACAACGCTACCTGGAAGGATCTTCTGAACTTCACATATGTTTCAAGACCAATTCCTTCTTATCAGCCGAAAGATGAAGATCTGTTTGATGAAGAAATCAGAAACGCGTTCAAATAACCCAAATTTTCGAGCGATTTCATAATCGCATAACAACTCACTCAGGATTACACACCACTCATGCAGCGGGGCTGCATACCAGCAGCCCCAACCATTATATTCGTTAAAAGGAGATAATAAAATGTCAAACATTAAAGAACAGGGCTTGAAATATAACCTTTATTCCTGGAGTGCACAGAAGAAAATTAATCCTATGGTAGTATCCAAGGCAGAAGGCATCTACTTCTGGGATGAAGACGGAAAGAAATACTTCGATATGTCCGCTCAGCTTGTAAACTCCAATTTAGGACACGGTCATCCAAAACTAATTCAGGCAATCAAAGACCAGGCTGAAAAAATGGCGTTTATGGGTCCCGGATACTCTGTTGATGTTCGTTCCGAAGCAGCTCAGAGAATCGTTGAATTATCCGGTCTTGAAGGAGCTAAGGTCTTCTTTACAAACGCTGGAGCTGAAGCAAACGAAAATGCAATCAAGTATGCTAAAGCCTATACCGGTAAGTGGAAGGTTTTCTCCGCATACAGAAGCTATCACGGAGCTACTTTCGGAGCAAGCTCACTGACGGGAGAACCCAGAAGATTTATTGCAGAACCAGGTATGCCCGGAGCCATCAAATTTGACGGACCTTACGCTTACAGAGCACCAAGAGCCTGTAACTTCAAATCTGAAGAAGACGTAACCGCTTTCTACCTCGAATTGCTTGAAAATCAGATGATGTATGAAGGACCAGATCAGATCGCTGCCATCTTCTTTGAAACAGTGGTTGGTTCCAACGGTATTCTCATTCCGCCTAAAGGATATTATGAAGGCGTTAGAGCACTTTGCGACAAGTACAATATCGTTCTGGTATTTGACGAAGTTATGGCTGGATTCTATAGAACAGGAACCGCATTCGCATTCCATCAGTTCGGAGTTAAGCCGGATCTCGTAACCTTTGCTAAGGGTGCAACCTGCGGTTATGTTCCGCTGGGCGGCGTTATCTTATCCGAAAAGATCGCCAAGGTCTTCGACGAAAAGAAAATGTTCAACGGACTTACTTACAGCGCTCATCCAATGGGTTGTGCAACAACAATCGCTACGCTTGACGCTTACAAAGAAGAAAAAATCGCTGAAAACGTTGCAGCTCAGGGTAAAGTTCTTGCTGAAATCCTTGACGAATTCGAAAAGAAGCATGCATGCGTAGGACAGGTAAGACATATCGGATTATTCAGCTGTGTTGAACTTGTTAAGAGCAAGGAAACTCGCGAGGCCATCGTTCCTTTCAACAATGACAAGGAAGGTCTCATGCCTAAAATTGTTGGCATGCTGAAGGTTGAAGGTTTCTCCACCTACTCCCACGAGAACATGATTCTGGTTTGCCCGCCGCTTAACATCACAGAAGCTGAGTTAAGAGAAGCAATGGCAATCATGGATAAGGTTCTTGATTCTGTTGATAACATGATTAAATAAATAAAATCTTTCATCTTGCTGCAAGGATCTCAAATTGCGACTGAATGCAAGAGAATCAGTTAACCGATATATAACCTCAAAATAAAGAACCCCCGCCCGATGAGTCATCATCCTGCAGGGGTTTTTTTATTCATTGATTCAAAATGAGTTCATTCCTATTGGGTTGCAGTTTTTCAGCTTCCACCATTTCTCCACTCATTGTTGCGGTTTGGAATGGTCAATTGGAATTATATATAACGAAAAACGCCTTTTACCAATCCCAGTATTTTTACATCGCTTACAATAATAGGGCTCATCAATTGATTTTCCGGCTGAAGCCTGATATGCCCCTGTTCCCGGTAAAAGGTCTTCACCGTTGCTTCGCTCTCAAAGCCGTCAATCATTGCCACGACGATGTCGCCGTTGTTTGCTGTGTTTTGTTGGTGCACCAAAATGTAGTCTCCATCCAGAATACCTGCTTCAACCATGCTTTCTTCCCTAACGGTAAGCATAAAATTGTTTCCCTTGGAAAGGAATCTGGAAGGCACAGGAATCGAATCATCTATATTCTGCTCCGCAAGGATCGGCGTTCCTGCAGCAATTCTGCCTACAACAGGAATATCCACTACATCTCGCCTTTCCTGATGTGTTGTTTCCTGCAGTGCAGGAGCAGCCTGCACTGCAGGCGTTTCACTTTCGTTTTCCGGATCAATTATCATCAAGGCTCTGGGTTTCGACGGGTCCTTCCTGATATATCCCTTCATTTCAAGGTTTTCAAGGTCCTTATGCGTAGTAGAAGTGGATTTAATCCCCAGAGCGGTGCACATTTCCCTCACCGTAGGAGGATATCCCTTCTTTTTAATTTCTTCCTTCATATATGTGAGTATTTTTCGTTCGCGATCCTTAAGCGGCTCCATAAGAAACTCCTTCCTTAATGCAATACATTTATCAACAGCACCGGCTTTCTTCTGCCTTTTTATCATTATCATCGTCTTAACTGCAATGCTACTTTCACGAACATACTATCACATTTTTGTCTGAATGTAAACAGATGTTCCTTAATTTGTTCGTTTGAATAACGCTGTGAACGATATCGTTGCTAAAATGAAGTGTAGTTTCTTTATACCAAGCCAACTGAAAAACGCAGCGACTGATCATTACGCTGCGTTTTTGCGAGTTTGCTACAGGTTCCTGAATTACAGCAGGCAATTTACTCGTAAAGGCATTTTGCCAGCCGTGTGACCATCTGATCACGATATTTGATGATTTCCTCATCCTTTCCGCCGGCATAATCGTAAAACCCAGCGCCGCTTTTGACGCCCAGCCGGTTGTGATCAACACATTCCTTGAGCAGGCCGAAGCTCTCCTTGGCATCGGACAGATCCTGAAAGAGATAGGAGGCGATGTTCTGGAAGATATCCAGCCCGCCCAGATCTGAGACTTGAAACGGACCAAGGCATGCATATCGCAGTCCCAGTCCATATTTCATTACGTCATCAATTGCTTCTGTCGAAGCAATTCCCTGCTGTTGGATATGGAGACACTCCCGAAGAATGGCGAGCTGAATTCGATTCAGCACGAATCCTGGCGCATCTTTTACGATCACAGGTTTTTTCTTCACTTTAACAGCAAGATCCCTGACAGTTTCAGCGCTTTCGTCTGTGGTATATGCTCCCTTGATCACTTCAATTAACGGAATAAGGTGCGGTGGGTTGATCCAGTGCATACCCAGAAACCTGCCGGGATTGAATACAGATTCTGCAATCTTCGTTATACTCAATCCAGAAGTGTTGGTAGCAAGGATTACATCCTCATCAACGATATCGGAAATCTCAGTCCAGAACTTCTGTTTGACATCAAGCCTTTCCAGAATCGCCTCCACTGCAAAGTCAGCATCTTTAAAACAATGGATATCAGCTGAGTATTCGATCCTTCTAAGGAGTGCTTCTGACTCTGGCACGGAGAGAATCATTTCAGCAACCTCTGTTTCCTGATTCAACGTGATTAATCTCTTGGCTTTCGCCAGAGCCTCGGGGAAAAGATCATATAAGGTTACCTGATAGCCGAATTTTGCAAAGGTCTGAGCCATGGAAGCTCCCATGGTTCCAGCACCGGCTATAACGATTTTTTTTATTTCTCTCATGATACTTACCCTTTAATTCTATTACAGCATCGGCTTCAGATCCGAATGGACTGTCAGTTCGCATCCTGTAGCTTCTTTAATCTGTTCGAGCGTATAATCCGGATGTAATTCTTTTAGAACAACACCTGATGAAGTGATCTCCATGACGCCCATCTCGGTGATGATCAGATCGACCACTCCCACAGCGGTGTAAGGCAGTGTGCACTCTTTCAGAATCTTATGCTTGCCCTTATTGGTATGCTGCATGGCGATGATTACTTTCTTTGCTCCCACCACGAGATCCATGGCACCGCCCATTCCCGGAACCATCTTCCCCGGTACGATCCAGTTTGCAAGGTTCCCATGCTCGTCAACCTCCAGGGAGCCCAGGATTGTTGCATCCACATGCCCTCCCCGAATGATTCCAAAGGAGGCAGCACTGTCAAAGAAGCAGGCACCGGGTTTCACCGTAACATATTGGGCGCCGGCATTCACAAGATCAATGTCCTCTTCCCCCTTGGCCGGAGCAGGCCCAAGACCCAAAAATCCATTCTCCGACTGAAAGGTGATATCTATGCCTTCCGGGATAAAGTTTGCTACCATGGTGGGCAGACCAATCCCCAGATTTACAACATCTCCGTCTTTGAGTTCCTTCGCCACTCTTGCTGCTATGATTTCCTTTATATCTGCCATGGCATTTCACCCCCTACAATTGTATCGACAAAAATACCAGGCGTTACAACTTGATTTGGATCAATTTCACCGACCCGTACGATGCTGCAGGTTCCCACAATAACGTGATCTGCCGCCGTTGCCATCATGGGATTGAAGTTTCTTGTGGCCTCATGATAAACCGTGTTGCCAAATTCATCGGTTACAGAACCTCTAATGAATGCAAAATCAGCTTTCAGCGGCAGTTCAAGCAAATAATCTCGTCCCTCTGCATGTATGACCTGCTTTCCTTCGGCAACGATGGTACCAACCCCCGTTGGTGTCAGAAAACCGCCCAGACCCGCTCCTGCTGCACGAATACGCTCAGCCAGAGTGCCCTGGGGAACCAGAATGCATGTGAGCTTATCCTCTTCATTTTCCGTATTCATTCGCTGTGCCACTTCCGGATTTAACCCAACGTGAGATGCGATCAGCGTTTTGATCTGGCCCTTGGTAAGGAGTTTACCAACCCCTCTTCCCGGTACTCCTGCATCATTGCAGATCACCGTCAGCTGCTTCACGCCCTTCTCAACCAACGCATCGATGAGAATTTCAGGTGTTCCTGTTGCCATAAAGCCTCCGACCATGATAACTGCCCCATCCTGTATGGGCGCTACCGCCTCTGAGGCGGTTTTTATTTTATTGATCATAAAGACCTCCTTTCGCGCTTTTCCAGCCATAGGGAAAGCGCTGACCAGGTTACTATTTGAAAACCTATTTGCTGGAAAGCGTCTCCAGCCGCCTGGAAACGCTTTCCTATATAATGAAATACTGTTTAGACCACTCCAAAGGATCCCAGAATGATGATTGCGATAACAGCGATTGTAGGTATTACGACTGTACACATACCGATATTGGCATAGCACTGCTTATGGGTCATTCCGGTTATTCCAAGGAGGGTAATAACAGCACCGTTATGCGGCAGCGTATCAAGACCCCCACAAGCTACAGAGGCAACACGATGAAGCACTTCGGGACTGATTCCTTGTTCCGCGGCACGCGCCATAAAGGTTTCACTAAACGTCTCCAGTGCGATGCTCAGCCCACCCGATGCAGAGCCTGTGATTCCTGCAAGTACCGAGGAAGAAATGGCCTCCCCAACCAGAGGATTTGCAGAAATGCTCGTCATACCTGCCGCAACAATACTGAATGCAGCGAGCCCTTTAATTACATTTCCATATCCTACTTCAGACGCTGTATTCATGATGGCAAGGAAGGAGCCCTGAACACCCTCTCTCAGACACCTGAGGATGTCATCAAACCGCTTATAATTCAATCCAATTGCAAGAAGTACTCCGATAATCAGCGATACGATTAAACTCCAGCTTCCGAGAACAGCAGTGAGCGTGGTTTTATAATCCGTTTCAAGGTAAGCCGCATCGATATTGGGGAATACCTGTTTCGAAAGAATAAAGTTGCCGACAAGAACAAACAAAATAGGCAGAATGGATACGGTAAATGAGGGGAGGTTCGTGGTATCTGTGCCGTGAAGATGAGAATCTCCATGTTCGCCGTAACCTTCTCCCAGTGCTCTTGCCTTGCTCAGTCTTGAGGTCAGCCAGAACATTCCGCCAAACAACATGATCACCGCTGCCACAACCCCGAGAATCGGTGCCGCAAACGCATCCGTTCCGAAATATTTCATGGGTATCGCATTCTGAATCTGCGGTGTTCCTGGAATTGCAGTCATCGTAAAGGTAAATGCACCCAATGCGATGGCAGGAGGCAGAAGTCTTTTGGGAATATCCGCTTCCTTGAATAAAGCAGCGCCAATGGGATAGATGGCAAAGGCAGCAACAAACAGAGAAACCCCTCCGTAGGTTATAATTGCGCAGGACAAAACAACTGCCCAAATTTCTTTCCCCTTGCCAATCTTATCAGAAATAAATACTGCGATGGACTTTGCAGCGCCGGAATCATCCATCACCTTGCCAAACAACGCTCCCAACAGGAAAATCGGGAAGTAATTCTTCACATAGTTGGCCAGGTTCACCATAAAGCTCTCTGTATAGGTAGCAAGAAGATGAACACTGCCCCCGTCAAAGATTGCAAAAGCTGCTGCCAGCAGCGCCAAAATCGGTGCCAGAATAATGACGGACCAGCCTCTATAAGCCAGATACATTAAAAGTCCTAATGAGATGATAATACCAATAACACCTAACATGTCCTGTTTTCCTCCTATTATTACTTTTGATTCTTTTTACGGAATCTTTTCAGGAAACTGCAGGCCTGATTACGCTGCAGTCCATCCTCCATCAATGGTCAAAGCAGAGCCGGTGATATTGTTCCCTGCGTCGGAGCAGAGGAATTTGACAACTTCTGCAATTGTTGAAGGTTCGAGTAACGTTTTTATTGCGGACTTTTGAAGCATTATTTTCGAGACAACTTCTTCTTTGGAAATGCCATGATTCAAGGCTTGAGCCTCAATCTGATCATCTACCAATGGTGTTCTGACGTAAGCCGGGCATATGGAGTTGACAGTAATCCCATAAGGGCCTCCCTCCAGAGCCGCAGTTTTGGTTAATCCCATCAAGCCGTGTTTGGCAGATACGTAGGCGGCCTTATATTCAGAGGCCACCAAACCGTGTATGGAATTCAGGTTGATAATTCTTCCCCATTGCTGTTCCTTCATTGAATTCCATACATACTTGGTTAATAAAAATGGCGCCGTAAGCATCAAGGAAATCATAAAATCCCAACGATCTTCAGGAAAATCCTCGATAGCGGCTACAGTTTGTATTCCGGCTACATTGACCAGAATATCTGTTTTTCCGTGGGTCTTCAGCGTATAGTCAACAAGCCCCTTGCAAGCTTCCCGGCTGCTTAG
>JARBUO010000071.1 GCA_029239605.1 Bacillota bacterium | reverse complement strand
GGCCCTATTCCGCGAGAAAATCCATCAACTCCTGATTAAACCGTTCCATTTGATCATAGAACAGAAAATGGCCGCAGGATTCGAAGGGAACCAGCTTTGAATTTCGAATCCCGTTCTTTTGTGCTTCCGCTAGCGGGAACAGGCAAACCTTATCGTAAAGGCCGTGCAGAATGAGTGTTGGAACTCGAATTTCACCCATATCCCTGAAAAGGACTTCCTGTATCCAGGTGTTTGCAACAGCAGCAGTTGCCCATCCCGATGCCTGAAGGCCCAGTTGATAGATCCAGTCCGCCAAAGATGGCGTTACAAAATTATGAAAGATCATCTTTCCAAAGCCTACGAGCATATTGGGCCGGTCAGTGTATGTACCTTCAATGATATCCAGTACCGCCTGTTCCGGCAGTCCATAAGGAAAGTAAGGCCGCTGGATCAGACTGGGTACCGCTGCTGCAAACAGTGCAAGCTTTGATACGCCATGCCCCTGATGCCTTGCCATGTAGCGCACCGCAATTGCACCTCCGGTAGAGTGTCCTCCCAAAGTGATGTCGCGGAGCCCCAGGGCATCAATCACAGCCCTGATATCGTCTGCAAGCCTGTCATACCCGTAACCGTGCCAAGGCCGGTCTGACTGGCCAAAGCCTCTGGTATCCACACCGATGCAGCGGTATCCGTGCTTTGGCAGCTGATCATACTGATACTCGAAAAGATTATGATTCCCAGGCCAACCATGTATGAACAGAATCGTCTTTTCTCCTGCAGGATTGATATCCTCCACAAAGACATTGACATCCGGCTCTACGTTCACATAAAAGCCCATAAAAATACCCCCTAAGTTTTTTCTTGTTTTCAAAGTACTCAACCAGGGGGCAGAATGTTACTGTTCCATCAATCTAAAGCGCAGAAAGTTCTTCTAAATCGGTTTCCGTAAAGCTTCCTTTCCGGCTCTTAATAATTTTTCCTTCCTTAATATATACCAATGCGGGAACCTCATCCATTTCCAGTCGATCTGCGAGTCCCTTGGACTTGTAGATATCAACCTTCGTTACCTTGATTTTCCCTTTATACTTTTCTTCAAAAGCTTCTATAACAGGAAGGAGTGCTCTGCATTCCGGCATGACGGCGTTCCACAGGAACACGATTCCGGGAAGCTCCGAACCCATGATCTGGCTTTCGAAGATCTCGCTCTCAGCAATATATTTCTCGGCTCCGTAACCTGCAATAGCTCCATCACCTACAGCAGTCGCAACCTGCTTCAGGAATTTGTCCCGAACATCTCCGGCTGCAAATACGCCGGGGACATTGGTCTCCATCTTTTCATTGGTGATAACATATCCGGGCCGATTCAGTTCGATCACATCCCGGAACAGTTCCGTATTGGGAAGGTAGCCGATGAACAGGAAGCAGGAATCAACCGGTACACGGATCAAGCTGTCATTTTTGGTGTTTTTCAGCACCACCTCATTCAGATGTCCGTCACCTGCAAACTCTTCTACAACACTATTCCAGATAAATTCCATCTTAGGATTGGCCAGCGCCTGTCCCTTGGCAATTTCATTACAATCCATGATGCCCTCATCATGCATGACGGATACAATCACCTTATCTGCAAATTTGGTGAGAAACATACCCTCTTCGATGGCAGCATCGCCGCTTCCTATGACCATAACCGTTTTTCCCGTATTTGCCGCTGCATCGCAGGTTGCACAAAACGAAATGCCTTTGTCGTAAAGATACAGATCCTCGTTCTTTGCACCGGTCAGCCGCGGTTTCCCCCCTGAAGCAATGATAACAACCTTGGCCTCATAATTGGTTCGAAAGGTTTCTACAATCTTTTTCTCACCTTCCAGGGATACACCCTTTACGTCAGTAAGCTTAAATTTCACACCAAACTTTTTCGCCTGTTTATGAAACAACTCCATTAATCCCAATCCTGTGGACCCCTCCGGGAATCCCGGATAATTTTCAATTTCATTGGTGTAGGTCGCCAATCCTCCCACAAGGGATTTTTCTATCAGGAGGGTATTGAGCCTGGCCCGACCGCAGTAGATTCCTGCAGTAAGTCCCGCTGCACCTCCACCGATGATAACCACGTCATACTGTTCAACTTTTTTATCCATATCGCCTTTCAGCCTTTCTAAATAACATGGGATGCGTCTACATAAAAAATCTGGCAAGGAGCTTGCTTCCGATAAATGCTCCGATCAGCAGGAATAAACCAAATACCCAGCCTGAAAAGGACAGAGAGGAAATTCCGCTGAAAAGCGCTCCAATATTGCATCCGAATGCCAGTCTGGCACCGTAGCCCATGAGGGTTCCACCCAATGCTGCAGCAATTACTTGCCGGAAGGATTTTATCTTCTTGAACTTAAATTGTGATGCAAGCAATGTAGCAAGAAGCGCTCCAACGATGATTCCTACATTCTGGATGGATCCGGGATCGTTTAGAAATCCTGCATTCAATGTATTCTGTGCTCCCAGGGAGGAGAAGTAAAACCATTTGTCTACACTGCCACCGAGTGCCTCATAAATCCATGCGGCCCAATTTGTAAAGGTGCCCGAAACACCCCAGGGATTCCCTGCAGAAGCAAGGAGCGCAATTTGGAGGATCGAAAGCAAAACTGCTCCGGTTATGTAAGTAAAAGGATTCTTAAAAACAGCCAAGTAATATTGATTTTTCTCAAGCTTTTCTATGATTTTTTTCAACCCTGCGTCACCGCCTTTCTGAAGATCAATCCCCTCCTTTGATAAAGGAGGAAGCTATGAAAAATCTATTTTGTTTTTTCGATTACGACTTCCCATTCGCCGTCTTCAACTTCTTCAATTTCCACGTTATAGCCCTGGGTTCTCGCCCACTCAGGCACATTTTTCATTGCGCAGCTGTGATCAATCTGAACCACCAGAACGTCTCCCACTTCCATGGAGTTGATCTTTTTTTCCGTTTTCATAAGAGGTACAGGGCAAGCCTCTCCTAAACAATCCAATGTATATTCTTTCATTTTTACATCCTTTCCGGGGCTATGCGCCCATCTTTTTCTTCTGCCACAGATCTGCGGCAATATAAATACATGCTATAATCAGCAGTTGGATCACCACTGCTCCAAACCAGCCGAAATAATCCGGCAGGAAAATTTTTGGTCCGTTGGAAATGAAATTAATCTTCCAGAAGCCGAAATGATATGCTCCCAGAAGGGATCCCACGAGGAAGAAAAACAGCGACAGCATCTGCATGCCAAAACCTTCCCCCACCCGCATCAGAGTACCGGAGGCACAGCCTCCTGCAATGACCATTCCGGTTCCAAACAGAATACCGCCCACTGCAGTGGCAAAGCTGATGGGGACCACATAACTCATTCCCGGTATGGGGAGCCCGTTGAGAAAGGCACCGTATTTGATTGCAGTGAATCCCACGGTTGTAATTGCAAGAGCCACCATGACGGCCTTTGTCACAGAAGTGCTCCCTGTGATCCATGGATCTCTCATGGACGCCGTAAAGCAAAATCGGGATTTCTGCAGAACAAAGCCGAAGCAGCTGCCGAAGATCCAGTACATTGCCAGAGTAGCAGACCGACTGCTCAACGCAATACCGATGATAATCATTACAATAAGTACCGCCATGCCGTATGGAATCTGACTCTTTTTCGGTTTTCTGGGAGCACGAGCGCCGGAGCGCTGAATACTTTTCCCATTTTCAGACATAGGTACCTCCTTATGATTCATTGTTCAATATTTTGGGTTTTATTTGTTAAGTTTTTGACAGTTTACAGTGCCATTATAGCATATAAAATACTTGCGTCTACATAGGATCTGGTTATACAATATAACAAGTAGTTATACCTGCATATGGAAATTGCGCTTTGAAAACCGCTGAAAATCAGCCAAAAGGAGTAAGGTATGCAAATAGAGCACCTGATCTTGTTCCACAAAATCGCTTCGGAAAAAAGTATCTCAAAAGTGGCTGAGGAATGTCATCTTTCCCAGCCTGCTTTAAGTCAGCAGATGAAAAAGCTGGAGGACGAAGTGGGGCTCCGCCTGCTTGACAGAAGCAATCGGGGCATAGAATTAACGGAAAGCGGACGGGCGGTCTATCGATATTTTCTTCAGATCATCGACAGCTACGAAAATATGCAGGAAGAAATAGAGAATCTAAAAAGCTATAACGGGATCATTCGAATCTTTGCTTCTCATGTGGTTGGACAATACGCACTGCCCTGCAGCATCCACAAAATGAGTGAAAAATTTCCCAATTACAATTTCGCCCTCAGTACGATGACATCGTCAGAGGTCACCAGAAAAATCCTGGACGACAAAGGCAGTATCGGATTTATTGTTGGGGAAACCCAGAGTCCTGACCTTGTCTGTAAAAAAATTTACGAAGATAAGGTCCATCTGGTCTGTTCCGAGCGTTTCTATAAAGGCAATCAGCTTACGCTTGATGAATTAAAGAAATTCCCGCTAATCACCCTGGTTGACAGCTTTAGCTCAAGAAGGATATTAAACAGAACCTTGAAGCAATCTGGCTGTGATATCAAGGACTTTAATGTTCTTATGAATTTGGATTCCATCGAATCCGTTAAGGCCTCTGCCATTGCAAACCTGGGTTTTACCTTCCTGCCCTACATGGCCATTAAGAAGGAAATCTATCTTAAGCAGCTCAAACTGGTTGAAATTCCTGGTTTTACAGTAAATTATGACCTCCACATGATCTACAAAAAGAATGAATATCCCTACGATGCTCCGGCAGATATTATCGATTACTTCATCAGTATCGTTGACGAAACCTTCTGCTGATCACGGGCTCATTCACTGATATAAAACTCCCATACGCCATTGATGGGTTCCACAATTTCCAGCTGATATCCCTTGGATAAGCAATAATTTCTGATGGATTCGGAGACACAGCTGTGATCGGTGACCAGTTTAATGGTGTCGCCTCTCTTCAGCGAGGCTTCCTGACGTTTCAATTTCATGAGCGGTACCGGGCAAATATCTCCCAGGCATTCGATATAAACCTCTTCGTTCATTTCTGTTTTCCTCCCATCCACCGGCTCATACGTACAAGCCGCTGCTCTGAATTACTTTACTTCGATACAATAAATTCATATCAGGTCAAAATTTCTAATTTTGCTTCGTTTCTTTGAATTTATTATACCACAGAGCCCCTCTACAAAGGGGACTATACTGATATCTATATTTCCCTTATAGGAGAAATCGCAGATATTGACAAATGAAATTCCGTTCGATATCATAGGCTTTACAAACTTTACCCTCAGACTTTTTCAGGAGGCAGGACTATGAAAGTGAATTTCAACGAGCGATATCAGCCACGGAATCAGCTCCGTTACATAGAGAATGCATTGACATCAGAACATCTTGCATCGGACGGAAGATATGCAGCGCATTCCGGCAAAATTCTAGGCCGAAAGCTAAATGCAGAAGGGATTCTGTTAACAACTTCTGCCACTGCAGCTCTTGAACTTGCTCTTTCACTGTTACATCTGAGGCCGGGTGACGAGGTGATCCTGCCTTCCTACAATTTCCCTTCCGCTGCAAATGCGGTGCTTCGCTGCGGCGGGCAGCCTGTTCTCTGCGATATTGAAGGGGTTACCAAAAATCTTGATCCAGAAAGCGTCGCAGCACACATAACAAGAAAGACTAGAGCAATCATACCGGCACATTACGGAGGGATTTCCTGTGAGATGGACCTACTTGTCCGTCTTGCTTCTGAAAATCATCTTGTGATCATCGAAGATGCGGCTCAGGCGCTCTTCAGTTCCTATCGCAGTGTTCCCCTTGGAACCCTAGGCGAATATGGCGTTTATAGCTTTCATTACACCAAGAACTTTTCCTGCGGTGAGGGTGGTGCTTTTCTATGCAAAGTACAGGAAACCCTGCTTGAAGCAGAGGAAATCAGGGATAACGGCACGGATCGGGCTCGTTTCTTCAGAAAAGAGTCTAAATTCTATTCATGGACAAGGCCCGGAACCAATCACGTTCTCAGCGAAGCCTGCTCCGCTCTTCTTTATTCCCAGATTTTGGAATCCAAAAGAATACTGAGCAGGAGAAAGGCTATTGCGGAGGTCTATCAGAATGCCTTAAGGCAAGGGTCTGACACCATTTTCCAGAAACTGCAGCCAATGAAAGTCCCTGTTTTCATGACACCAAATTACCATACGTTCTATGTTGACTGTGCAAGCCTTGCAGACAGGGAATCACTGCGGCTTTTTCTATTGAAGGAAGGCATCGACGCCAGGAGTCACTACATTCCTCTTCACCTTTCAGTTTATGGGAAGAAACTTGGCTATTCCCCGGCACAGTTTCCGGTGAGTACCTCGGCGGCAGAACGTATTCTGCGGCTTCCCCTCCATACGCAAATGACGGAAAAGGACGCAGAATTCGTTGCGGAGCGGGTGATCCGCTGGGCAAAAAAGCGATGAATCATATTGCAAGTCCCCCGATTCATGCGGCAGGCACAATGCAATCCAGACCCTCAGTTCAGATCGTTATTCCCGCATACCGTTCTGCTGTCACCATTGGGCCGCTGATCAGAGCGCTTCTAGAGGTGCTGAATGATTATCCCTTGAAAATCTTAATCGTTGATGACTGCAGCACGGACGGAACACGGGACGAGATTTTGAGACTGGCCGCAAAACATCCTCAGGTCCAGTATTACTTTTCCCATCAAAATAACGGGCAGCAGGAATCCCTTCGGGTCGGCCTCAGACTGGCGGACCCCTCCTTTCAATATGTCGTGACCATGGACGACGACGGACAGCATCCTGCTGAAGTTGTACCTTTGCTTCTGGAAAAAGCACAGCAGGGATTTGATCTTGTCTATGCCGTTCCTTATACCGAAGGATATTTTGCGGACAAGAATCGTGATTCAACCACACGCCGCAGCTTAATTACAAAGTGCGGCTTTATCACAGAGCGGAACTTTCACATGAGTCGCAGCCCAATGCGGATAGCAGGCAGTTTTTTAAGAGATGTGCTCTTTTCCTTTTTTATCAATAAGCCAAAAGGCATACGGGTAAGTTCCTTTCGCGTTATGACCCGCGCGCTGGCGGAAACGTCAGCGGCTTCCTGCAAAAGGTATTTCTATCTCTCCGCCGAAGCCTTTCAGTATCCGCTGACGGCTGCAAATATTTATTATCCCTATCAGGAAAGGGCTTCCGGGCGTACCGGTTATACAGCCGGAAAGCTGGTTCAGGTTTATCTGCGTCTGCTCTTCACTTACAAGATTAAGATTCTGCCATGACGAGTGCCTTGACAGATTTAGAGAAAGGTGTGTTTTGAATATGAAAAAGCTAATGGTTCTGGGAGGCTCTCTCTGCCAGAGAAATGCCGTGCTCCGGGGAAAGGCTCTGGGATATGAAATCATTCTTGCAGATTACACCCAGTCTCCTCCGGCTGCGTCCGATGCGGCCCTGCATATTCCAATCAGCACCTTTGATGCAGAGGGTTGTATCAAAGCCGCAAAGGATCTGGCGATAGACGGGGTCATGACCATGGGAACCGATCAGCCCGTTCTGACCGCAGCCCTTACTGCAGATGCGCTCTCTCTCCCTGCACTCCATACTCCGCAGCAAGCCAAAGCAATCACCAACAAAAAGGTTATGAAAGCACAATTTCGGGAGCACGGCCTGCCAACGGCCGGATATCTGCTGGTGAATGAAACCACCGATTCTGAAACGCTGCGCACCTTCGAAAAAAGTATTAGAGCAAATGATCATGGAAATGTTGTCTTAAAGCCCCTTGACGCTCAGGGTCAACGGGGAGTTTTTCTTCTGGATTCCGCGTGCAGCGTACAGGCGTATCTGACTCAAACCCTTGCTTTCTCACGGGAGAGTGAAGCGCTTCTTGAAGAATACTATCCCTCGGACGAACTCACGGTCAGTGGGTGGATTGAGAACGGCAATCTGACAATCCTCACGGTTACAGACCGTATTCTCCTGAAGGACCCCCTTCATATTGGGATTTGCACCTCCCACCGGTTTCCCAGCATGCATATGCATCGATACGAAGAGATTGAAGCACTATGCAAGAAGATCACTGAGGCATTCGCCCTTAGAAGCGGCCCTCTCTACGTGCAGCTTCTCCTTGGAGATCAGGGCTTTCTGATCAATGAAATCGCCGGCAGGATCGGAGGGGCTTTTGAAGATATCATTATCCCTGAAATAACAGGCTTTTCCATATTGGATGCTGTCATAAACAGCTCTTTGGGAATGGAGACTGATACATCAGCATTGGAGCATTATCACTGCCCTGATTCCAGGGTTCAGGCTTCTGTTCAGCTGATGTTTGCAAATCCAGGTGAAATCTCCTGGATCACCCCGCAGGAACAACTGCTGAAGTTGAATGACGTAATTGCCTGCGGCTATAATTATCAGGTTGGTGATCAAATCAAGCAGATCGAAAACGCCACCGCCAGATTTGGGCATTGCGTGCTTATCGCAAAAGAAGGCCACCTGCAGCCATCTATTGAAGCATTCAGGAAGACGTTTCAAATACTGGACGAGAAAGGAAAGAATCTATGGAAACCGCTGATTTAAGGAAAGAGGTGCATAGTATTCCAAGCCACAGTAAGGTGCTTGGCGTTTGGGCTCAGGCTGGAGTTTGGGCTCAAGCCGGAGTTTGGGCTCAGGCTAGCGTTCGGGCAAGGTTTGGAGTTCGGCATTGGCTTCTGCTTTATCTTCTTCCAGTGATATTTCTGCTCTGCTCCTGTGGTTCTTCCGAAAAGCAGCAAGAGCTGAATATCGCGGAACAATTTGGCATTGCTTATGCGCCGCTGCAAATTATGAAGGAGCAGCAGCTTCTTGAAAAGGCTTTGCCCGATGTTCAAATCAATTGGAAGCAGTACGGAGGTCCTGCTCCGATTCGAGAAGGGATGCTGGCCGGTGAGGTTGATTTCGGGTTTATGGGCCCATCCCCTGTCCTCGTTGGCATCGACAACGGAATGAAGTGGAAATTCGCTGCCGGAATTTCCTACAACCAAGTGGCTCTGGTGACAGATCGGCCGGAGATTCGCAGTTTGAAAGATTTTAAAGACAGTGACCGGATTGCCATACTGTCTCCCGGTTCCACGCAGCATATTCTCCTTTCCATTGCTGCCTCCCAGGTGTTTGGAAATCCCGACAAATTTGACAAGCAGCTCGTCTCCCTATCCCACCCCGATGCAATGGACGCGCTGATTGCTGATACCGAGGTTGCCGCACACTTTGCCACGCCTCCCTATCTGGATAAGGAGCTTTCCCAGGGAATGCACGTCATTACAACAGGTGAGGAGATCATGGGAGAACCCTTTACCTTTATTACAGGCGTTGCTCAGACATCCTTCTTTGAGGAACGGCCAGAGGAGTATACTGCCATTATCACTGCCTTGAACACAGCAATTGATTACATCAATCAGAACATGGATGCCGCAGTGTCAGAGCTTGCACCTGTTTATGGAGTGGAGAAAGACATACTAAAAGCACAGATGACCTATCAGGGTACCATCTATGCAAATCGTTTAACGGGACTTCAGCGCTTATCAGATGAAATGTACCGCATCGGTATGATCAAATCCCCCATCATGATGGAAGAGGTCTGCTTCCCCGGGGTTGGAAATACGGGAAAGGGAATGAAATGAGTAAGAAATCATCCAGTGTAACAGTAAAATACAGACTGATCCTGATTTTCTGGTCTGCCTCGATTCTCTTATTGTGGCAAGTCGTTTCCATGGGCGGAATGGTTTCGGAACTTCTTCTGCCTTCTCCTGCGTCGGTTCTGTCCACGCTGAAAGATTCCTTCATAAACGGGGATCTGACAACCCAGCTGCTGTTTTCTCTCAAGGTAATTTTTACCGGTATCCTCGTGTCAGTTGCTGCTGCTTCCCTCCTGGTCTTTGCAGGGCAGCGTTCTTTGATGATTCAGGGTCTGGTCCAGGTCCTGTCTGTCATCGCGCATCCCCTTCCGGCGCTGGCCCTTCTGCCGCTGATCATTGTCTGGTTCGGTACGGGAGAAGCCAGCATCCTTGCAATCATCATTCATTCAGCAATCTGGCCGGTGCTGCTCAACTTGAAATCAGGGTTCTCTACCATACCGCCCATCTATCTGGATGCTGCAAAGAATCTCGAATTAAATGCTTTTTCCATCGCCTTTGAAATTCAAATGATGCACGCACTGCCCCATTTGATTGCAGGCATCAAGATTGCATTTGCCCGAAGCTGGAGGGCACTCATCGGCGCAGAAATGGTCTTCGGCGCGGTTGGTGATACAGGCGGCATCGGGTGGTACATCTTTAAGCAGCGAACCTTCATGAATACCCCCGGCCTGTTTGCAGGAATTTTGGTTGTGGTTGTGGTAGGAATTCTGGTGGAGTCGGTTTTGTTTCGGTTAATCGAAAAGAATACCGTAGAAAAATGGGGGAACTAGGAATGGAAGGGAGTAACGGTATATGGAAATCAGTCTGAAAGGCGTCACAAAGGAATACCATAGCGGAGGTAATAACATCAAGGTTTTGGATCAGCTTTCGCTGGAAATCAAGAGCGGTGAGTTTGTCTCCATCATCGGACCGTCCGGCTGCGGAAAAACAACCTTATTAAGACACATTGCCGGCTTTGACGGCGGCAAGCCTTCCAAAGAAATCTTTATGATCTTTCAGGATTCCAATCAGCTCTTTCCCTGGAAGACACTGGGGGAAAATCTTTCCTACGCAATAAGAAAAACGAAACGCAGCATAAATCGGCAGACAGCCGATGCAAAGGCAAAAGAATCCCTCTCTCTCGTGGGACTCTTGGACTTCTATGACTATTATCCCAATCAACTTTCCGGTGGAATGAAGCAAAGGGGGGCTCTGGCCCGAGCGCTTGCGGTTGATTGCAGGATCCTTTTAATGGATGAGCCATTTTCCAGCCTGGATTCCGATAACAAAGAGCTGGCCTACGAACTGCTGCTTCATATCTGGAAGGAAAAGAAGCTTACAGTGATCTTCGTGACCCATGATCTTGCAGAAGCCTCAAGGCTCTCGGGCAGGGTCCTCTACTTTAAAGATCTCAACGGTAAAGCTGTGATCTGACCGATCCATATAAGGGATGATCCTCACCCCATAAATATTGTTCTGAAAGGAGTGCACCAAGGTGCACTTTTCTTTTGTAAACTCCCTTAGCTCCTCCATATATCTGGGGTTACCGTAGATGATATTCCAGACAGGTCTCTGCGCATAAATAAGATCCATTTCATTGGAAAGGATGATATATTCGATTTGCTTCTCCCTGATATAATCTGCCACCGACAATTGGTTTTCCTTCAGGTATGCTAGATTTCTATAATCCAGCAGCGTTCCGTTTTCAAAATAATATTCAGAGTTGAGGTTTGCCAGCACGTTGTGATCAGGTAAAACAGCCTTCGAAATCGCCTCTAAATAAGTCTCATAGGAATGGGAAGGGGTCAGCCACGGCCTGATCTGCAGAATACTGCTGCATCCTATGAGAAGGATCAGCAGAATCGGGAGCACCGACTGCCGCATCCCCTTCCTGCGAAATAACCTGCTTGAGGTGAAAATCAGCTTCAGTTCTGCAATCAACAGCATAAAAAACAAGGGGAAGAAAAACACAATGCTGGTTTGGTTATACCTTCCGATCACCACCATCCCAACGGCCATCCCAAGAATGCCTTTTAGCAGCAACCGGATGAGAGCGAGAAGTTTAAGCTGCGCCGTAGTTCCTGCCAAAGCTGAGAAAGACGTTCCTGTCCATGCTGCGGATGCCGTTTCAGAAACAGCTTCAACCGGAGTGCCCGCCCAAGGTTTGAACCAAATCAGGATGGCAATGGAAACGGCAAGGATCAGTGCAAACAGAATCAGCTCCACCCGGATATCGGGAACATAGTATGTGCCGCTCACTTGCAGCCAGATCTTTTTCAGAAAGTAAGGGAATTCAGCCAATTTATGAGTAACTGGAGCACCTATCTCAAACTCACTGCTTCCATATGCAGCATAATGGCGGACAAATTCTCGGTCAAGATACAGGCTCACAGCCACGAACAGCACAGCAAATCCGCTTATCACGGCGGCATATTGCAGCAGCGGTCTTCTTCCCTCCCTGCTTCGCAACGCGCTCAGATCCAGGGGAAGCAGCATCAATCCGCACATTGCTGCAAGAAGAAAGCTGTTGGGATGAATGCCGATACAAAGCCCTGTCGCCACCCCCGCTGCGGCTGGTCTCTTCTGCAGAATAAAATTTAAGCAGAGAATCAGCATGAAAACCAGAAGGATCTCCTGCCTCGCAAAATGAGCTGCATAAAGAAACTGGATGTCAACAGAAAGCAGAATACAACCCAACAGCGGTAAAATGGATCGTTGCGCGCCTTTAATTGCGGCCTTCAAAGTCCGGTAAAAGAGGAAAAGACTCAGGCATCCGAAAATCAGGGACAGCAAACGAAAGGTTGCAATCTCATAGCCGAAAATTCGCATCATTCCCATCTGCATCAGGTGAAACAGGGTTTTGATGGCATGTGGGAAACGAGGTTTTAAATCAAAAAAAGATTCTGTTACACCGATACTTCCCTTTTCTGCCATATTTCTCGATAGACCGGAAAGCCATGACTCATCGGAATGTACAAAAGGAAAGTCTGATAAAAAGCTCAGGTTGACAAGAAAGTAACAGATTATGTAGAGTACTGCAATCAAATCCGGCCCTTGCAATTGACCCAACTCAAGAGATCTCATCGTTTCTTTCTTTCCGAAGCCCATCGTTTCTTCCTTCCTGAACGTGGCGCATTTCCGCTCTTTTCAAATGATTTACGAATTTCGAACAAAATTTGCGCCCCATCAAATAATGATTTCTCTCATAACTATCTCACATTGCCCCCCGGCTTTCAACCGAAAAATGTCCATGGCGCCATTCAGGGCGACCATTATTACAGAATAGCATACAGCATAATAGATATTTATATCACAATCTGTTCCATCTGTTATATGATGTATTCAAGACAGTTTACAAACCGAACCGAATAAGCAAAAAAGGAGGAGGTAAACTTGTGCGCTTGATTGCTAAAAATTTAACATTATTTGCTCTTATCGTCGTGATAGCAGCAGCTCTTTCTGCCTGTAACCCTTCGCAATACGAAGAGACGGATGCTCAGATTGTTCCTGCCGCATCACTTGAGAAGCTTTTGGCTGAAGACGACGTGGTTGTAATCGATATGCAAAGTGCTGAAAAGTACGGATCCAGTCACGTAAAGGGTGCTGTGAACATTGTTAAGGATGACATTGTTATCAACATTCCCGTTGACAATATGCTCACATCCAAGACAAAGTTTGAACGATTGATGAGCGAAAAAGGAATTGACAATAATGCAACGATTTTAATTTATGACGATGACAGGATGAGCGCAGCCAGGCTATGGTGGACCTTTCTGACCTACGGCAATGAAAACGCAAGAGTAATCGACGGCGGAATTCAGGCTGTCATCAACGCGGGCATAGAATTGACCTCAGAAGAGACATCCCGGCCCAAAACAAACTATACCGCCGGGGAAAAGAATAAAGCATACCTTGCGGATATGCGTGAAGTGCAGGATCAGATCAATGAACCCGATCCAAATGTGGTTCTGCTGGATGTAAGAACTGAGGCAGAGTATCTGGAAAAAGGGAAAATTCCATCCTCAGTCATGGTGGACTATGGAACTGTGTTCTATACGGATAATACGTTCAAGGATGTCCAGGCCACCAGAATTAACTTCATCGACAACGGTATGCGTCCGGAAAAGGAAATCATTGTCTACTGCCAGACATCCATGCGCGCATCCCCTGTTTTCCTTTCCCTGTACAACGCAGGTTACCGTAACATCAAGATCTATGACGGTGCATTCCTGGAATGGTCGTCTAATCCGAATAATCCCATCGAGCTGCCATCGGGAGCCAGTGCTCAGCCGAGCAGTAAAGATGCATCCTAAGGAGGAAATTAGTGATGAATTTCAAGAAACTACTGGTTCTTTTACTTTGCATGGCCATGGTATCCATGTCCTTCGTTGCCTGCGGCGGCGGGCAGCAAGCCGATACTCCGGCTGTTGAAAATCCCCCTGCTGACGTTCAGGAGGAAACCAATATTGTTGAAGAAGCTGCGCTTGCCTATTTTGCCAATTTCCCTGCTGACAAGCACGTGATCTCACCGGCCGACTTCCTTGTAAAAGTTGGCGCTGGTGAGGAAATGTTCATCATGGATATTCGCTCAGCGGAAGACTACGCTGCCGGCCATGTCAAAGGTGCAGTAAACATCCCCTTTGGAGATGGTTCCGTTGCCAAGAACATCGAAGTAATTCCCGATGATGTTCCTGTCTATGTTTATTGCTATACAGGACAGACCGCATCGCAGACTACAGCGGTTCTGAACATAGCCGGGAAACCTGCTTATAACGTACAGAGCGGATTCGTTAACGGGCTTTCGAAAGAAGCTAATATCGGAGATTTTCTGAGCACAGAAGCTACTCCGCTGCCAACCGAACCATACGAAGTGGATGATGAAATTCAGGCGGCTATCGACAATTACTTTACAACGCTGGTATCCTATGCCGGCACACCAACGGCCTCCCAGAATATCAAGGCAGAAACCGTGAAAGAAATTCTGGACGCCGAATCCGATGATTATTTGATTCTGTCTGTCAGAAAAGCAGAGGACTATGCCAAGGGCCATATCAAAGGAGCCGTTAACATTCCTTTCGGAGCAGGAATGCAAACCGCTTTGGCCGAATTACCCAAAGATAAGAAAATCATTGTTTACTGCTACACCGGCCAGACCGCGTCTCAAACCGTTGGAGTGCTGAGAATGCTGGGTTATGAAGCCTACAATCTGCAGGGCGGTATGGGCAGTGCAGAAACAAAGGCAGGCTGGCTCGGAGCAGGCTTCGAGACCGTCACAGAATAAGCCCCGGAAGTTAAAATCATACAATAATGTCCGCCCAGAGGAAACGCAATCCTCTTTGCGGACATTATATTTTTCTTTCTATATTATGCTCTAAATTACTTCAAAGCCCTGCTGCATTCCATGCTTCACACGATCCGCTTCTTCCGCACGCTTGCCGTTGTTCCAAGTGTTCAGGTTGCCTGTAAGGTAACCTGTTATCCGGCGAATCCGTTCGAATGGCTCCGGCTGGAACTGGTAACTTAGATCGGCATATTCTCCGTCTAAGGTGATTTCCAGGCTCTCCAGCCTGCGATTGTACTTGCCCTCCAGATAGTCTACATAAGCCTGTCTTTCTTTTTCATTGATCTCTTGACCTTTTACGGTAATTTCCATGTTGCTCCCCCTATCAATTGTGTTGTAATACTATTTTATTCCCATATTTGGTAGGAGTCAAACGAAAATCGAAAATTATATGATGTGCCTTCCGGCGGCCGCTTTTAACCGCAGCCAAAGCTTTCACCGACAGTATCGTCCAAATCCATACAAGACTTACTGCAACTGTAACCTTTCAAAATTTAATTTATATTTAAGTATGAAGATTGGCTGGTTGATTGAAAAAGTAAATGCAATAAAAAAGCAAAGATAAAAAATGCGTTGGTAAAAGCAAGTTCCTTGTAAATTTCAAAGCAATTTTCTTGTGAT
>JARBUO010000223.1 GCA_029239605.1 Bacillota bacterium | reverse complement strand
CCTTGGCCGGGAAGTTTTATCCCGATCCCGGTCATTGGTTTGAATTAGCCCTTGGTAGTACATAAAAAAATTCAGAGGTTTTACGACCTCTGAATTTTTTTGGTGGAGAATAGGGGGATCGAACCCCTGACCTCTGCATTGCGAACGCAGCGCTCTCCCAGCTGAGCTAATTCCCCGGAGCAATATCTGTCAACGAGGAAATTATACTACTATGAAATTGAAACTTCAATCAAAAATAATATAGAATTACAAAAAAAGCAAGGGGTATTAAACCCCTCTTCTAAAGTTATTCTGCTGGCTGCGGTAAAGGCTGCTGTGTGGGATTGTATGTTATGTAATCGTACATTCCCCCGGTGAAATAATCACCCATGTTTTCCGTATGCGTTATGAGTCTGTCATAAATACTGATGTTTGTTCTGTATTCACCGGTCAGAAAAGAGCGAACCTCCTGAAACGTAAGATTGAGATAAGTATAGAGCATGTTTCTCCATTCCGTTTCGTCCCAGTACGGATTAATACTTGACAAAAATGCAGCTCTTTCATCCGCATTCCGGTACAATTCAGCGTATTTTTCATTTGCAACAGCTTCATCGCCTGCTGCGATGGAGTCAATATAATCTCTAAGCAGTACAACGTGTTCCGAAAGGAGCTCCACGTATTGGTCTGCAATTTCATTTCCAAAAAGCAGCAGAAACATACTGCCCATATCTGCTGGCACGTCGTATAATCGTGAAAATACTTCCTGGTGATATCCGACTCCAACAAATTTGCTGATTAAATATGCCCTGGTCCAGGTGGCGATTTCTCTCCAATGTTCTCTGATCTTAAACACCAGATTCATGTATGCGAAAGTAATCGGGCGTTGCTCCATCCGATAAATCTCAATCATATCCGCATCCTCTTTTCTACTAATGGTACATTATATTAGTGGCATGAGAAATGTGATAATTCTTTATAAAAAAGAGCCTCTTCTGTTTATTTTTTCTGCCCTGCAGAGCCAGATCCTGATTGATTCTACAAAATACAAAAAGGCAGCAACTGCTACCTTCTCTGTTACTTCATTCACGCTTGCTCTGCTGTTCAATGCATTAAGCACAAACTACATTGATTGAAACTGGTGGGCGATATTGGATTCGAACCAACGACTTCCACCTTGTGACGATGGCACTCTAGCCTGCTGAGTTAATCGCCCCCACCGCAGTATTTACAAACTCGGATTGCTGTCATGAATGAGTCATCTTGATTGTTATTATCCTCCTTTTCTCCAGGCCTGTCAATATAAAACATTTCACAGCAGCACCTTCCCGTTATGGGGTTAATCGGCTTCTGTAATCGGAATGTAATTTTTTTTTCTCCCCGATTTATTGACATTTATTGTTCGCAGTTATAATATGTTTATGATATCAATATGATATCATGCGTTCAGTCAGAAAAAGAAAGGGGTTTTTTATATGACGACGACAATTAATAAAGAAGAAAAGAAGCTGCATTATGAAGAAATTACACCCAAATATACCAGCGGAATGACCCTTCTAATCCTTAATATTATCCTTATGCTGGCTTCTGTTGGCTTGTTCGTTTATGCGATAATAGAAAAATCATCAGGCGCATACGGACTTTACGGATTACTGATGATCGCACTCATCGTAATAAGTGCAGTTTATTTCGGGCTGATAGGACCGATCTTTTTTGCGGGGTTAAAAATACTCAAACCTAACGAGGCACTGGTGCTTACCCTTTTCGGTAAATATTACGGCACGCTTAAGGGAGAAGGCTTTTTCTTCGTGAATCCGTTTGTTACTGCCTTTCATCCGGTAGTGGAAACTCCCCCGGCAGCCACAGCAGCTTCCGATATGCTGGCAGCACAAGGCAAGACGAATTTGCAAGGAGTAAAGAGATCAAGTAAAATTATTTCACTGAAAACAATGACGCTGCACAACGATAAGCAGAAGATCAACGATGAACTGGGGAATCCCATTATTATTGGAATTGTCGTAATCTGGAAAGTAGTAAATACTGCAAAAGCGGCTTTCAATGTCGACAATTATACCGAGTATCTGTCGATCCAGTGCGATTCCGCTCTGCGAAACATCGTTCGGCTCTACCCTTATGATTCTGAAAATGAGAATCAGGAAAAGTCCCTCCGCGGCAGCAGTCAGGAGGTTGCAGAGAAGCTAAAAGCAGAGATTCAAAATGCCGTGACCATTGCAGGTCTAGAGATTATCGAAGCCAGAATCACGCATCTGGCTTACGCACCTGAAATCGCAGCCGCTATGCTTCAAAGACAACAAGCCTCTGCAATTATCGATGCAAGGCAAATGATCGTGGAAGGTGCCGTAGGCATGGTGGAAATGGCACTGGAAAAGCTTAATGAAAACAACGTTGTGCATCTGGACGAAGAGCGCAAGGCTGCAATGGTAAGCAATTTGCTGGTAGTTCTTTGCGGAAATAAAGATGCCCAGCCCATTGTGAACAGCGGGTCCATTTATTGATCCGGCACACATCCGCCTGGCAAAGGGAAATCTGTTGCGGTGAAGATTCCTGATGTTATACAATGGGAAAGGCAGGAGGTTGATGAATGGACAATAAAGAAAAAGATAAAAAGCAACTTTTATTACGCTTATCGCCGACGCTCTGGAAAGAGCTTGCTTCCTGGGCAGAGGATGACTTTCGGTCCATCAACGGCCAGATTGAGTACCTCCTTACAGAATGCGTACGGCAGCGAAAAAAATCAAACAGGAAACAATCAGAAGATCAACGGGAAGAGTCACTCTGAGGAGTAAAATATTAAGACATGAGGAAAGGATGGATTATCTGAAGCAGCCAAACATCTGCAAAAGATATCCGTCCTTTTTATTGGTTTATCTCCTTTATTGGCGTTCTTCCTTCAACACCTCTTCTATTCCAATGGAAAGGCAAACCACATCACCGCAATATTCGATGGCTTTCATCATGGTATGCGCAGGTTTCATGCGATGAAATGCCAGAGTAACATCAGCACGAATGGTGTCGATATCGGCTTCACCGCTATCCCCATTAACGCCGCTGGGAATATCCAGTGAATACACCGATGCGATGGAGATATTAATGTTCTCTGTTATTTTTCTCACAGTATCGCTTAGTATCCCGTGAAACCCAGTTCCAAAGATACCATCTACGATGATCTCTGATTTCTTCACCTCTGGAAGCACCGCGTCGTTCTCCTCTGCACCATAAACCCGAAGTGCCATTTCCCGGCAGAGCCTGTAGTTTTCTATGGCGTCTGCGGTTTTAGGTTCACCTTCTACCAGAGACAACACAACTTTTGCCCCCATTTCTGCAAGCTTTCTCGCAACGACAAACCCATCTCCTCCATTGTTACCTCTGCCGCAGAGAATCAACACCCGTGTTCCAGTTATCGAATGATGTCGGGCGATAAATTCCGCAGCTCCATTCCCTGCGTTCTCCATCATCTGATAATACGAAAGGCCCGCCTCGTCTGCCCTTCTTTCAATGTCTTTCATCTGAGCGGCTGTGACCGCCGGTTTTCCTGATAACTGCATATTTTTCAATGCTTCCATGCTAATATTCCCGTCCCTTCTGAATCTATCTAAGCCGCTTGCCAATTCCATCATCCGGCAAACCGCTGCTCCGGTTTGCTTCACCCCGATGCAATGGGCGCATCCCGTACAAAATCGTTACCTAGCCTTCTTGATTTTGTTTCCTATTATGCGCCAATTCCATCATCCGGCAAACCGCTGCTCC
>JARBUO010000222.1 GCA_029239605.1 Bacillota bacterium | reverse complement strand
AAGGAAATGTCATTGGCAAACACAGAAAGATTCACCTCTTTGATATTGATATCAAAGGAGGAATTCGATTTATGGAATCAGAGACACTGTCTCCCGGAAACAGCATCACGGTTTTTGACACTGAGTACTGCAAGGTAGGTACTGCCATCTGTTATGACGTAAGGTTTCCGGAATTATTTCGGAGAATGACGCTGGATGGGGTCAAACTAGTGATTCTACCGGGCGCATTCAATATGACTACAGGACCGGCTCATTGGGATCTGACCATGAGGGCGAGAGCTCTTGACAATCAGTTTTATTTTGCAGCGGTTTCTCCGGCAAGAGATACAGAGGGGCCCTATCAAGCCTATGGTCACTCTTGCGTTATCAATCCATGGGGAGATTTCTGCGGAAAAACAGATTCCAGAGAATCCATTGTTTTTGCTGAGATAGACCCGGATTACACTGAGGACATCAGAAGCCAGCTTCCGTTATTAAAACACAGACGCCCTGAAATATATTAAAAAATAAAAACGTTTTAATGTAACCGAATTGTAACAATTTTGTAAAAAATGCTTTTGTTATGAAGTGGGATACGTTATAATTAGACCAGATTATTTTCTATAATTCTTAAGGAGGAGAAGAAATGTTGAAAAGAGTATTAGCATTGATGTTAGCTTTCATACTCGTATTTGGACTTGCTGCATGCGGCGGCGGAGAAAAGGAAGAGACGCCCCCGGCAAAAGAAACTTCTGAGATCGCTATGATTACCGATATCGGTTCCATAGACGATAAATCCTTTAACCAGGGAACTTGGGAAGGCGTTGTTGCTTTTGCCGAAGATAAAGGAATTACCCATAAGTATTACAAGCCCACAGAGCAAAGTACAGATGCTTACCTCGCTGCAATTCAGCTTGCAGTGGAAGGCGGAGCTAAGGTAATCGTTACTCCTGGATTCTTATTTGAAGAGCCAATCTACTTAGCTCAGGATTTGTACGAGGATGTAACATTCATTCTGATCGACGGAAATCCTCATAACGCTGACTACACAGAATTCAGAACCAACAAAAATGCTGTAGGCGTTGTATTTGCTGAAGAACAGTCCGGATACCTTGCAGGGTATGCAGCTGTTAAAGACGGCTATACAAAGCTTGGATTCATGGGCGGAATGGCAGTTCCAGCGGTTGTTCGTTTTGGATACGGTTTCGTACAGGGAGCTGAAGCTGCAGCAGCAGAGCTTGGAATTGCTAATATCGATATGAAATATCACTATACCGGAAATTTCGATGCATCCCCGGAAGCACAGACTCTTGCTGCATCCTGGTATGCTGAAGGAACAGAAGTCATCTTCGCATGCGGCGGTGCTGTTGGTAACTCCGTAATGTCTGCTGCTGAAGCTGCAGACGCTAAGGTTATCGGTGTAGACGTTGACCAGAGTTCTGAGTCTGACACCGTTATTACATCTGCTATGAAGGGTCTGGCTGCTGCAGTTCAGTCACTTCTTGGTGAATACTATGACGGCAAGTTCCCGGGCGGAGAATCTCTCGTATATGCTGCCGACATGGATGGTGTACAGCTTCCGATGGAAACATCCAAATTCAACACTTTCTCACCGGCAGATTATGATGCAATTTTCGCAAAACTTGCTGCCAATGAAATTACATTGAAGAAGGATACCGATGTAGAAGCAGCTACAGAGCTTGGAGCAAAGATCGTTAAAGTAACTGTCGTTGAATAAGCCCACAGTTCACTGATGAAACAATAAAACAGGTGATTTTTATCACCTGTTTTTTGATCTAAATAAGAAATATGGTTTCTTATTTAGATCAAAAGGGGAGGAATATTAGTCGTTTATTTTTTGTGCAGAATCGGATATAATAGTTCCAGACATTAAAATGATCACAAGCGGCGTAAATACAGTAAGAGGCTTGTGATTTGCGGCGTTGCCTTTTTGCCCCAAGCTTGCTTGGACTGGCAAAACGGACAGCAGGGAGCGAACGGAAGAATTCCAAGCTGGCTGAAGCCAGGGAATTCCCGTATGGCACCTACTAAGATTTGCTGAGCAAATCAAGTTAGGTGCGCAAGCGAGTCGGAGTCACATAGTGGCGTTGCCGCGGGGTAAAACGCAATTAAAAACAAGGAGAGAAGATATGGATTACATCATTGAAATGTTACATATCACCAAGGAATTTCCCGGTATTATCGCCAACGATGATATCACTCTTCAATTGAGAAAGGGTGAAATTCATGCACTGCTGGGAGAAAACGGAGCAGGAAAATCCACTCTGATGAGTGTTCTCTTTGGTCTCTACCAACCGGAAAAAGGTGTGATCAAAAAGGAAGGTAAAGAAGTTAAAATTCACAATCCTAATGATGCCAATGCGCTTGGTATCGGTATGGTTCATCAGCATTTTAAGCTGGTTCATAATTTCTCTGTACTTCAGAATATCATTCTGGGTGTTGAGACTACAAAACATGGGTTTCTAAAAATGGACGAGGCCAGAAAGAAGGTTATGGACCTCTCTAACCGCTATGGTCTTATGGTTGATCCTGATGCGATCATTGAGGACATTACCGTTGGTATGCAGCAAAGAGTAGAGATTTTGAAAATGCTGTACCGGGATAATGAGATTCTGATCTTTGATGAACCTACCGCTGTACTGACACCCCAGGAGATTGAAGAATTGATGAAGATCATGAAAAGTCTCGCTGATGAAGGTAAGTCTATCCTGTTTATCACTCATAAACTCAACGAAATTAAGGCGGTGGCAGATCGGTGCACCGTTCTGAGAAAGGGCAAATATATTGGCACCATAGATGTTGCGGAAACCAGCAAGGAAGAAATGTCTGAGATGATGGTTGGGCGTAAGATCAGCTTTGCGGTAGAGAAAAGTGAGTCAAAACCGGAATCGGAAGTTTTTACGGTTCGCAATCTAAGTGTGGGCGCAAGACATGGATCTAAGAAGGCGGTCAATAATGTTTCCTTTACAGTACGAAAAGGTGAAATTGTTTGTATCGCCGGTATTGACGGGAATGGACAGTCTGAACTTGTGTATGCACTGACAGGTTTGATGCCCATTGAGGGGGGACAAATCCTCCTAAACGGTCAGGATATTACAAGGTTCAGCGTCAGAAGCAGAAATAATGCGGGAATGAGCCATATTCCCGAGGATCGTCATAAGGACGGACTCGTCCTGGACTATAATTTGACGGAAAACCTGATGCTCAAGAAGTACTTTACTCCCGAATTTCAAAAGAATGGCTTCATTCGGTTCGATGTAGCAGAGAGCTATGCAGAAAACCTCATCGGAGAGTTTGATATCAGAAGCGGACAGGGTACCAAAACAATTGTAAGAAGTATGTCGGGAGGAAATCAGCAGAAGGCAATTGTTGCAAGAGAAATTGATCTGGACCCGGAAATCCTTATTGCGGTTCAGCCCACAAGAGGACTTGACGTGGGAGCCATCGAATACATCCATAAACAGCTGGTTGCCCAGAGAGATGAGGGGAAAGCAGTTCTGCTGGTCTCGCTGGAGCTTGACGAGGTTATGAATGTCAGTGACCGAATTCTTGTGATCTATGAAGGAGAAATCGTCGGAGATTTGAATCCGGCCGATAACGATTGAAGAACCTATTGATCAGCAATGCGTTTAACAACGCGTATTCTTCCATCTTTTCCATCCTGATTGGCTTACTGTTTGGATTTGTGGTATTGCTCCTCAGCAATCCATCCCAGGCAGCTGACGGTTTCGTCATCATATTAAAGGGCGGGTTCAGTACCGGCGCCAAAGGAATGGGCCAGGTGCTGTATTTTGCCACGCCACTGATTCTAACAGGTCTGTCTGTAGGCTTTGCATTTAAGACCGGTTTGTTCAACATTGGTGCAGCTGGACAGTTTATTATGGGAGCCTTTGCAGCAGTATACATAGGCGCAAAATGGACCTTCCTGCCGGCGCCATGGCATTGGATCGCGGCACTGATCGGGGCAGCTCTCA
>JARBUO010000070.1 GCA_029239605.1 Bacillota bacterium | reverse complement strand
ACCGATGCTGATTCCTGCATCAAGAGGAATATTTAATAATTTCAAAGGTTTCCCTTCAAGGGATGCAAATGCCATGCGGCTGTTAGCCAGGGTATTCATACGAATTCCGTACCATGCGACTCCGTAAGAGCCCAGAATACCAATTACGGACCAGAAAAGGATCACGGCTACTCCTCCAACGCCTTTTCCTTCCAGTACGCCGAAATAGAACGCAATACAAGCACCTATGAAAATCAGAAGCAGTGCAAGGAATTTCCCCTGCTGAATCAGATAGGTCTTACAAGTCTCATAAATGGTGTTTGCCACGTCCAGCATCGATTGATGGGCCTGCAGTTTTTTCACCTTATTGAATTGATAAAATCCAAACAGCATCCCAAGGACACAAATCGCAATACCTATCAGCAAAAGTGAGTTCTGAGATTGGCTTAACGCTGGAATATCCAGGTCCGCTTCACTGGCGTAAGCTGTCACAGGTGAAAATAAGACGAAAAACCCTGCTAAGAGGCTCTTCATTTTACAGTGCATTTTAATACACCTCCTCGTTAAAATATATTATAAGCACTAAATTATCTTATATCAACCTACCATCTTTCGCAACAGAAATGTTGAATATATTTTAACTTTTTTCGACACCGTATGTCTGTAACTAGTTTTATTTTATCTCCCAGCATTTGCAACGGTTTCATCGATTAATTCATGACCACATTACCAAAAACCCAACAAAAAAGGCATCATATTTTAGTGTTATATTTGTAATATTTTTATCTATATTTCTACAAATATCATCAATTCATTTTAGTGAATAATTATACATATTATTCTCGCTTATGCACAATTTAAGCCTTTATCGTCGGCATCTTCCCCTCTGTTTTTCCTTAACAAATATAAAATTCATATACGTACTTTTCTCATCATAATGATAAGGTTCATAATCCCCGTAAACTGCTTTCACGGAAAATCCTGCTGCTCTGGCCATCTGGCAAATCTCTTCTTTTGTAATTACGGAAAATCTGAGATCAAGACACCGTTTCTCAATCATTCGGTTATTGGAATCATAGATTTCAAAAAACTGAGTACCACTGATTATTTGCAGATCGCTGAGGTAGATGTTATAGTAGGTGATTACCATGGTTCTTCCGTTATCAAGATTATATTTTCCCAAGTACTTAATGGTACCGTCTGCCTGTTTCACACGATAGAAAGGATTGTATAAAGAGCAGAAAAAGATGCCGCCGGGCTTAAGATGGCGATAAATGTTTTGAATGGCTTGCTGACGTTTCGCTTTATCTATGATTTCAGCAATAGAATTGGAGGGGATAAGGATAAGCTCATACTGATGATCCATTTGAAGCGCGCAAACATCTTGGCATACGAGCCGTGAATGTTCAGACTCATCTCCAAGTTTTGACCGGAAGATATCCAGCATCTCCTCAGAATAGTCCACACAGGTGATGGGATACCCCTCCCTTATTAAGGGGATTGATACCCTCCCTGTCCCACACATCAGTTCCAGAATGCTTTCCCTGTTTCTGCAGAGATTTCTGTAAAAATTCAAATCGTATGAACCCGTAGCATAGTAATCATAAAGATCGGCAACATAGCCAAAATCAATATTTTTCTCCATTTATGGCACTCCTCCAATGCCTTGTAACGTATTTACAACGTTTTGGTTACAAGGTACTGGCATACTGACTTTTTGAAATCCTGGCTAACTGCTTGCCTGATTTGTCCGGCGCCATTCCAAGTGTCAATCAGCCAGCACACTAGCGTCTTTATTAATATATGCTGGGACAAGAGGATCAGAAACATTGGAAAACGCTGAATTCGAAAGAATTCAGCGTTTTCTGCAAGCCGTTTATCAATTTTGTACAGTTATAGTATCATAGAGAAAGCATGGTTCTGTCAGACAGCAATTGTCCTGATTGATCTGTATACAGGTCTACCAGTTTCCGCGGAGTCATCTCCGCCCTTTCTGAGCCATGGATATCAAGTACCAGCGTTCCTCCATCCATCATAATGGTTCTGCTTCCAAAAGCTAAAGCTTGGTTCATATCATGGGTGATCATCAGCGCGGTAAGCTGATTCTGCTCAATAATTTTACCGGTGATCTCAAGGACTTTTCTCGATGTTACAGGATCAAGAGCAGCAGTATGCTCATCAAGCAGAAGCAGCTTTGGCTTTGCTATGGTTGCCATCAGCAGAGAGGCTGCCTGCCTCTGTCCTCCCGAAAGCAATCCCATCTTCGTCTTCATTCTGTCTTCCAGCCCGAGGTCAAGAGTTGCCAGCAATTCGCGGAAATAACCAGAGTCCTTGCGGGTAACAGCAAAAAAAGATTTCGAGGCATTCCTTGTATAAGCCAGGGCAAGGTTCTCTTCAATGGTCATATTAGGCGCTGTTCCGCGCATGGGATTTTGAAACAGGCAACCGATCTTCGCTGCCCGTTTGAAGTCCTTCCAATAGGTAATATCCTCTCCGTCCAGGATAATTCTTCCACTGTCAGGGAAAAATTTCCCGAGGATCCCATTGAAGAGCGTAGATTTCCCTGCTCCGTTAGAGCCGAGGATTGTAATAAACTCACCTTTTTTGACCTCAAGAGAAAAATTATTAAGGGCTATTTTCTGATTTGCCGTTCCCGGCTCGAAAATCTTTGTAAGGCGTGTGATGGAGAGTTGTGTGCTCATTTGTACGCCTCCTTTTCTCCAGCTCGGCGAATTCGCATGGTGTTCATTTTTTCCTTCGTCAAGGGCATCACCAGTGCAACTGTAACGATGAGCGCAGACAAAAGCTTTACCGTGTAGCTCGGCATATCAATTTGGTATGCGCCTTGAAGAATCATACGGTAAAGGACAGACCCAATGACAGCTGATACAACGCCTAAGGTAACGCCGCGTCTTCCAAACAGCGCCTGGCCAATGATAACAGATGCCAGGCCCACTACCAGCATTCCATTGCCGCAGCCCAGATCAGCGTACCGCTGCTGCTGGCAAAGCATGGCTCCAGACAATCCAACGAGGCTGTTGGCCAGCATGATACCAAGGGTGCGCGAACGATCCGCATTGATGGAAGATGATCGTACCATCTCTTCGTTATCTCCGGTGGCTCTAATGGCGATGCCGGGCCGTGTCTTAAAGAACAAGCTCAGCAGAACGGATACAATTACTACGATCAGTCCAGACAGGATCAGTGAAGAGACTTCCCCGTTTCCTGCGACAGCTGCCATCATCTTGTAAATCGTCTGGCTGGCAACAGGAACCTCAACGCCGGATTCGTTGATCTGCATTTGCTGCAAATAAAGATTTGCCTGACCGCCAAGCACCATGTAGTTGACGGTGTA
The DNA here is from genome assembly GCA_029239605.1 of Bacillota bacterium. Classification (GTDB taxonomy): domain Bacteria; phylum Bacillota; class Clostridia; order Peptostreptococcales; family Anaerovoracaceae; genus Anoxybacterium. The sequence continues at coordinate 12,746 of JARBUO010000070.1, read as the reverse complement.
TAAGCCTGTCATGGTCAGGATTCCCGAAAGGATTGCATTGATCTGCAGCGAAGTCTGCAAAATGCCGGTGACAAGACCTGCCAGCATCCCAGCAGCAGTTCCGGCTAAGATCGCCAGAACCGGATGTCCTGCGACAGTCACCATGGCACAGACCGTCATTCCGAAGACAAAACTGCCGTCTATCGTCAAATCCGGAGTATTCAGGATTCTAAATGCTATAAATACACCAAGAGCCATGGGTGCATAAATTGCACCCTGGCCCAGAGCTGATAGCAACATTTCAAAGTAATGCATATCTTTTATCTCTTATTTCTAAAAACTATATTAACATTAATAACTGATGAAACAATATCTGCTTTGGCTTCAACAATGATCGTTTATAACCGATAAGCTCTTTTCCATATTTTCAGTATTTCAGCCCTTACTGACCGAAGTGACTGGTTCCGTCCTTTTCAACCAGCACGCTGAAACCGTCCAGCATCTGATCACTCAGAGCAATACCGATTTTATCGGCTGCCTGTAAATTTACAAATTTCGCATATTCCGAAAGTGTTTCATAGGGCATTTCAGCCGGAGCAGTGCCTTCTGCAACCTTTTGAACCATGGCAGCTACTTGTTTGCCCAGCTGAACATAGTCCACACCGATGGTGGCAAAACCGCCGTCAGCTACCATTGAGTCCGCACCGCAATATACAGGGATCTTCTTTGCGTAAGCAGCGTCAGTATAGGTCGGCATTGCGGATGCAATAGCGTTGTCGTTTCCGGTATACAAAGCGTCAACCCCCTTCGCCAGCAGGCTGTTGACCGCAGCCTGAAGTTCGGTCAGGCTTGCAATGGAAGATTCCTCATAAGCAATGTTATTTTCGTCGCAGTAAGCTTTGGCAGCCTGAATGGTGGCGACAGAATTGGTTTCACTGGAGGTATAAAGGAAACCGATTTTTTTGTATTCGGGCTGGAAATTTGAAATGAGCTTTACAATCTCATCAGCAGGAATGTTGTTGGATACTCCGGTGATATCCTTGCAATCTTCTCCCGTAAGGCCTGCCGCTACAGGATTGGAAACAGCTGCAAATACGATGGGGGTTCCGTCCCCGTCAAAGACGCTCTTGGCGCTTTGGGCTGTGGGAGTTGCAATGGGGATGACGATGTCAACACCCTTGGACTTTACATTCTGCAAAATGGTGGCAAGAGCTGAGGTATCACCGTTTGCGTTGAGTGTTTCAATTTCCAGATTAAGACCCGATGCTTCCAGTTCTGCAACGATGGTATCACGGATCTGATCCAAAGACGTGTGACTCATTGGCTGTACAATTGCGATCTTCAGCTTGGGCTTCACATTCTCTGGTTTCTCTCCTGTATTCTCTGCAGCCTTTCCGCTGCAAGCGCTTAAACTCAAAGTTGCAAGTACTGTAATAAGGGTGAATAAAAAGATTTTCTTCAATGATTTCATGATCGTACACTCACTTTCTCTAATTATAATTTAACAGGTAGATTCATTCATTATTGTTAAAGGGGTGCCGCTTCCTGTGCAAGTGCGATATGTTTTCGGATGATCTCACAAGAAGCTTCCAGCTGCAATTGCTCTTCATCAGCGAGAGCCAGCTTAATTATTTTTTCAATTCCATTTCTGCCGATTATGCAGGGTACACCGCAGTGAACCTCTCTTTGCCCGTACTCTCCTTCCAGATAGACTGACAACGGCAAAATCATCTTTTTATCTTGTAAAATACACAAACAGAGCTGAGACACCACTTGACCGATTCCGAACTCTGTGGAGTTTTTACCGTTTATAATGTCCATGCCGCTCATTCGGGTTTGATGTAAAATCTTTTCTTTATCAAGATCCGAATACGCCTCAAAAGACTGGCCTCCAATGGAAATATGTGAGAATGGAATCATAGAGGAGTCACCATGCTCTCCCATGGAAAAGGCGCTGATCATGCTTCGTTCTGTTCCTGTTTCCTCTGATATAATTCGAATCAGCCGGGCTGTGTCCAGCAGAGTTCCGGTTCCGAAGGCTTTGAAGCGATCCATCTGAAGCCCGCGGCGAACATAATCCGCAGCTATGTCGGCTGGATTCGTGATGGTCACTACGATACCGCTGATTTCAATAAGATTTAGCTCCTGGATCAACCCACGCAACATTCTTGCGGAGTTTTCTAAGAGATCCAACCTCGTCTGCCCCGGCTGCCTGGGTTCACCCACAGCGATTACCACAATCTCTGCATCTGCGCAATCTTCGTAAGTGCCGGCTCTTACTTCCGTTTTTACGGAAGGAAACGAAAGTGCATCCGCTACATCCATTGCCTGCGCCTCAGCTTTTTTCTGATCGATATCTACGAGGACGACTTCACTGCAGACGCTTCGCCATGCAAGAGCCATCGCACAATGTGATCCCACATGTCCTGCTCCTATAATTACAATTTTTCCATCGTTCTGCATATTATCCTCTCCCTTTTCAATGAAATAAAAAAACCCTTGATCATAGTTTAGATCAAGGGCGAAAAATACATCCGCGGTGCCACCTTGTTTCAGTTCATGAAGAACTCTCAGCAGGATACTAACATATCCCTGACCTCTTACGCGGATCATACGTCGACGCATTTAACGCCGCCCTCAGCAGTCCATATTATTCAGCGCTCCCTGCAAGGCTTCCACCATTCCCTGCTCTCTATCAGGTCACCCTCTGATTTTTTTCTGCTTCATCGGTTTGATTGATTCACTTGTTTCAATGAATTATACTATAGGATTTTTTTATTGTCAACGTAAATTCTTTAAGATCTAAACTGGAAAATCCATTTGCAGAACGCTATTCGTTGAATTTACTGAAATCAATTGCTGGAAAAATGCATGTTGAACTGCTCAGAAGCGATTGCTGAAAAACTACATGTTGAACTACCAGAGAATTGCCGCTCAGCAAACTACTATTTGGTAAAGGTTTTTTATACCCGAAAAATGGCAATCCGAGCTGGGAAGCGGCTGAGGCGGATACTTCTTCTGCTCGTATTATAAAGGCCCAGTGTGGTTCCTTCCGGTACATATCCGGTAAAACCGAAGCAGATGACTTGCTGTCCTGCAGCAGAGCCGTTATTGGCACCAAACAATCCGAAACCAGGACCGTTAAGTCCGATTGAAATTGTTATTGGTCCAGTCTCCTCTGCATCAGGTGTTACAAAACCGATACAAAAGTAATTACCTGGCACAATAATTTTCAAAAGGTCAATGCCATTGAATGCAACGCCGTTCAGTTCTACCACCGGCGGAACAAATCGAACTGCTTCTTGATCATTAACAACTTGCTCTGTTGTTGTGACGACACCGGCATATACAGATGAAACTACCCCGTTGCAGTTGCCGTAATGCCCAAAACAACAGTTCGGGTGCTGCCAGTACTGCACCACAAACCCTCCTATCTATCTATCAAATGAATTGTAATTCATTCATACCTCCCATTTTATGATTTGTGCATCCACATCGTTCCTTCTTTGAGGTTCTGAGAAAGAGCTGAGCAGTCGGATTACGATAAAAAATGTAAAATTGATACGAATTCGAGGCTTATGCATCGCATATCTGCCAATCTCATAATCTCTGATATTATATTTGTAAAAGCGCGGTAAAAGGGAAAAAAATATAGAATTATAATTGAAAAAGAATTAAATCCAAAAAACTGTTGACAACTGGATGTTAAATCGAGTACAATCAAACTTGTCACGTCGCCGATCCACAATGGAACAGTCGGCGTCGATACAAAAAAATATGCGCGATTGGCGGAATTGGCAGACGCACTAGACTTAGGATCTAGCGGGCGACCGTGGGGGTTCAAGTCCCTCATCGCGCACCATTTAAAAAGGCACAGCAACAGCAGTGCCTTTTTTATTGCAAAACCTAAGGAGGGGCTTGAACCCGAAAGGGCATCGAGAGGCAGATAACCATCAGCGATGGTTTTCCCTGAGATGGTCCAAGCCTGCACTGCAGGCGCAGGACGGCAGCTGCACGCTTGCATGCAGCTGTGTAAGTCCCTCATCGCGCACCATTTAAAAAGGCACAGCAACAGCAGTGCCTTTTTTTATTGAAAAACTAAGGAGGGGCTTGAACTCGAAAGGGCATCGAGAGGCAGATAACCATCAAAAAACAGTATGAAAGTCGCAAATTCGTACTAATCTAACCGCAACCTTGTAATATCATGTACTAATTTGCTCTCTTTCTTCTCGCTGAATATTTACTGTTGCTCCCAGATATATTCCTATGATATATTAGTTGAAAATCGTTGTTTTTTCAATATTTATCAGGAGGTATTTAATGGAGAAAATTTTAGAGCAAGTCACCCATATTCAAATGCTTGATCAGCTTATAATAACTTTCTTGCTGGTCATACCAATTATCCTTATTGCCCGTACAGTCGTATCAGGAACAAAGTATTCCCCAATCCTGATCATTGTTATCTTTGGATTGTTAATGGGGTATTCTCTTGTTGCTGGAAACGTTGCAACTCCCGGTGTCAAAGAACTTCCAGTTGTAATTTTGATGAGTAAGGTTACCATAACGGCACTAATCGCATCGTTTTTTGTCGGAGGTCAGGAAATCAAAAAAATTCTTACCCACCAAGAGATCGCTGTTGATGATACAGTCTCATTATGCCAAGACGAAATACTACTTGGAACCAAAAATACACAGTTAATATTTATCATTAGAGCTTTTTTTATCTTGCTTGGAATTGAAGGTCTTATCAGACTGATCAATGGTGTTGGAGCTGGAGACCCGCTGCAGCAGTTCTATCCTATCATTGCATATCTAGGCCTTGCAGGAGCCGTCATACTCATTGACCCACGCGCAAAAATAAAAGATAGACGTCAGTATCTTAGAAAAGGTGTTCTCGAAATTATAATCATCGTATTGATCTTGGTTTTATCATCCTTCATTGCGTATTGGGTCAAGCCAGTAATCGCTTTGCCGCAAATATTTTTCGCAATGATGATTTCAGCGGGTCTCGGAGCTATTTTCTCTGATTGGAAATTCGGCCCCACGCTACGCTCACTGCTGTTTGCAGGAATTCCGGTTGTTTTGGCGGCCAACTTCATTGTAGGTGGTTCCCTTCTAGTAGAGGCATTCAAGATAACGGGAATGAAAGCTGTTATGGCCTATGGTCTCTTCGGCCAATTGTTCTGGATGTTTGGAGGACTCACCCTTCTTGTCTGGGCCGCTAAAGCAAACCACGTAAGAAATCTTGGACCCGGTATGGCAGGCGCTTTATCCCACTCTGGATTAACCGGTGCCTGTACAGCAGGAGATCTGGGGGATGAGGCAGCATCAAGAGCTCCGATTATGATTAACATACCGTTTTTCGGACATATTTTTGTGTTCTCTATATTAGCTGCCAGTGCTTCACGAGGTTCTTTGTACGTGGGTTGGGTGATCCCGCTTGTTGCTGTTGGGATCGGGCTTACGTATTTATCCCTGAGAACCTTGAAATCTGCCTCTGGAGATAAGACAAGAGAAGTAAAAGGGCTAATGCAGTTTTCATTTGGTTTTCAGATCGTAGCAGTGTTTGGAAGTTTTCTAATGCTGGCACTTTCGGGTATGAGCATTAATGATTCAGCTATGGCGACATCTTCTGCAATTTCTCATTTCGGTCTCTTCGCTGCGATTCAGGGTGGAATGTTTAGTCAGGAAGCAGCAGCACTTATTCCGCTTATCTTTGCGATGCCATTCCTGATACATCCATTTGTATTTGGTCTCTTTGGAAAAGCCGTTGAGAACAATGGAAAAATGCCCGCGAAAGTAATCCTTTCTTTATTTATAGTAGGCACTGCCGGCGTCGCGTATTCGTTATTCTTATCCTAAAATTTTTTACCTCAGTACTTTATACTGCATGAGGTATACAATATCCAGATGGCAGATTGATCCCTGCCATCTGGATATTTTTTAATACTTACTTCCCAACTTGTACTCTAGCGTTAATTTATCATAGGAACGTGTATCTGGCAGAGCTTCTGCCTTACGGAAGGAAAGGATACTACTGTTTGCGTTTACTGCATCAAAGTGGTCCCTCAGCTTGAATTTCCTGACCATTTCTTTTAGAAGCTCTGCTTGTCCAGAGAGTTCTTCGCTTGCCGCAGCACTTTCCTCTGCAGTTGCTGAATTATTCTGGACAACCTGGGAAACTTGATCAAGCCCTTTGTTGATCTGAACGATACCAGAAGCCTGCTCGTTGGACGCCTCTGCTATATTTCCTACCAGATCTGCTGCTTGTTCAATGGTCTCCACAATATCATGAAGTGCAGCAGCGGTCTCATTGGCAATTTCAGTCCCTGTCCGAACTCTTTCAATGGAACCCTCAATCAACTCTGTGGTATTTCTTGCGGCATCTGCGCTACGGGCAGCAAGGTTTCTAACCTCCTCTGCTACGACAGCAAAGCCTTTGCCGTGCTGTCCTGCTCTGGCAGCCTCTACAGCTGCATTTAAGGCAAGAATATTGGTTTGAAATGCGATATCGTCGATGACCTTGATAATCTTCGAAATATTGGCAGAGGAATCACGAATATCAGACATCGCTCTGAGCATTTCTTTCATTTGCTGATTGCCTTTCTCCGCATTGACCTTGGCCTCAGAAGCAAAGTCATTGGCATTATTTGCATTCACTGCATTCTGTTTCGTCTGCGCGGCTATTTCGGTGATAGAAGCAGCCAATTCCTGAACGGTACTGGCCTGCTCTGTCGATCCCTGAGAAAGAGACTGGCTTCCCTCTGAGACCTGCCTCGATCCTGCAGCCACTTGATCCGATGCTTTATTCATATCGCCCATAACAAGGTTCAGTGAATCTATGATGTTGTTGAGTGCTTCTGAAATATGTGCAAAATCACCCTGGTATTCTTTTACATGATCTACCGCCAGATTTCCACCGGCAATTTGCCCCACTGTAAAAGTAATATCACTGATGACCGCCCTCAAGTCCGATGTAAAGGTGTTGATGGACTGAGCAAGCAAATCAAAGTCCCCTTGGTAAGAGCCGCTCACAGCAGTCTGCAGTCTGCCTAAACGCATTTCCCCCATTACCTCAGAAACTTCTTGCAGTGGTTTTGATACTTCGGACAGAATATGGTTCATTCCATCGATAAGCTCTCTCCAGGCACCTTCAAAATGAGCAGAATCTGATCTCTGGGTAAGCTTACCCTCGATAACTGCATTGGCAAGCCGTGAAGCCTCATATACCGATCCCTGAATATTCTCCATCATCTTAATCATGGATGGCATCAGGGTGTCATTTTCACTTCTTTTCCCGATTTTATGCAAGCCATCCAGATCGCTAAGATCCCCTTCTGCAATGTCGTTTAAAATTCGTATGGTATTTCGGATACGCTCGGCGACTCCGTTGACTCCTGAGGCAAGTTCTCCGAAAATCCCGTTGAACAATCCCTCCATGCTAAGAGTGTAGTCATTTACACTCATTCGATTCAAAAGATCTCTAACCTTAACCAAGGCTTCCATACCGTCTGCGCATTGGTTGATACTGGTTTTCACCTCAACGAAACCATCCCCATAATCGGAAATACGTTCTGGAATTTTCCCCTCACTGATATGTTTCAAACACGTCACAGCCAAGTTTAATGGCGCAGCAACAAGATCTAATGTCTCATTCACACAATCCGCCATCTGTCGGTATTTTCCTTCCAGTCTCTCTTGTCGAATCCTATATGAAAATTCCCCCTCCCCTGCAGCTCTGCTGAGAATATATAGCTCCTCCTGCAATACTTCACAGGGCATACAAGTACTTTTAAGTTCATCTATTAAAAAAAATCTACCATCATCACATCTAGTTTCAATATCTGCTAAGTCCTCTCCCTTTGCAAATCGATTCATATATTCTTTAGTACGTCTGATATGCTCTCCCGCTGCATACAGTCCTTCAGCCTGATATTCAAGAATCTTTGCAAATCCGCCTTTTAAGATACTGGTATCTCTATGATCATTCCATGTTTCCTGTTGCACTGTTTCTGAAATAACTGCGGATTCTTTTATCAGCATATCGCAATGATAAGCAATGGAATACAATGCATCTGACAATGGATTCTGCTCAGACTCTGCAAACGGATTCAGAGAGAAGTCACCAGACGCAATCCGTTCTGCAAGTACAGTACTCTTTTGAAGAGCGCCTTCCCTGTCCGCAAGCTTTTGCGTAATACTTTGCAATTCCTTTTTCTGCCTGTCGCTGTTTCTGCTCATGGTGACAATTGCTGTTATCCCTGTGATTACTACTGCAAGATCCGCTGCGGCAAGCAGGTTTCTTGTCCTGAATTGTTGGTCGATATTCATCTCTAATGCCATCAATCCCAAAATGCTGAAAGCAAATAGTGTTCCAATCAGGACAATTATTTGTTCCTTTCTTTTCTTCAACAATACTTCCTCCTATTCTTCAAAAACTTCTAAAACGAATGTGTTACCAACCCTCTGAATGCATCTTATCAATTCTGCTTAAAACTATGTAAATCCCATGGCTGCATTTTCACCTTTCCTTATCTGAGATCTCTTTGACCCTATAATGTCAATTCCCGGATGTCCTTTTTACTCGATCTCCTGCACACAATATTTTTTGAATAAATATATCAACAATCTTCAGATCAAACTGCGTTTCCTTGTTTTTTATCAGCTCCTCAATTGCTTCCTCTTTGCTCTGAATTCTTTTATAAGGCCTTTCATTTGTCATGGCATCGTAGGAATCTGCAACAGCAATGATTTTCGAAGCCAGAGGGATTTCTTCTCCGTAAATTCCCCGGGGGTACCCTTTGCCATCTGGGCGCTCATGGTGAGACAAAACATTCACTGCAATATCTGACATATCCGGTGATGTATTTAAAATACGGTATCCGATATCCGAGTGCCTTTTAATTTCCAACCATTCGTATTCGGTCAGCTTCTCAGTCTTTTGGAGAATCCTGTCATCAATCGTGACTTTTCCGATATCATGCAAAAGGCCGCTTACTTTCAATTCATTGATATCTTTCGCGGAGAGGTTCATCGCTGTGCCAATCTGCTCACAGAGGATGCTTACCCTTTCTGAGTGACTTTCGATTCGAGGATTTTTTTCTCGAAGAGTACGGAATATGGAGTGGATCATATTTCCCCGCATACTGCTGCTCTCTGCCAGTTTATGCTTATACATATAATCCTCTGCGCTTTTCAAAACCTTACTTAGGTTTTCGTCTTTTTCTGTTTTTGTTCCCCAGCCTAAAGAAACAGAAACATTTAACGAGCCAACTTTCATTTTGCTGCAGGAACGCAAAATCTTTCTTACAATTTCCTCAACTTCCTCTTTCGTTGTTTTTGGCAGCAGCATCACAAATTCATCACCACCCCAACGGGCAGCAATGTCCCCGGCGCGACAGGCTGTTTTCATTGCACTGGAAGCTTTCATCAGAAGTTTGTCACCCCGTGCATGACCAAATGTATCATTGACAAGCTTTAATCCATTCAGATCCCCCATGATAATTGAAATCGGAAGATTTCTAGCCACATCCAATCTTTTAAACTCTTCTTCGAAATATCTTCTGTTGTACATTCCCGTCAGTGCATCATAAAAGCTTTTGAAGTAGATTTCTTCCTGCCTTCTTTTCTCTTCAGTAACATCTCTGAAAACAAGAATTACGCCTTGGATATCCCCATTCTTATTTTTAATCGGAGCCGCGCTGTCTGCAATGGATCGTACTGTTCCATCTTTGGAAATCAGGGCCGTATGACTTGCAAGACCTTGCGTTACGCCATCCCTCAAAACCTTATAAATGGGATTTTCACAAATCGCGCCGGTCTCTTCGTTAACAATACAAAAAACCTCTTCAAAAGGTAGTCCAATGGCCTCCTCCTGTGACCAACCTGTCATTCGTTCCGCCACTTGATTTAAAATTGTTATCCTTCCATTTCGATCTGTTGAAATTACTCCGTCCCCAATCGATGCAATGGCGATCCGAAGCCGTTCCTTCTCCTGTTCAAGGTGCTCTTCAAGTTGCACTCTTTTATCCAGATCCTTGAGTAGACGCTGATTTAGAAATTCAACCGTTAATCGTTCTCGGTTTATCCCTGCAGATAATTGATAGGTAATTAAACCAATTGCAAGGAACACACCTAGCCTCACAATCTCTTCCCAGAGAGGCTCAGGATGAAAGATTGTAAAAAGTACGTAATGAAACGTGGTGATGATCGCGGAAAAAGACAAACCTTTTATTTCAAACTGGAAGCAGGCGTAAACAATGGGGAGATAAAACAGATTTTGATAGATGATAAATACACCATTTGAAAGACATAGATAGCTAATCACAAAAACCATAAGTGTTGACAACATTAGCAATATTTTTCGTTTATCCGGTTTTTGCTCAGGATGGATTTTCTTCATTATAGCTTCTCCTTGCCAGCCACACTATCAAGATTAAGATTACACTTATTTTGCTTTCTATCATACACAAAACAAGAGAAAAAATCCCTGAAGTTTCCAATTTGTCCTGTCCACTTTTCTGACAAAATCCAACAGGATTTTACAGTGTGCTATGTTTGAAGTAAAATGAATGGGTATCAATTTCGTTAATTAATCTAATTTTTGTTAAATATGGGAGCAGAAAATGAAAGAGAATATTACCTATAGCGAATGTTTATCGGGAATTCTAAGCGCCATGAATATGAGAAGCAGTAAGCTTTCAAGAGAAATTAATATCGACTCTTCCTTAATATATAAATGGTTACGAAACGAAAGGGTACCATCCAATGAATCACCGTATATTGAATTAATATTGGATTCTATTATGAAAAGGTTGGATAATCTCGCTCAGAGAAAGGCAGTGATCGAATTGCTTGCCAGATATGAAGTACCATTGTCAAGCGCTACGGAAGATAGTTTACGGTTCAGCCTAAGGCTGTTTCTGCAGTCATCCCAAAATTATTCATTAAAAGTGCAGAAGAAGCTAAAACATAGCAGGAACTCGAGTACAATTAAGGCGCATCAGCAAACAGATACCGGTACGATGATAGATACAGAAAAGGAAGATCCATCAGCTCTGAACAGAGCCACACACAGGAGTGCAATGCAACTCCTCGGGAAAACGAAAGCGCAGCTCGCTGCAGGCCATGATAAGGTGCAGATTATCAGCGGATCATTGGAAATTATTTGCTCTATTATCAATCTTCTCCTAACAGCCATGAAGAAGCATAATTCCAGAGAACCGATTTTGCTCACATGCAATAGTGATTTACTGTTAAGTCCTGGAGCACAAGAGCTTGCCCGTATGTTGATACAGATCATGGAGGAATTATTGCGGAGTGGCCAAGAGATTATTCTGCTGGTTAAAGTGGACGATAACGGAAGTCGGACGGTAAGAATCATAGAAAATCTTCATTTACTATCAGCCGGGAATCTAAAGGTTTACTACCATAAAAGTGCCGGTGAATCTTCCTTTAATAAAGAGTTATGTATTGTTCCAAAATCCGGAGCTATATGTGGTTTTTCCACGCAAAGCGAAGGGCCGCCAGATAGTGCTTTTCTGTTTCAATCGAAGCAGAGTATTGAAATCTGGTCAGCAAAATATTATCAGGATCTATCGGCTGCAGCTCCCTTATTAAAAGCCTATCCACCCCAGGACTCCTATGAATTTCAAAAGGTTTTTGCAGACATCGAAGAGTATCCAGGAAATAAATATGTATTCAAGGAAGGCCTAAGTACAACGACAATGCCTTCTGCTCTCTATGAGAAATATCTTAAATTGACAGGGATTACAGGACAGGAGCTATCATACCGCATCCACCTCCATAACCGAAGGTTGGAAGCGTTTCATGTTCAGATCAGAAGCTATCAATACAAAGACATTTACTTCATTGAGGCCATTGAGGAACTAATCGAAAAGAATAAGTACTCGTTTGACGAGAACTACATTTTGAGAAATATAAAACCCGATAATATTGATATCATCTGTCAGCTGGAATACCTCGTTTATCTGCTTCAGACTTATGAAAACTATGAAATTGCCTTTATTAGCAAAAGTGATTATCCGCATATTGCAAACATCAATTGGATGGTAAAGCGTGACGGCCTTGTCATGATTGAAACCTACCATCATGCAATAAAGAAAGACGCCTCCTGTCAAGAAAAAAACTTTACAATCGCAGATAAGAATATTGTTAAAGCATTCCACAATCACTTTCTTTTTTTATGGGCCGAACTGCCAGGAGAAGCGAAGGACAAAAAAAAAGTTATTAAACGGCTCCGGCATCTGATCAAGCAGTGCCGTAAAAAATCTGAACACAGCCTTTCTGTTGACTCGTTACAATAATGGACCCTCAGTAAGAGGTTCCCGATAAAAGCATTGGCCTTGCCGTAGTGGGCTGTATTGCTACAGCGCTGCCTAACTACAGTGGGTTTCATTGCTACAGAAGTTGCCTAACCTGAAAGGATAATATCAAAGCGATAGAAGACTACAAGACATAGGAAAATAGCAACAAGTCCAAAAAGTGAACCAATGGGACAATTGGTTATGAATAAAAAATAAAAAAACTCTGTAAAATACAGAGTTTTTCGTGCTTTTTGCACTAATTGGTGACTCCACCGGGAATCGAACCCGGGTTACCGCCGTGAAAGGGCGGTGTCTTGACCGCTTGACCATGGAGCCTCATAAAAAACCGGCGACGTCCTACTTTCCCAGGCAGCTGCCCGCCAAGTATCATCAGCGCTGAAGAGCTTAACTACTGTGTTCGAGATGGGAACAGGTGTGACC
>JARBUO010000069.1 GCA_029239605.1 Bacillota bacterium | reverse complement strand
TTCCACCAGTGGCGGCGTTACCATGACAATCTCCTCCACTCCGGCAATTCGTGCCGGGATGGCGTTCATCAATACTGTGGACGGGTATGCAGCTGTTCCGCCGGGCACGTAAATGCCTACTCTTGCAAGCGGCCGTACCAGCTGTCCCAGCACCACGCCCTTATCCTTTTTCAGCTCATAGCCTTCTCTCATCTGTTGTTCGTGGTACGTTTCAATATTATCTCTGGCATGGCAGAGCGCCTTTTTCAGTGCCTCATCTGCTCCTTCATACGCGGCGCTCATCTCGTCCTTTGATATTTCAAACCGTTCCGGTACAGCCCCGTCAAACCGTTTTCCAAAGCTCCTGACGGCATCGTCCCCTTTTTCTTTCACTTCACTGATGATGGAAAGAACCGCCTCATTGGTCGAGAGGCTAATCTCTCCTGCCCGCCGCTTCATTCCGGCAAGGAATTCATATTCTCTTATGTTATCCGAATAAATAATTTCCATATTACCCTCTTATCTTCTCCTGGATATCTGAAATCAGCCCCTCGATCTCTGCTTTTTTCAATTTCATGCTGGCCACATTTACAATGAGCCTCGCTGAAACATTCCGAATCTCTTCAATGACTTCCAGACCGTTTTCTTTCAGAGTGGTTCCCGTTTCCACAATATCAACAATCCCGTCGGCCAGGGAAAGCAGCGGCGCAAGCTCTACTGACCCCTCAATTTTAATGACTTCTACATCCATTCCTTTGGATTCGAAGTAGGAACTGGCCACTTTGGGATATTTGGTTGCAATTCGTTTGGTTGTGTATCCACTGTAGAAATCCGATCCTTTGGGCACTGCCAGCGCAAACCTGCATTTCCCGAGCCCCAGATCCAGCACCTCATAAAACGTGCCTCCGCTTTCTACAATGGTATCTTTTCCGACCACGCCCACATCGCAGACACCGTGCTCCACATAAGTGATGACATCCGCTGCCTTTGCAAGGACAACATCCATATTTTTATCCGGGATGGAAAGCAGAAGCTTCCTTCCCTTCTCTTTTAAATTACTACAGTCATATCCGATTTCTTCGAACATGCTCACAATGCTGTTCTCCAGCCTGCCCTTCGTCAGCGCGATTCTGATGTTGCCTGTTTCTGCTTCGCCTGCACTGTTTTCAGAAGCACTTTCTTCCTTGAGCAATCCCGCAGCAAGCTGATCCACATTGATTCCAAAACCGGTGGCAGGAAGGCTCTCTCCGAAATCCTTGAACAGCTCATCATAGCGGCCTCCGGACAAAACCGGTTCACCAGCGGAGGAAATATAGCCCCGGAAGATCAAAGAGCTGTAGTAATCGGCCTGATGTACCAGGCCGAAATCAATCATTACCTTATCCAGATTGCGGTCCACAAGGCCCTGAAAAATTCGTTCCAAATAAGAAAGCATCGCAAGGAGTTCGTCATCGTATCCATCGAAGAGCACTCTGGCTGATTCCAGTGCTTCTTTCCCTCCGAATAGTTTGGGCAGTTCCCTAAGCAGTTCCGCAGTCCGGCTCTCAGGAAAGTCTTCCAGAATATCTGACAACCCTGCGTAATTTTTAGAAACGATGAGAGAGTGAATGGTCTCCTTCTGTTCCGGCGATGCCTTGAGGTTTTCCATCAGGAGCTTATAAATGCCGATGTGCCCCAATTCGATTCTAAAATCATCCACGCAACAGGAGGCCAAGGCTTCCATTCCGGTGGCGAGAATCTCAATATCCGATTCATAGGAAGACAACCCTACCAGTTCGACTCCCATCTGCATGATTTCACTGCTTCGCCCCCGAAGTTCCGGCTGTTGGCGGTAAACCCTCTGACCGTAGTATAACCGAATCGGAAGTGCGTGGCCTTTCAGCTTCGTCGCTGTCATTCTGGCGATGGGAATGGTTGAATCAGGTCTCATGGCAAGAAGTCTGCCCTTATGATCGATCAGCTTATAAATACTTTCCTGGGGAAAATATCTTGAATTGGACGAAAACACATCGTAAAACTCGATGCCGGGAGTAATTACTTCGCGGTAGCCCTTACCTTCAAAAGTGTTTCTCAAGGTTTCGGTTATTTTTCTCTGTGCCTCACATTCCCGGAACAGCAGATCCCGTGTTCCTTCCGGTGTGATCCGATCATATTTTTTCATCATTCCAACCTCTCTTCATCGCATTATATCAATGTCCCGCTTTTTTCCGACAGCTTTGCAGAGCACTTTCTGCGGGAAAAAGCGGGTGTATCAAATGGTTTCTGCACCACATTGGCTCGTACCAATGACTTCCAATATAATTCATTACGTTATTATGGTATCACTTTAAAGTGATAAAGTCAACGATTATTATTGATTTCTATTATTCTCACAGATTTCCATAATTATTGCCATCTGGAGCTGTGCTTTCAAGATTCTGCCATTCAGATGGGCTTGGAAGAAATCGGTTCTTCCTCAAAGGAAAAATGAAACAATTCATACAGCAATTACATATACTGATTAGCAGAGCCCCAGGATAATGGGGTTCGTTCTTAGTAGAAAATGGATTGGAGGGACAGCTATGTGCGGGGGCAATACGGTTGATCAATGGCAACACCTTACATATCAATCGCGGTATCTTAATGATCAACTGCGCCATGATGCAGATCTCCCTCAGTATATTACCTACCCTCAAATGCACCTCATCCATAGCTTTCGAAATGCTTCACAAGACATGGCCATATGGAGTATGCTCCTGATCAGCTGTATTTCCACAATAGAAAGCTGCACCGAGCCGGTTTACAACAGGCTCCACCAAGCTGCCGGAGATATTTACGGAAGCTTCTCAATATTCTACGGACCAGAAACAGCTGAGCAGCTGATCAATCTTCTGACACACCATATTGTTTCACTGAAAAACCTGACGGAAGCGATTCTTGCAGGAGATCAGGGCCGTGCAGATGAATTGCATCGGCAGTGGTATCAAAACGCGGGAGATACTGCCGCATTCCTGGCAGGGCTCAACTCCTACTGGATTGAAGAGCAATGGTATTCCTTGTTTCAAAGGTATCTCAATATGATGTATCAGCAGCTTCTTTCCATTGCAACCGGGGACTTTGAAAAAGGGGTGGATATCTTCGACAGGACCCGCTATCACACTATATTAATGAGTGATTATTTATCCGACGGAATTATGAAATCATTGACCATCGATCCCTTTCAGCCTGCCAAACCCGCAATTTAAAAAACCAGGATCGATTTTGATTTTCATCAGTTCAGATCCTGGTTTTTATGATTGTACAGGCGGTTTATTAGCTCTTCTTAAAGCTGCCACAGTCAGTATGCTCAACGGTATCCGCTTTCTGAGAGTGTTTTACTACCTGAATCTTATCCAGGGTGCAGTAGTTATCTTCCTTGCAGTGAAAACGACATTCCGTTACATCGCAGCCGATGCTTGAATTATGATTCATCATGTTTTTCTCCTTTCAGAAACAATATCTATTTAAGCGGCCAGAGTAAAACGGTATCGAAATCCGTTTTACATGGCACCCATCATTATTCTGAATCCAAAGGAGATTATTATGCGCATGATATGTTTAAAAATTATTGGAAGAATTGTTTTGTATGTTTATCCATAACGTAAACAAGTTGAAAATTATCAGATCATTTCATACGAAACAGGCGAGCCTTGGATCGTATGAATGGAATACCCCCTGCCCGGCTCGGGCTGCCATTCAAAGATATTTTTCTCCGCCTCAGGAAAGCAGGTACCCATAACAAGAGAGATGACACCGCCGTGACAAACAAGAATGATGTCATGATCCTGTTTTCCGTCTCCTCTATGAAATTCCAATATCCTGGCAAACCCTTCCCCCACTCTGCATCGAAAGTCCTGGGGACTTTCTCCGCCGGGACAAGGTGTCATGCCCTTGTCATCACCCATCCATTTCTGGTATTCCATATCGTGCTCCAGTTCGTCGTGGGTTTTCATTTCAAAAGCTCCAAATCGATACTCCTGCAGTTCAGGGATGACCTGATGCTCTTTGCATCCGTAGATCAGAAAAAAGGTCTGCTCCGTTCTCACAAGACCTGTAGTAAAAAGAAGCGCACCGTCCGACTTTGGATAGATGCCTGCGAGAGCCTGCTTTGAAACCTCATCCACACCTTCATTGGCAAGGGGCAGGTCAGTACTTCCGTAATACTTTCTGGTTTTGTTTGCCTCAGTTGTTCCATGTCTGATTAAATGTATTTTTCCCATAACTTGCTCCTATTTCACCTTTTGAGGTATGCCGCAGAAGATTCTGGTCACCTCCTGTGCCTCCGTTCCAAGATACATCAGCGTTCTCCCGGTCATTTCGCGCCAGGCTCTCAGTTCTGCATCGCAGGGCACAATACCGGAGGAAATATCTGCACAGATTATGACAGAATCCTTCCAGAGTGCTTTGCTGTCCGCAAGAAGTTCTTTCGCTTCCTCACCGGATTTTACACAAGCCAGGATAAACGCTTCTAAGTGATCAATCACTTTTTTCGAATAATCAATGTGATTTATGAGTGTTGATCCTGTTTGTTCTCCATGGCCTCCTGGAAGGAGGGCACAGTCCCATACATCCCGTTCTGTGACCCCGTATCGTTCTTTTGCATAGTCCAGCTTACCCTGATATGCACCACCAAAAATTAAATGCATGAATGCACGCTCTCCCTTTCTCTATGAAACAAATACCAGAAACACCAGCCCTGCTGCCTCCGCCATAGTCAATGCATAACCGGCCAGATCCCCCGACACACCACCGAGTTCCCTGACGGCGCTTAGAATCGAGCCAAGATATGCCACTGCGGTTCCAAATAAAATCAGCACCGGCCCGTAGGAGGAACCTGCGGACCAAACCCCTGCTCCATAGGCGAAAGCTGTCAGCAATACTGCCAAAAACGTTATTGACACTGCAGCAATTTCCGCTGTCGGTCTTTTCTTGCCTTCTTCCCCTTTATATTGGCTATGGGCCAGTGGCTTTCCGCCCATCACAGCAATGGCTGACCCGCATCTTGTAATCACGGGTATGAGGATCAGGCTCAGCATGGGATCACTACTGGCAATATCAAGCGCTTGCTTAAAGTTAATCCGTTCAACAGCGGATGCCATCGCCCCATAGCAGAGCAACAGCAGAACCACAACTGAAATCACTGCGAACGCGCCCGTGTGAGGGTCTTTCAAAATCCTAAGCTTCTCTTCGAGAGGTCTTCTGGATAAAATTGCATCGGAGGTATCCATATAACCATCCAAATGAATAAAACCCGTGACAAGATACGGATAAAGGACCAATACCGCAGCTTCCAGCTGCAATGGAACACCAAACTGTTCCATTGCATAGAAAAGTCCGTACCAAATCAGACCGATTACCAGACCCACCCAGGGAAGGCAGACCAGCATCAGATGCCTTGCCTTTTCGTTCCAGGGGCGATATGGGCACGGAATGGAAGAAAACATGCCGAGTGACATAAAAAACGCTTGTATTAATCTCAATATTCCAATCCTCCGATGTTATCCAAAAAACCATCCGGTCCTTTTATGATCTGCACCCTGCCGTAGGCCACTTCAATCACTGCCTCACAGTTTCTTGCAAGAGACCGATCGATCCAGGCAAGCCCTTTTCTATAACACTCCGTAAATGTATCGTAGCGCTCTGCATCTGAGTAAATATAATCAGAAACAAATACCATATTGCTGCATTTCCTGGTCAGTTCCGTCAATTCATCAGCGATTCTGAGGTGTGCAGACTGGTCGATGGTGCCATCCTTTTGGAACATTTCATTGGACAGCAATGCTGTAACGCTGTCCAGAAGAAAACTCCCTGAAAAATCCGCCTCCAAGCTGCCGATTCCGGTGCCCTTCTCAATGGTCGTAAATCCCCAACCTTCTCGCTCTTGCCTGTGCCGCAGAATCCTTGCCTGATCTTCATTATCTACCGGTTTCATGGTGGCAATATAATAGAGCGGCAGGCCAGAAGCCGCCTGCATCTTTGCAAGGCTCTGAGCAAAGTAGGATTTTCCGTTTTTACAGCCACCGCTGATGAATATATTCACTGGTCCTCCTGCAGTTATCCGGACAGTTATTATCATGGTCCGTACTCTTTTTATCATTACGCTAAGTTTATCATCAAACGGTGTAAATCGCAAGCTGCCCGGCTGCAACTTTGCGCGGAAAGAGCAGATCAGCGCTCTCTCCGAACATTTGATTCCGTTGCAGCCGGACAGCCTGATCCGACTTTTATAATATTACAGAGCGAGCTCTAGTCGGCCAGCTCTGTCGGCTGAATGAGCTGAAGCAGGAGTTCCAACTCATCACTGCTGAAATCCATCTTGCTCTTTTCTGCCAGAGAGATCAGGTCACCGAGCATATAAGTGGAAGCTGCGTTTCGAATGAATTTTGCTGTCGCCTCATCGTAATCACCCATGATAAATTGATCCAATCTCCCGCCCTCGTTTGCAGAGGAAAAGCCCTCTGTTTTCAGCCTGTTCAGGAGGCGCTTTACAACATAGGCGTTGATATACTGTGCCTTGCACTCTTCCGAAAGAGATCCGAAAATGCAAGGTCTTCCTTCTTTTCTGTCATGTGCGCATTCTCCAATACAGACGGGCAGGAACGGACATTCCTCACACAGAGCCAATTCCATAGGATTGCTAAGGCCGTATGCATAATAATTTTTATTGTAAACCAACGAGCCGTCTTCCGTTAGTTTTCCGCAGTTTTGTCCGTCTCCTGTATCCGATACGCATTTAAACAACGTTCCGTGCCCATCCACAATGATTCCGTTGATGTGATTGATCTGGCAGAAACAGTCGATCTTTGAAAACGTTGAAGGTCCAATGCCCTGCAAAAGAGAATACTTGATCGCCTCACAGGAGAATTCCTCACGGGTGAACGTCAGGTCGTTTCCTTCGTCCGCAAACGCTGCAGGTTTGCCCAGTCTGGGAATTACTTTTTCCAGAAGACCTTTCTCTCGAAGGATTGAAACGATCTCATAGGCATCCTTCAAGTCTCCTTTGTTCATAATATTAATGCGCAAATCCACCTCATCTATGTATTCTATATTTTTCTCAATATTCCCCAGGATGACATCATAGGTAGGACTTCCGTCTTTATGCCGCTTCCTGCTGTCATGATTTTCTCTGCAGCCATCCACAGACATCTTATATTTTCTGATGCCAATCTCCCAAAGTGCTTTTACTGTTGTTTCTGCAAGCAGATATCCGTTGGTAGACATCATACCGGTGTATTGAATTCCGTGCTCATCAGCCAGCTTCTTCAGCATTGTTCCTAGTCGTATCACTGTATCAAGTGCCACCAGCGGCTCACCTCCGTGCCAGGAAATTTCCATCTTTTCTATGCCCTGGAGATTCCGGCTGATCCATTGAAAGATGCTGTCCTGAACCTGCTCCGTCATAATGGTGTTGTCCGCTGTGCTGTAACTGAGTTTCTCATAGCAGTAAGCACAGTCCAAATTGCATTGGTAGGTTGGAACGATGACGATCGAAAGCAGCTTAGTATCAAATTTTGATTTGAGATATTCAATCTTCAGCGCAGACAGTTCACTGATATTCTCATCAATAACGAATCCCTTTTTTTGAAACGCTTTAACCTTCGTATCATGGATGCCCAAACTCCGGTCACAGCTTCGGATGAACTCTGCTTCCCGGGAGGTAACGATCCCTGCCGTGTCATTCAGCGCATTGTAAACCACTGAATAATCCTTGTTAAATTGATAGGGATATACAAAATTGTACCTGGATGGCTTCATCTTCCTACTCCTCCTTACACATGGGTTGACAAAAGATTACCATTGTTCTCCAGCGGTTTTTAAAGCATGAAATCCGCTGATTACCTAAATTTACAGCATTTATCATATTGAGCAAGTTTTTCATCGGTTTTACGAGTCAAAACCATGTCCGAGAATGATAAATATTTGCCAATAGAGCGCCTTGTTTCATTGAAATTTCAGCACTTTTCATATTTATAGTCTCATTCTATCATCCTCTATGATTTTTTTCCAGATATATTCGCAGCCCCCGAGCAAATAATAAGTTGGAATGAATTTTCTTTTCAAACAAATCAAATTGCCAGATTTTTAAGACCTAAATCAGTTCCAAAGGGAACTGTATTTGATACCAAAAATTTAGAAACAGGAGATGAAATGGAAAACAGAGCAAACAGGGCAGAAACCTTTCGGTCTTTCAAGGCCAATCTGACAGTATTTATCATAGGTGCCGTCGGGTACGGCATTCTGGAGACGGCATTTCGGGGATTTACCCATTGGACCATGCTTGTTACAGGAGGAATTGCTTTTGTAATTCTATATCATATCAATTCAAAAAACGAAAATGCGCCGCTTTGGAAAAAATGCCTGACGGGGGCCGTCGTGATCACGATGATTGAGCTGGCGGTGGGGTGTGTGGTCAACATATGGCTTGGATGGAATGTCTGGGACTATTCCGCATATTCTTATAATTTTCTTGGGCAAATTTGCCTGGCCTTCACTGTGCTTTGGTTTTTCCTGTGCATTCCACTGGCTTACTTAACCAGATATCTTCATATCAGGCGTTTTCGAATCAACCATAACCGCGTATAAAACGAAAAAACGGCAAAGATGCCGAATTGCTGAAATCCAGCAATCCGGCATCCTTTTTATTTTTTTATGATCCGATTTCTTACTTATGATCGATCTTTTATTTTCACATAATTCTTTTTCAGTGCAACACTCTTATACGAAGGCCTGATGATTTTTCCGGCATTGATGAGTTCTTCGATGCGGTGCGCACTCCATCCGGAAATCCGTGCGATAGCAAAGATCGGTGTATATAATTCCAGCGGAAGGTCGAGCATGCTGTAAACAAAACCGCTG
Source organism: Bacillota bacterium (assembly GCA_029239605.1). GTDB lineage: Bacteria > Bacillota > Clostridia > Peptostreptococcales > Anaerovoracaceae > Anoxybacterium. Next base: position 7,253 of record JARBUO010000069.1, on the reverse strand, counting down.
TAAAAGTCGATATTTGCGCTGACGCCCTTATAGATCTTTCTCTCTTCTGCAATGATCCGTGCTGCCAGCCGTTCTACCATGGAATAAAGCCGGAACTCGTCTGTTCTGCCCTTTTCCACGGACAAACTCTCAACGAACTTCTTAAAAATGTTTGCCCTTGGATCAGATAAGGAATAGACCGCATGTCCCATTCCATAAATTAATCCCGCCTTGTCAAAGGCTTTTTTATGCAGCAGATCCCTTAGGTATCCGGAGATCTGATCTTCGTCGGTCCAGTCTGTTACATTGCGCTTCAGGTCCTCGAACATCTGGACAACTTTAATGTTGGCACCTCCATGTTTGGGGCCTTTTAGCGAACCCAGCGATGCAGCAACCGTGGAATAGGTATCTGTACCCGATGACGAAACAACGTGGGTCGTAAAGGTGGAATTGTTACCGCCTCCGTGCTCTGCATGAAGAACAAGCGCCACATCCAGGATTTTGGCTTCCAGCTCAGTGTATTTGGAATTGGGTCTCAGCATATATAAAATGTTCTCTGCCGTAGAAAGTTCCGGTCTCGGGGTATGAATTACGAGGCTGTCTCCTTCAAAGTAATGGCGGAATGTCTGATAGCCATAAACTGCGAAGAGCGGAAAAACCGCTGTCAGCAGAAGGGATTGTCTCAGTACATTGGGTATGGATACATCATTGGCTTTCGTATCATATGCATGCAGCGTCAGGACACTTCGGGCAAGGGTATTCATCATATCCGGCGTAGGAGCTTTCATAATGATATCTCTCACAAAACTTGTCGGGAGCGTTCTGTACTGTGCCAACAGCGAAGAAAAATCTTCGAGCTGCTTTTGGGTAGGCAGTTTTCCAAAGATCAGAAGATAAGTCGCTTCTTCAAAGCCGAATCGTTTTTCCGTGACGAAACCGTCAACCAGCGCTTCAATATCAAACCCGCGGTAAAACAGTTTCCCCTCACAGGGAACTTTTTCACCATCGACATCATCAAAAGACTGTATTTCCGATATCTCAGTGAGCCCTGTCAGAACTCCGTTGCCGTTTAAATCCCTCAAACCTCTGTTTACTTTATATTTTTGATAAAGTTCCAAATCTATCGAGCTGTTTTCAAGGCATAATTCTGTCAGTTCAAGTATTCTTGGTGTAATTTCCGAATACTTGCTGTCCAATGTGCTCATCATATTCCCCATCATTTTTAATCCCCCTTTCAGTCACCCAAATAGCCTCTTGCGGCACCCGGTTTTTTAGTTATTCTTTATAGTATATCACAATTCGGTAAATTCAACAATGGGGGAATTCCGGAGACACGAGAGCACTCGCCTCATAGATATTCCGTCAGCTTCTTTCGATCAAGAATTTTAATTCCCTTTCGGGATACACTGAGAATTTCCTCATTGGAAAAATATTTCAGCATCCTCGAGATTACTTCCCGGGCACTTCCCATATGACTTGCAATCTGCTCATGAGTCAATGTTATGGTGTCTCCGCCCTCCAGTCCTGCCTGATCCAGCAAGAACATAGCAAGACGTTTATCCAGCTTCATAAACAGGATTTGCTCCATAACCCACATAGCTTCTGAAAAACGCATGGAAATCAATTCTGTCATAAAGCTTCCCACTGCGGGATTCTCTTTGGCGATTCGGTCGTATACCGCCGCATTTAGAATGTACAGTTCCGTCGGACCTTCCGTGTCCACATAGATGTCGAAGGAGATGTTTCTCATAATGCAGGATGCAGAAAGAACGCATACATCATTCTCCAGGAGTCTGAAGAGCGTTACTTCTTTGCCTTCCTCTGACATCAGATAGGCGCGCAGTCTGCCGCTTTTTACAGCGATGACTCCGGTGCAGTCCTGCTGTCCTCCGTGGATATTCTGTCCCCCCGGATACTTATTCATGACTGTGTGAGCAAAAACCTCTTCCTGCTCTGCCTGGCTCAATTTTTTCCAAAAAGGCAGGATCTCCATTAGTTGTGTCCGTTCCGACTGTCGCATACCGTTTTCACCTCATTCTCGGCTTAGGAGAACATTACAGCATCCCCCAACCATCCTATAGAATCGTTTCCAAAACATTTCTTTCTAACAATTTTACAGCGATTCGAGAGATTTATCCAGAGATCTTTCCGATCCTCTTCACAATTTATTAGAAGAATGGCGATTTATTCCGTCATTTCTCAATATCGGCAACTAATTATCATCGCTGCGTTCTTCTTCGCAGCAAGTCGGAATTTCGGCCGGGATATTTGTGACATTATCACAGAGGCTGCTGTGAGTTCCATGCTAAGATGGGTATATTGTTATTGAAATAACAATGCAGCAGCAGATCAGATGGAGCCGCTGCCAGTAAAAAAATAGTAAGTAGAAAATCAAGTTCATTATATTATGATTGGGAGGATTCACATGAGTAAAAAAGTGCTGATTATCGGAGGTGTAGCCGGAGGGGCTACTGCTGCCGCCAGACTCAGAAGATTGGATGAGTCGCTGGAAATCATCATCTTTGAGCGGGGAGAGTATATCTCTTACGCCAATTGCGGTCTGCCGTATCATGTCGGTGATGTGATCAAAGACAGGGAAGCACTGCTCCTTCAGACGCCGGAGGGAATGAAGGCGAAGTATAATATCGAAGTTCGCGTTTCCAATGAGGTTATGGCCATTGACCGCGAGAATAAAAAAATACAGGTGAAAAAGGTCAGAACAGGAGATACGTACGAAGAAAACTATGACATTCTTCTCATCGCCACCGGTTCTTCGCCGCTGAAACCACCAATTCCGGGAATTGACGGCCCGGGAATTTTCTCCCTTTGGACTGTGCCGGATACAGACCGGATTAAGAACTATATTGCCCAAAAGAAACCGAAGCGGGCCGCTGTCATCGGAGGCGGATTCATCGGGCTGGAAATGGCGGAAAACCTGCATGCAGCAGGCTGCGACGTAACTGTGGTTGAAATGATGGATCAGGTCATGGCTCCCCTGGACTTTGAAATGGCTCAGCTGATTCATGAAAACATGCGGTTGAACAACGTCAGACTGGAACTGGGCAACGGAGTCAAACAGTTCGATCATACAGACGGCGTTACCGCAATAACCCTGCAAAACGGGGCTGTTGTCGAAGCCGATATCGTAATTCTCTCCATTGGAATCAAGCCCAACAGCAGTCTTGCAAAGGATGCGGGCCTAGTGCTGAATGCAAGAGGAGGCGTCGTTGTCGATGAATATCTGAGGACCTCCGATCCAAGCATCTATGCTGTAGGGGATGTAATTGAAGTAGAGGAATTCATCTTTAAGGATAGGACCATGTTCCCCCTTGCAGGACCTGCCAATAAGCAAGGAAGAATCTGCGCGGACAATATTGCCATCGATGCGGGTGTCCGGAAGGGTTCGCTGCAAAAATACAGGGGAACGCAGGGAACGTCCATTGCAAAAGTCTTTGATCTTTCCGCCGGTGCCACAGGGGTTAATGAGAAAGCGCTGAAACGCCGCGGTATGCAGGTAGATCAGGATTATTTCACTGTACTCATCAACCAGAAGTCCCATGCCGGTTACTATCCGGGGGCAACGCCGCTTACATTGAAAATGCTCTTTGGAAAGGATGGAAAAATCTTTGGAGCCCAAGTCATCGGTCAAGAGGGCGTAGACAAACGAATTGACGTCATTGCTACTGCCATCAGACTGGGTGCAACGATCTATGATCTGAAAGAATTGGAGCTTGCGTACGCGCCTCCTTATTCTTCCGCAAAAGATCCGGTGAATATGCTGGGCTTTGTTGCGGAGAACCTGCTGAACGGAACCGCTGCTTTTACCGGCTGGAACGAGATTGATCAGCTGGAAGAGTCGGGCAAGGAAGACTACGTCGTACTGGATGTAACAGAAGAAATGGAACGCATGGCATTCCAGATACCAGGCTCCTGCCACATCCCGCTGGGTCAGCTGAGAAAACGGATGGACGAACTGGATCAGGGCAAACTGGTGATCCCCTACTGTGCCATCGGCGTAAGATCCTATAACGCAGCCAGGACCCTTATGCAAAATGGCTTTGAACAGGTTAAAGTGTTCCCCGGCGGTACCAGCTTTTATAAATCCGTCTATCACGATCGGTACCAAGCTTCACCGTCGCAGATTCAGGGAAATCCTGCCAGTACAGCCTCCCTCTCGGGTCAAAGAGATGCTTCTACACAAGCAAACCCCGGAGGCAACCCAAGTCAAGACGGCGCAGATGCGCCGGATCATACCATCATTGATCTCGATAAAATTGTGGCGAAGCAGACCATCGACTGCAGCGGGCTCCAGTGCCCAGGGCCTATCATGAGAGTTTTCCATACCATCAAAGAGATGCATGACGGAGAAATTCTACAGGTCTCCGCCAATGACATGGGCTTTGCAAGAGATATTGAAGCCTGGTGCAGGAGAATGGGCAACACCCTTCTGAAGGCGGAGCGGTCGGGAAAAGAAAGTATCGTCTACATTCAGAAGGGGCTGGGCGCAGCTCATGTTTCGGAAGGCGAAACCGGCGCACCGGTTGTTCGTGGCAGAAATACGGGATCAGGAAGCGGAAACGTGATTTCCGGCGGACAAAATACGAATACATCCCCACTTCCTCAGGGAAAAACCCTGATTGTATTCAGCGGAGACCTCGACAAGGTTCTCGCATCCTTTATCATTGCAAACGGTGCAGCCGCAATGGGCCGTCCGGTAACGATGTTCTTTACCTTCTGGGGCCTTAACGCCTTGAGGAAGCAGGAAAATCAGGGTGTTAAAAAGCCATTCATTGATAAGATGTTCGGCGCAATGATGCCCCGGGGAATGAAAAAGCTGAAGCTTTCCAAGATGAACATGGGCGGCATGGGTACCGCAATGATGAAGAAGGTCATGAAAGATAAGAATATCGACTCGCTGGAGAGTCTGATGAAGCAGGCCATGTTCAATGGTGTCAAGCTGGTGGCCTGCACCATGTCCATGGATGTTATGGGAATCACCAAAGAAGAACTCATTGATGGGATCGAGTATGCAGGCGTGGCGGCTTACCTGGGAGATGCGGAAGAATCCAACGTCAATCTGTTTGTTTAACCAGAAAAACCGTTTGTAGAGCTTTGCAAAAGCCGCAACAGCGTGCTGGAAAAAAGCGGAATATGCCTCTCTTTCAAAGAAAGTGCACATTCCGCTTTTTTTATTGGGAAGTAACGCCAGCACTTTTTTATTCTTTCCATCTATTCTTTCCATCTATTCTTTCCGTCTATTCGGTTCCTTTTCTTTTTTTCCACGTTCCGAATTACGAAAGAAAGACTTGGCAAAGTCTCTGGCTCCCAATGGATTTTGGATTCTAACAATGGCATAGGCCATGGCAGGTGTGAAGATCGGCGGATAGAATACGTAGTAATTTGGTTCCCAACAGCTTGGATTGTATTTCTGTTTTGCCTGATACAACGCTTTGAAGCCGTAGACACCGTTCATTTTTTCATAGATGAACCGAAGGAGCTTTGCGGTTACATCGGTTTCCTCCTCCAGACGGGCAAGGGGTGCAGCCGCCAGACTGGCCCACTGGATCCCCTCTGCTTTGAAGTTCATCATCGCTTCATAATTGATCTTTTCCAGAACGCCTCTGACGGCACCGTTTCGGTATCTCGTTACATCAGCCACATAACCGTTCCCCCCTGCAAAGGGCAGAAAGACAACAAACGCCTGAATCCGCCCGTCGGGACCCTCCCCATAGAAATATCTCCGGTCCAAGGGATGGTCGAGTCCGATGCTCCCCATGGTAAATACCAGTTCTCCGCTTTTCTTCATGGCAAACCACTCTTTGGAAATCTCCAGAAGTTCTTTGTCCAAAGCCGAATCCCTTCTCTTGCGTGGATCGTATTCTTTCACTGTGATGCCTTCCTTTGTGGCGTGATTAATATTCAGCCGAACCTTAGATGCTGCACTGCCCGTAATAGTGTATTCGGGCAAAAAGAACCTGGGCTCCTCTCCGCACTTGACATACCCCAGACCAATTGTTTCGTACTGGTCCAGAAACATACCGGTAGTGTTCAGCAGAAGCAGACTGTAGGCATTTCGTTCACAGTGGGTTTTTATTTCAGACAGAAATGTCCTGAAATCTCTGGCCTCACAGACTGGATCACCCAAAACCACAAAGATATCGCCCACAATGCCATAAGCAACGACGCCCTTAACGGCTTTCCCAAAGAGATAGCTTTTATCTTTCTCAAGCGCCAGATACGAGCTGCAGTTCTGTCCATACAGATTCACCAGAATTCTCGCCCGTTCCATTTCCCCCTGCGTCTGAGCTTTTATACTCACGTAAGGGGTTAAAACGGCGATCAGCCCTGCAAAAATGCAAATCCAGCTAAACCAAAAAAGAAAACTGTAATAAGCTGTATGGGGTGTTATAAAAGTAGGCGAGAAATTGTTCAGGTCAAAGAGAATTCCAAGGGTTCCCTCCATGCACCGTAGAAAGGATACGGCTCCTTTTTCTCTGAACAAGGCAAGCGATGCATTGAAGAATATAAAGACAATAAAGAGCAAATAAATCAAAATTCCTCGTTTCAGTGAATACCGATCAGTTTTTCGGACGTAATAATTTCGGGAGAGAAGCAGTAAAAAGTAACAGAATACTTCTGCGAGAAATTGTGGATTCCAAAGATCTGACCGATGGATCATCAAGTACTGAAAGATCCTAAGGGATAGCAGAATCATTACAATACTCCAGGCAGTGCTCACACGCTTATAGAGTTTCCAGGAAACCAGCAGGATCAGAAATCCCGACAGTCTCATAACGGTATGATGCATCTCAAAATACCGGATCAGGCTCAGATTGCCGCCATAGCGAAACAGAAAGACCGGGAAGACGATACCGGCCAGGGACAAGGCAAGCAATAAAATAACGCCGCCCTTATTTAAGCTAATGATTAATTTTGAAAAACGCTGATTCATAACTATTTCTCCATTCGGGATTGATTATACTGCAGCTTCTTACCGGAAACAAGCCCGATAAAGCTCATGCCAGCATCGCTTCTCTGTCATCTTCTTGGCATCGCACCGGCACAGCCTTTCTTTCAAAAAAGCCGCAGGCATCGTATGAATGCCTGCGGACTGTTCCTTTCCTTAAACTGGAAGATTATATCAGCCTATGTTTTTCATTAGGTTTGCCATCTCGATTGCAGAAACTGCCGCATCAAAGCCTTTATTTCCTGCTTTTGTTCCTGCCCGTTCAATTGCCTGTTCGATGGTGTCCGTCGTAACAACACCGAAAATC
>JARBUO010000068.1 GCA_029239605.1 Bacillota bacterium | reverse complement strand
GGCTGCTGCAATTTTCATATCATCGTTGATGTCACTTGCACGTACATCCAATGCACCCCTGAAAATCCCCGGGAACGCCAGAACGTTGTTGATCTGATTAGGAAAATCGCTGCGGCCGGTTCCAACCACTGCCGCACCGGCTATCAATGCCAAATCAGGCATGATTTCAGGAGTGGGATTTGACATGGGGAACAGAATTGCATCCTTTGCCATACTGCGAACCATCTTCTGTGTTACGGTACCCGGTGATGACACCCCAATAAATACATCCGCGCCTTTGAGCATATCCGCCAGACTTCCTTTTTTCTTGCTCAGATTTGAGAGCTTTGCCATCTCAGCCTTTTCTGCATTTAAGCCCTCTCGTCCCTCGTAAATTGCACCCTGACGGTCACACATCACAACTTCTTTGAGCCCCATCACCATCAGCAGTTTGATAATTGCAACACCCGCAGCCCCGGCGCCCAGCGTCACCACACGGATATCGCGCAAATCTTTCTTTACGAACTTTAAAGCATTGATCAATGCAGCCAACGTCACCACGGCGGTACCGTGCTGATCATCGTGGAAAATTGGAATATCACAGCGTTCTTTCAACTTACGCTCTATTTCGAAGCATCTGGGTGCCGCAATATCTTCAAGGTTGATCCCGCCGAAGCTTCCTGCCAGCAAAGTGACGACATTTACGATGTCATTCACTTCCTTTGACCTCACGCAGAGCGGAATAGCCTCCACATCACCGAAAGCTTTGAACAGCACACACTTCCCTTCCATAACAGGCATGCTGGCTTCCGGGCCGATATCCCCAAGACCAAGCACCGCAGTTCCATCTGAAATAACCGCTACGGTGTTCCAGCGACCGGTAAGCTCATAGCTCTTGTTTACGTCCTTCTGAATCTCCAGACAAGGCTGTGCTACGTTTTTCAACAGTTCTGCGCCGGAAATTCCCGGCTCTGTCATGGAAAAAGGATTCAGAATGATATCGAGTTCCTCACCTGTCAATAGTTTTTCGCGAAGGAGCAGTGCCCGTACCGATACGCCGGTAGAGATAGCTTCCTTTGCAATCTCAGCTGCCTTTTGATATCCGATATGCGGAGATACGGCGGTGATAATTCCTACACTGTTTTCCACCATGGCTTGGCAACGTTCTACATTGGCCGTAATTCCTGTAATACAGTTGTCGACGAGGGTACGAACCGCATAGGTGATTGTCTCGATGGACTGAAACAGGTTATAAAAAATGATTGGTTCAAACGCGTTCAGCTCCAGCTGGCCGGCCTCAGCAGCCAAGGTCACGGTGATGTCGTTTCCGATGATGTTAAAGGCAACCTGATTTACAACCTCAGGAATTACAGGATTGACCTTGCCAGGCATGATGCTGGAACCGTTTTGTTTCGGCGGCAGATTGATTTCACCAAATCCGGTTCTCGGACCGGAGGACATGAGCCGCAAATCATTTGAGATTTTCGAAAGGTTCACTGCACAAGATTTCGTCACACCGGAAACGGTAACATAACCATCGAGATTTTGAGTTGCGTCGATCAGATCGCTGGCCTGCGTCAAATTCAATCCCGTGATTTTATCAATATTCTCCACCACGCGCAGCAGGTATTGTTCATCGGCGTTAAGTCCTGTACCAATGGCTGTACCGCCGAGGTTTAAGCTGCGCATTTCGTCTTTTGCCGTTTCAAACCTTGCAATATCACGTTTAATGGCGGCTGCATACGCACGAAACTCCTGCCCGAGACGAATCGGCACAGCGTCTTGCATTTGCGTCCGGCCCATTTTAATCACGCCATCAAATTCCTCTGCTTTTGCGATGAACGCATCGTACAGGCGATATAATTCGGCTTGTGCTTTGATCATCAGCTTGAGTGAAGTAATTCTGCCGCAGGAAGGAAATACATCATTGGTGGATTGCCCGTAATTCACATGGTCGTTGGGATTCACGAGCAGGTAATCTCCTTTGGTCCCTCCCAGAAGCTCAATGGCACGGTTGGCGATGACCTCATTTGCATTCATGTTAAGGCTTGTGCCCGCACCCCCTTGAATGGGGCCCACGATAAATTGGTCATGAAGTTTGCCGGAAATGATCTCATCACAGGCTTTTACAATTGCATCGGTACGCTTTTTGTCCAATCTGCCGACCTCATAATTTGTTAAAGCGGCGGCTTTTTTGATTGCAGCAATGCTGTTCACAATCTCCTGATGCATAGTAAGTCCCGTAATTGAAAAGTTTTCAGCCGCACGTAATGTCTGAACGCCATAATATGCATGCTCCGGAACTTCCTTCGTACCGATGGAATCGTGTTCAAGACGGAACGTTTCATCCTGCTTATATTGTTTTGACATGGTCATTGGTCCTCTCTTTCAAGTCCTGCCTCTTCTTTGAAGTCGTTATCCTCTTCGAAGTTGCTTCTGCTGTATCCTGCCTCAGTTCAAGTTCTTCCTCATTTGAAAACTCCCTCGCTGCAGCCTCTGAGCCCCCTGTTTTCCTCATTATATCGTCGCCCTCTGTCAAAGACAAATATAAATAAAGATATGAAAGTCATAAATAAAAATAAATATTCCCATCCAAAATCTTGCATTCTTTTGGTTTTCTTTTATAATATCAATATATTAATGAATTAATATGAATGAAAAATTCATAAGTTATAATTTATAACGAGGTTCCTAAATGTTCACAAACAAAAAGTATGTTTACGAGGTTTATAAAGCAAAGAGCTTCTCAAAAGCAGCGGAAAAGCTCTATATTTCCCAGCCATCACTCAGTCTGACCATAAAAAAAATCGAGGACCGCATTGGTTCTCAACTTTTCGATCGCAGTACCACACCAATCCAATTGACGGAATGTGGTGAGGAATATATCAAATGTGCCGAAAAAATCATGGATATTGAAATCAGCTTTGAGATGTATCTCAGCGACCTGAATGACCTGAGAACGGGCAGCCTTGCCATCGGGGCCAGCAATTTTTTTACTTCCTATATTCTACCGCCTATGATTGCCAGATTTAAGTCTCAATATCCGCTGGTAGCAGTCAATTTGATCGAAGCTGACACTGCGCGCCTTGAGAAACAGCTTTATTCCGGAGCATTGGACCTGATTATCGACAATTATCCTTTTAATGAAACCCTCTATAAAAAACAGCTTTTTCACCGGGAGCAGATGATTTTAGCAGTTCCTGAAAGGCTTGATTTGAATAAACGCGTAAGGAAATACCAACTGACTGCGGAAGACATTATGAGTGATAAGCATCTTGACCCTGCCATGGGCGCGATTCCACTTGAGCAAGCAGATAACACACCGTTCATATTGCTCCGGTACGGAAATGATACAAGGGATCGGGCAGACAAAATATTTGCAGAACACAATATCAAGCCAAACATTGTGCTGGAGCTGGATCAGTTAGCAACAGCTTACCACGTTGCCTGCCATGGCATTGGAGCTACGCTGGTCAGCGATACATTGGTGCGGAACATCCCGCCGGATCATCGTATGATCTATTATAAAATCGACAGCCAGTTTGCAATTCGGGAAAATTATTTCTATTTCAAGATGAATAAGTATCTCACCCGTGCAATGCAGGAGTTTCTTCAGCTTGCGTCCAAGCCTTGATGAAGCGAATATATAAAAGTGACAAAGATTACGGACAACCATTACAGGAAAGGGCAAAAGCCAGGAGATAATAAAATGTCAGAGAAAAACAAGATGTTGGATAATAATGAGACATATCAGTTAATTGACAAAAACGAAACCTATCAATTATTAGACAAAAAAGGAACCTATCAATTCTTAGATGAATGCGATATTGTATATGAATGCTATGAGCACGGCGCGGCATTTACCATTGAAGAAATGGATTCACTTAATCTTCCCCATAAAGAACTGGTTGTCAAAAATCTCTTCCTGCGGGATGATAAAAAGAAAAACTTCTATCTTGTCACTTTGCCAGGCTATAAATCCGCGGATTTAAAACGACTGAGCGAACAAATTCCCAGCCGCAAGCTAAGCTTCGCCAGCGAGGATGATCTGAGCAAACATCTGATGTTGGGGAAGGGACACGTGACGCCCATTGGTGTGTTAAACAACGCAGAAAAAAATGTCACAGTGGTTTTTGATCGAAACCTGCAAGAGCAACGGATTGGCATTCATCCCATGGAAAACACAGCAACAATTTTTCTGAAATTTGAGGATGTAAAGAAATTGATTGAGCACCACGGCAATCCAATTGTGCTATGTGATATGTAGGTGGTGCTGAAAAATCCCGAACTGATTAAAATAGGCCTCATCAACAATTTCATAATCTTAGTGACTACAAAAGAGATTATGCGATGTAGCATCTAATTATATTTTACCATGCAAATAAATAGAAGCCAATCGCAAAAGCAATCGGCTTCTTACGGCAAAATCGTTGGCAGAGAAGGTGGGATTTACACAGCTGCTTCGCACCTGCCGTACTTCAAGGCCTCTCTCAGGCCTTTCGGACCGCTCTCTACTCGAAAGTCCACTGGACTTTCGCCTCACGCTCGCGCCCTTTCGGCTTCGATTCCCACCCCCCTGACAAAAACGAAAAAATACCCACCCCCATGGATGGATATTTTTTCGTTGGCGGAGAAGGTGGGATTCGAACCCACGTGGGCATGTACAACATGCTCCATAGGGGGCGCTGCCCCCTCTTGGCGGCAAGCCGCCATACTAGACCTGTATACTGACTCGAAATCAGTATGTCTGGTATGGCTTCCCTTGCCTGTCACCCCCGAAGCAGTTCCTTGCTCTTTTTATCCTTAAAGAGCTCCAATTGAGGGAGATATTCTCCCCCAATACCCCCTCTCCACGTGGGTTCTCCTCTCACCACACACCAAAAAACGCAAGAATATCCGCCCTTATGGACGGATATTCTTGCGTTGGCGGAGAAGGTGGGATTCGAACCCACGTGGGATTGCTCCCAAACTGATTTCGAGTCAGCCCCGTTATGACCACTTCGATACTTCTCCAAAATGTATTAGTATGCTCGGCAGAAGGATGTTTTATTCTCCCTGCGCACACGGACAAGGTAGATTATAGCATAAATACGCGATCAATAGCAACCCTGAGGAACAGAAAATTTCATAGCATTTGGAACGATCTCAAAGATAGTCTGTCCCACTGTTGAAATTTCGCCGTCGGTACACATCTTTACCCTGCCGACAGGAATCATTTTCAGTTTCTTACATTGTTTATAGGTGAGAAATTTCATAACTTCAGGGTCGTCAAGATGCGTGCCCTTATGGTATTTCCCTATAAGTGACAGAAAGGTTCGGCGTGTAATATTGTCTACGATACTGACATCCATCAAACCGTCATCGAGCTCTGCTTTTGGCATGCCTTTGAATCCTCCGCCACAGTAGCGACCGTTTCCAATGGCAGCGAGCATAAACTCTCCCTCATAAGTGTCTCCGTCCTCAAATAAAATCTGTAGGGTTATCCCCTCCTTCTTACCAAGAACGATACCGACACCAAGGATATAGGCAAGCGGCCCCTTGACGAAAGGATATTGCTTTATTTTTCCAACCAGATCGGCAGCATTGCAGTCCAGACCGATATTGAACATGTTGATTCCATATCGTATCACAGGACCAGTCTCTTCCTCTGCTGACTCGGTCTCATAGCGTATTAAATCAATGCAGAGTGAAGCGCCATGGATCTGAGCCTCTATATCTTCAAAGTGGGAAGCATCTCCAAAGCTTCTTGGAAAATCATTGCCCGTACCTGCCGGAATCATTGCGACCTCAACATCTTTATATCCGTATGCTCCATTGACCACTTCATTCAAGGTGCCGTCACCGCCGCAGGCATAAAACCGTACAATATCCCCATTCGCTCCGTTATCCCCGCTCATTTCTCTTGCCATTGCTTCACATCTGCTTCGCACGAAATGTTCCGCATCACCCGGAGCAATGGTTCGATGAATTTCATAATCAATCTCCAGTTTTTTCGATGCTTCTATAATTCTGGGCAAAAATACGTTACCCGCCTTTCCTTTACCGGCAGCAGGGTTCATGATAAATATATGCTTCATCCTTTGCTCCTTCAGTTTTTGTAGACGTGACGTGTTCATTCTAACACAACTGACGATTCGCGTAAATGTATTTGGTATGCGATATTTTATTGATGAATTGCCCAGAGTCTTAGTTTTTGCCGTATTAGAATTTCTTCGTTGCCGTATTTTGCCAGCCGGTCTTTTAAAGCGGCCCACTTTGGGGTATAATATTTCTAGTACCGTTGACTTTACTTAAAGGAGATTTTAAATATGGATTCAAGAGTGAAAAAATTAGCTGACGTCCTTGTACATTACTCCTGCAATGTACAAAAGGGAGAGAAGGTTTTAATCTCATACGAAGGAGAAAGTACAAAACCCCTTGCAAAACAGCTGGTGAAAGAAGTTTATGCCTGCGGCGGCATGCCCTACGTTGAAATCAGAGATTCCTCTGTGACACGGGAAATCCTCCTTGGTTGCGAAGAAAAACAAATCCAGTTCATGAGTGATTACCTTCTCAATCAGATGCAGGGAATGGATGCTTATATCGCAATCCGGGCAAGCGATAATACCTCGGAGCTTTCTGATGTTCCTTCTGAGAAAATGAATATGTATAACAAGCTGCTCCGTCCTGTTCTTGATTATAGGGTTAACAAGACAAAATGGGTGGTTTTAAGATATCCCAACAACGCCATGGCGCAGCTGGCCAACATGAGTTTGGAAGCCTTTGAAAATTTCTATTACGATGTTTGCACGCTGGACTACAAAAAAATGTCTGATGCAATGGAGCCACTTGTGGAATTGATGAATCGAACAGATAAGGTAAGAATTACAGGAAAAAATACGGATCTGACCTTCTCAATTAAAGGAATTGGTGCCGTAAAGTGTAATGGAGACCGAAATATCCCCGACGGTGAGGTCTATTCCGCTCCTGTTCGCGACTCGGTGAACGGAATCATTTCCTACAATACCCCTTCCGAGGAGCATGGTTTCACCTTTGATAATATCGTCTTTGAAGTGAAAGACGGAAAGATCGTCAATGCAACTTCCAACAACAACGAGCGGATCAATGAACTGCTCAATACAGATGAGGGAGCACGATATTTTGGTGAGTTTGCAATCGGTGTGAATCCCTACATTCTGCATCCCATGAAGGATACGCTCTTTGATGAGAAGATTGCAGGAAGCATCCATCTGACCCCAGGCGCCGCTTATGAAGAGACCTTCAACGGCAACAAATCAGCAGTCCACTGGGATCTGGTCTTTATCCAAAGACCGGAATACGGAGGCGGAGAAATTTACTTCGATGACGTGTTGATCAGAAAGGACGGGATTTTCGTAATTCCAGAGTTGGAAGGATTGAATCCTGAAAATTTGAAATAAGCTGAAAAGAAAGAAATAAATATGTGCAAACGAAAGGGGCTGTAGCAAAACAGCCCCTTAAAACAGCTAAGCAATCTGTTTGTATTTTACAGCACCGTTTTCATACTCAATCATGAAGACACCTCTTGCTGAAATCTGACTCTTGTCAAGTATGTCAATCGCGCTTTGAATGGAATTTGTCTTTAAATATACGGCATATCCGCAAGTTCTCAGCAAATCCGGCGGCAGCTTCTTCAAAGTCGATCGGATCCTGTTTTCTTGTAGCTTTTCTTGTGCATAGACAGCTCTATAAAAAGAAGAAAAAGCTATTACGTATTCATTCATTCTATACTTTACCCCCTATTGATCGGCTTATGCCAAGGTCTTTAACATCCTGAAATAGATTTGCATCAGTCCTGCCTTCTCAACATTTTCTGCCGCGACCAGAGGGTGTCTTGCGATTTCCTTATCCTGTTTATAAATGATTAGTTCTCCGATTTGATCACCCATAGCGATCGGCGCCGATATTTTATCGTTCAATTCGAGCTCACCGCGGATTCCGTCCTTCTCCCCTTTTTTGACCAGTATACTGATCTGTTCCGGGGCAACCGCATCAATCATGTCCGGCGCACCCTTTTCTATGACGATTTTTCCCATTGGCTCGCCTTTTTCAGCAAGTTTGACGGAATCATAATTTGCAAATCCATAGTCCAGAAGCTTTGCGGCTTCAGCAAATCTAATTTTTGATGTCGGACTTCCCATAATGACAGCAATCAAGTTTAAATCATCCTTTACTGCCGATGCGGATAAACAATACCCTGCTTCCTGGGTAAAGCCTGTTTTAATTCCATTGGCTCCCGGATAGGTTTTGATAAGACGATTGGTATTGGTCAGCCCCAGTTCTGTTTGTTTTTTCCCGGGCAGCCCTACTGTGATATTCGTCATCCAGACCTTGAACCAGTCCTGAAGCTTTTCATGCTTTATGAGTTCTTTCGACATTAATGCTATATCATATGCACTGGAATAATGATTGGCTACCGGCAGACCGTTGGTATTCACAAAATTTGTGTCCACCATACCCAGTTCCTTGGCCTTTTTATTCATGTTTTCAACAAAGATTTCAACGGTACCGGAATGATACTCCGCCGCTGCGACGCAAGCGTCATTTGCGCTGGCGATAACAATCCCCTTCAACAAGGTTTCAAGCGTCTGCTGTTCGCCGGGTTCCATGTACATCTGACTTCCGCCCATACTTGCAGCTTTTTCACTGACTGTAACCTTATCATCCAGACTCATCTGGCCGCGGTCAACCGCTTCCATAATCAGAAGCATCGTCATTACCTTCGTCACACTCGCTGGTGGCAGCCGTTCATGAGAATTTTGATCAAAAAGTACCGTACCGCTGCCGGCATCGATTAAAACCGCTGATTTTGCATCCACCGTCATATTGACCGCACCGCCTGTAATGGAGGTGGGCAGCACAGTCGGCTCCGGTTCCACAGCAGTTGATATCATTTCCAGGATCGGTTCATCTGTAAATTCATCTTCTGCGTATACTACGATGGGCAGCAATCCGATGATCAGCGCTGCTACCAAAAGATACGCAGTTTTTCTGCTGCATTGTGAAAATCGTTCTTTATGTCGAAGCAACGTAAAAACCCCCTCGCATCAATCTTCTTTAACGCTTAAGCAGGAAAATTTTCGGCTTTCGAAAATCTTTCGGGCATTTGTGCGTTATATCAAGACAGAAAAGTCTCCGTCTTGATATAAAGATATGGATGGTTCGGGGGTTTTATGACTATTTTCAGTGTTTCACCAGACAAACAGAGATGTTTTCTACTTCATACTCTCAAAGGTCCCATATACTTCAGGACGACCTTCATGAACCATTCTTTTGCCTTTGCAGAAAACGGTGTTCAGCGTCAGATCCTTCTCATTAAGAAGGCACAGGTCTGCATCAAAACCAGCCTCAATTCTACCTTTTCCTGTAAGTTTTAGGATTCTGGCAGGATTTGCCGTCACAGCGCGAAGCATAATTTCAAGGGGGATATCGTATTCCAGAACCGCAGCTCTGACCTCTTTCAGAATGCATTCCGGCTTGCCCACGCCAATTCCGATACACTCCTTCTTCTCATTGAAAAGCGGAAGGCTGCCCTGGGCATCGGATGAAATGGTAAACTGATCCTGAGAAATATTCTCTTCGAGAAGCCGTTTGATTCCCTTGCAGGTTCTGACCTCATCGTATTCCTCTTCCCAGAAAACAGGATCGTTGCTGGCGGTAAAGTCGATATATCCACCTTTCTTCGCATAGAGGATCCCTTCCTCAAACAGCTCCCTGTTTCTGTTGATATGGGTGGGCAGAAATTGGGTTATCGGAATTTCCGTCTGTTCCACAGTCTGCAAAATCAAATCCAACATCCTGCTCCCATCTCCAAGATGAATGTTCAGGATTCCTGCCTTCCCGGAAAGCATACCGCTGACACGGGCATCTGCGGCAAGGCGCTGGAATTCCGAAAGTGTAGGCTGAGAGGAACGGTGATCGGAAACGGCGATTTCTCCGATTCCGATGATCTTATCTACAATGAGAAGGTCCTTCATCACCTCACCGGTTACGGTAACCGGAGGTACATGATAAGATCCTGTATAAATATAGGTACTGAGCCCTTCTTCCTCCAGCCCTCTTGCCTTGGCAAGAAGGGAGATCATATTTCTGGTAACTCCATCCGTACCAAGACAACCGACAGCGGTGGTAATGGCCGCCATGGTGAAGTCTGTCAAAACCGCTTCCGGTGTTCTGGTCCGATAACCGCCTTCACCGCCTCCGCCTGTCATATGGGTGTGCGAATCGATAAAGCCCGGCACAGCGGTCATTCCGGAGGCATCCAATTCATTGAGGATCCCATCAGCATTTTTTATTTCCAGGGAAATGTTCTCAGAAACAGCCCCTATCTTTCCGTCAATCAGCAAAATGTCCTTCTTGCCAGCATATTCGGGCTGATAGACATTCGCATTTCGAATAACTGTGATCATTTCTAGTCTCCCTCAAATGAAATTATGAGAAATTAATGGATACAGCAATAATAACAAAGATGCTTCCTAAAAGGAAGAGGAATCCCTGCATTTTGAGCTGGAACTTCGCCCATTTCATCCAGTTGATTCTCGCAACACCCAAAACACCCAGTAAGCTTGCAGAGCAAGGTGTAAATGCATCTACAAATCCGGAGCCCAGCTGATAAGCAAGAACTGCGACCTGTCTTGATACGCCGACGATGTCAGCAAGCGGAGCCATAATCGGCATGGTCAGTGCTGCCTGACCGGAGTTGGAAGTTACAACAAGGTTGAATAAGCTTTGGAACACGTACATGAGCCATCCGGTCATTACCACCGGCAGTCCGCCGATTGCTGTCCCCATTCCATACAGAATTGTGTTCAGGGAAGATGCAACTGTAGCATCGGAACCACCGAGAACCAGCAGAATTCCCTTTGCCATACCAACGACAACCGCAGTTCCTGCAAGATCCGCAACGCCGCTCTGGAAAGCAGATGCCATCTCGTTGACGGTCATTCCGTTGAGTTTGAAGATGATGGCGATAACGCCTGCTACAAAGCCCATTACAAAGAACTGGGATGCGATCTCAGGGATGTAGTACCCTTTCTGAGTAACGCCCCAGACGATCCAGACCAAAACAGCAGCCATATCGAGGAGAACCAGCTTATGTCCCAGCTTAAATTCGCTGTGAACGCCTTCGCTTTCCTCTGTGATCTTATTTCTGAAATAAGCGTCCATTTCATAAACAGCAGAGAACTGAGGGTTCTTTCTGACTTTTTCTGCATAGAACATCATATACCCCGCAGCAGCGGCTGTGATCACCACAAACATGGTGATACGGAACGGAGCTCCTGAGAGAATCGGGATTTCTGCAATACCCTGAGCAACGGCAACGCCGAAGGGATTCATCCATGAAGTTGCGTTTCCTACCTGAGCCGCAACGAAGGTCACCGTTATGGCAACGATGGAGTCATAGCCCATGGCGATGACAAAGGGCACCATGACCATGGCAAAGGGGATACATTCTTCAGACATTCCGAAGGTTGCTCCGCCCAGTGCGAAGAGGAAGAACAGCAGCGGCAGGGAGTAACGCTCCAAGCCTCTGGATTTTTTGATAAAGGCATAGATCCCTGCCTCAACTGCACCGGTTCTCATGATAATACCAAAGGCTCCTCCTACGACGAGGATCAGGGCAACGATACCTACAGCAGACCCGTACTTATCACCAGTGACAAGGCCTTCGAAGAGGTAGTTGAGTACGCCGAACCCGCCGTAATCATCAGTTCCCCAAAGGGTTGCAGTATTATGTAATTTCTGACTCATATCATAGATGCTGTCTCCAAAAAGGTCGTACAGCACCGGATCTGTCAGTCCTACTGCGTCAAGTGCATCCTGGGACCAGGAAGCCTTATCTGTTGCAAGAAAATCAGACAGAGCTGCAGGATCAACACCGAGTTCTTCCAGTTTCGCGGTATCACTGCTCAAATCGTTCAGAGAAGCTGACAGCTTTTCTGTATCAAAGTGATAAGCGTAGCGGAAGGTTTCTGCCATCAGTACAGTCTTTGTCTTTACCGCACCACTGGCATCGGTATACTCCACCTCGTGCGTCGTGAATTTACCGGCAGGAATTACAAAGGTTAGCAGCCACATTGCAATAATAACAAAAAAGATAATCGCGTATGTGTGTGGTGCCTGAAACTTCGTCAATCTGCTTTCCAGGCGTTGAAGATTTTTTTCTTCTTTCATGGTTCTCCTCCTTAATTGAATCTTCCCCGATGATCTTCCTGGCTGTTTACCAGCAGGTTCAGGGATAATTATCTATATAGCAAACCATGTGCCAAGGAGACTGTATTATCAGAAAAAAAGAAAAAGCCGGCTCAAACACTTGAATCTCGGCTTTTTTTATAGAACCAGGAGGATCTTTGATCACTGTCCGTTTTATTATTCGGTTTTTATCGGGGCGTATTGGGCGTTATTGCGTATATATTCTACCCCATTTATTGTCAGCCTCATGCCTACCCGTCCGGCAGATTTTGTAATGAGTTTTAGTGCTTGAAGATCATCGGTTCTTTTCCGCACCCGCTCCTCAGTAATGTATGGGAACTTCTTTTTTGCAACCTCAGCCATTGTTTTTCTGCTGATGGTCTGCCCCCGGTCAGTATACTCCTTGATTAAATTCAAAAAGTACAAATATTCCTCAAGATTCCCCCGTTCGCACAGAGCCTCACTGTATGCAGTGTGGTCTTTCTTAATCAGGTTTCCAGCTTCATCATACTCCAGGAAACGGCTTGGTGTCTCACGACTCAGCGCCTGTTTCTTCGCTCCTTGATCCATCCCCTGACGCTGCACCCAGTGATTCAGAAGAAGCTGATTCCACGAAGGAGCTGCTTCCGACTCTTCAAAAAAATCCTCCGGCAAATCGCTCATCCTTACTGTGCCGCTGTCACACACCGCGATGAAATACTCGATGACGTTCTCCAGCTCTCTGACATTGCCATTCCATCGATTCATTCTAAGAGTTTCCATAACTTCAGTAGAAATCTGCAGACGGCCTCGCCCATGCTTCTTCAGAAAATGATGCACCAGAACTTCAATATCCTGACACCGTTCCCGAAGAGGCGGTACCTTTAGGTAAAATTTCTTCAGCCTATGATACAGATCTTCCCGAAAGGTTCCGTTCCGGCACATCTGAATCAGATTCTTATTAGTCGCCGCAATGACCCTGACATCGATGGGGATATTTTCGCTTCCGCCCACTCTGCGAATTTCTTTTTCCTGAAGAACACGAAGGAGCCTCGCTTGAATTCGCATGGAAATATCTCCAATCTCATCAAGAAAGATGGTTCCCTGATTGGCCTGTTCAAAGATTCCCAGCCTGCCTCCTTTCTTGGCACCGGTAAATGCCCCTTCTTCATAACCGAAAAGCTCACTCTCGATCAAATCCTCAGAGATGGCGCTGAAATTGATTGCTACGAAGGGGCCCCTGCTGCGCATAGACTCATTGTGGATTGCACTGGCAAACAGTTCCTTACCCACCCCACTTTCGCCATAGATCAGAATGTTCAGGTCGGATTTGGCAAGCTTCTTGGCGATATGTACCGCATCCGAAATCTCCTGGGACTTTCCGGCAATATCCGAAAACCGATATTTCCCGATATAGCCCTTACGGATCAAATCCTGCCTGAGTTTGACTTCGATATCTTTATTTTCCTTTGTATTTTTTATGGTGCAAACAATTGTATCCAGTTTCTCAATATAGAATTTACTGATGATGAGATCTTCATGATTAAACCGGAACAGCCGATCTGACAGATCCTCCTCTGCAAGCAGATATTCTTTGATGGATTGATCTGTAATCACATTGTGTATCAGGTCTCCTGCGGAAGCAGGTCCGAAGATTTCTCGGCTCTTCTCGTTGAAGATTGAAATGATGCCGCTGCCATAGAATGCAATGATTCCATCATTGATCTGGTTGAGAATCCTGGCCAGATATTGATTCATACTGGAAGCTTCATTAAACAGATGATATAGGTGATTGCTGAAGCGAATCATGGTTTCTTTGTATTTTTCGGAAACGAGACTCAGCTTTCGATCCAGAAGATCAAGATGCTTCAAAATCTCAACGATGCTGGAAATATCGATGATGCGAGCGCCCAGATCGATGGCCTTTTCCACATGGTCCGGAACCAGAGCCATTTCTCCGGCAGTTATCGCAATATTTGCATTTCGGTAGATTCTGCAGCCTGGATAGTAGGGAATCAGGTCAAGGTAATCGATACCAATTTCCTGAAGGGCTTCAATACAGCCTATGGCGTTTTCCTTGATATCATTGACAAAAAAAACACTGGTTCCCTTTGGAATCCCAAACAACTTCTCGATATTCTCAATATTCAGGGACCGTTTCGCAATCAGAACAGGGCATTCGGGGCTGACGTATTCCGCCATTTCTTCGGAAAGGATTTTGGAGCTCATCATCACCAGATCCGCTTTAATTGGTTCTTTCACCATAACTTCTTCCGAATAGCCCTCGATATCGACGCAGTCTTCCAGATAATATTTCATTTGGCTGCACAGGGTTTCTTTTGTGGCTTCCGAACCGGTTACAACGGCCAGTTTTTTTCGCTTCTGCAGTGTATTTTCATTCAATGGATATGACAGTTGATCCGACGGATCTGGCAGTGGATTCATAGCGGTATACTCTCTCCGATTCTCTAAAATTTATAGGAACCCCGGCGAACACATCTGTTGTCGCCGGGGTTAGCTTTGACTATTCGATAATTCGTTTGATTAAAGTTTCTTTTTCCGGTGCGGAAGGCTGAATATGAAATGCCTTTGCGGCTTCCTCCGCTCCTTTATCAACCCGTCCCTGATCCGTTCCGAAAACAGTGGCAAGGAGTTCTCCCTTTTTCACCGGGGCGCCAACCTTTTTTGCCAGTAGGATTCCTGCGGAAAGGTCAATGGCATCCTCTTTGGTCTCTCTGCCGGCACCGGAATGCTGGGATGCCAGGCCGATAGATCTTGCCTCGATGGAACCAATGTAGCCATCCGCTTCTGCAAGGACCTCTGCTTTGCAGGTTGATTGCGGGAACAGCTTATAATCAGAGGTTACACCGGGGTTTCCTCCTTGGCCAGCAATGAATTCCTCAAGCTTCTTCAGTGCCCTGCCGCTTTCCAGCGCTTCTTTTGCCGCTCGGTATCCTTCTTCTGGAGAAGCAGCTTTCTCACCGAGATAAATCATATAGGAGGCAAGCCCCAAAGACAATTCGGTAATGTCCTCCGGTCCGTTTCCTTTCAGAGTCTCAATGGCTTCGATTACCTCAAGGCTGTTTCCCACAGCAAAACCAAGAGGCTGGCTCATATCCGTAACAACAGCGATGGTTTTCTTTCCGTCGGCCTTGCCGATATCCACCATAAGGCTGCCAAGTTCACATGCATCTTCAAAGCGTTCCATAAATGCACCATTGCCGCATTTTACGTCAAGAACGATGGCATCGCTGCCGGAAGCGAGCTTCTTGCTCATGATGCTTGAAGTGATCAGGCTGAGATGGTCTACCGTTGCAGTTACATCCCGCAGTGCATAAAGCTTCTTATCCGCCGGTGCAATATGAGCAGTCTGACCAATGACAGACAGCCCCACGCTGTTGACCTGATGGATAAAATCCTCCGCTTCTACCGTTGTCCGGAACCCAGGGATGGCTTCCATCTTATCCACGGTTCCTCCGGTGAAGCCGAGACCTCTGCCGGACATCTTTGCGATGGGTACGCCGCAGGCAGCAGCAAGAGGCCCCACGATGAGCGTCGTTTTATCCCCCACTCCACCGGTGCTGTGTTTATCCACTTTAACGCCTTTGATTTCAGAAAGGTCTACAATATCTCCGGAATATTTCATGGCTCTTGTGAGCTCATAGGTTTCTTCTCTGCTCATTCCCTTCAGGAAGATAGCCATTAAAAGCGCAGAGGCCTGATAGTCAGGAATGGTGCCATCTGTGTAACCACTGACGAAATATTCGATTTCATCCTTGGTGAGGGTATGCCCCTCTCTTTTTTTATATATGATGTCATTCATATTCATAATTTCCTTAACCCCTTTCCGTCAACTCGGTTATGATTCAGGTCTATTTCGTCAGCTGCTCCAGGAAACTTTCTCCGATTTCTGACTTTGAGACGGTTAGATACTCTGCAATGGTAGCGCTGATATCAGCAAAGCTTCCCCGTGTCCCCAGATTGACAGCCGGTTTCAGATTCTTACCCCAGACGACTACGGGAACGTATTCTCTTGTATGATCCCATCCTGCATGTACGGGATCGTTCCCGTGATCAGCGCATAGGATCAGGATATCATCTTCCTTCATTGCTCCCATGATCTCAGGAAGCCGTTTGTCAAACTCTTCAATGCATTTCCCGTATCCTATGGGATCCCGACGGTGGCCGTATTTGGAATCAAAGTCCACAAGATTCGTAAATACAAAGCCCTCGAAATCAGTGTGCAATGCTTGTATGGTCTTATCCACACCGTCCATATTGCTGTCCGTATGAACGGATAGGCTTACACCCTGCCCATTGAAGATATCTTTGATTTTTCCAATGGCGTAAACCAGCATTCCTGCTTCCGAAATATAATCCATCACCGTTTTTCCACTGGGTGATACTGCATAATCCTTTCGGTCAGAAGTTCGGACCCGTTTCCCATCCTGGATGATATAGGGTCTTGCAATGACTCTTCCCACCTGAACATCTCCCACCAGCATCCTTCTGGCAACTTCGCAGATATGATACAGTTGTTCCAAGGGAATCACATCCGTGTTCGCTGCAATCTGAAAAACGCTGTCTGCCGAGGTGTAAATGATCGGTTTTCCAGTCTTTTCGTGTTCAGGGCCAAGGGCTTCGATGATCTCAGTACCGGAAGCCGCATAATTTCCAAGGGTTTCTATCCCGATTTCCTTTTCAAAGGCATCCATAAACTCCTTTGGAAACTCAGGAAACCCAAAGGAGCCCTTGGGTTCTGCGAAAGATTCTAGCCTGGTAACCCCGTCAATATTCCCAAGCCCAAGGCTTAAAAGATTTGGGATTTCCAGATCCTTCTTTGACTCTGCGATATGGCCCAGAGTATCTGCACCTGCATCACCATACGCTGACGCATCGGGCATTTCTCCGATACCAAGACTGTCCAGTACAATTAGAGCCGCTCTCTTCATGATTCATTCCCCCTCAATATTCGTATGTTAGATCGAATTCAAGTTACCTGTCCCTGCCGATATTAGGGCAGGCCTGCATTTCAGATAGTCTGTTGATGTTAGAATATATTCAATATGATTTCTTATACCCCTAAGCCCATTCCCATAAGCATCTTTTCCATGAAGATGTCCATAGATCACTTTCTCAGCACCATACTCCTCGAAGAGGTCTGTAAATCCGGACCGTTTCTTCTTGTCGTTGGCAGGAGGAAAATGGATTACTCCAATGATCTTACCTTTGTCTCCAGCATACTTTTTCCCAAAACCGGCCTTTGCTGCTGCTTCAAGGGACATTCTCAGTCTTCCCAATTCCCTCTTATATATTTTTTCGTCATGGGTTGTAAATTCGTCATCCTCAGGGCTGATCCATCCTCTGGAGCCACAGATTGCATAGCCTTCCGCCTCATAATAGGTATTCTGTAAAAAATACATATTATCGAATAAAGCGTTAAGCTTGCTGACTGAATTCCACCACAGATCATGGTTTCCCTTAATGAAAACCTTTCGGCCCGGTAATTCACTGATCCACCGCAGATCAGTCAGCGCTTCCTCAAAACGAAGCGCCCATGATGTATCACCGGGGATGATTACGGTATCCTCCGGTTTGATCAGTGCATTCCAATTTTCCCTGACCTTTTCCGTGTGGTTGATCCATTGCCCTCCATAGATGTCCATAGGCTTTTCAGCTTCAAAGGAGAGGTGCAGATCTGCAATTGCGAATATGGCCATATGTTTATTCTTCCTCACTTAGCTCAAATTCTGCCGCTTCATCTGCTCCTGCGGTTCCGATCCCCAGGATATCCCTGCTGCTTGCGTCGGAAAGACTTACGACATTTCTCAGTTTGCTCTGAATTTTCCTCGTTCTTGTTCCTATCAGTTTGTCGAGTTCAGCATTGGCCTGGTTAATCCGCTGCTGAGTCGCAGCAAGAACATCACCAAATTTATCAAACTCAGTCTTTACAGCACCCAGTATGTTCCATACCTCGCTGGAATGTTTTTGGATTGCCAGGGTTTTAAAGCCCATCTGCAGACTATTCAGCAGGGCCGCCATGGTAGTTGGACCTGCAATGTTAATCTTATACTCCCGCTGTAAAACCTCAACCATACCTCTTCTGACAACCTCAGCATAAAGCCCTTCAAAAGGAAGGAACATGATCCCGAAATCCGTGGTCTGAGGCGGTTCGATGTATTTGTCGTGAATGCTCTTTGCAAATGTTTTTATAGAACGCTCCAGCTGCTTAGCTGCCTGATCGATTTCTTCCGCACTTCCTGTTTCATACGCATCGATCAGCTTAGTATATGTATCCGCAGGAAATTTAGCATCGATGGGGAGATAGACCGCACCACCTTCATCACCGGGTAGTTTGATGGCAAATTCAACCCGCTCAGAACTGCCTTTCTTTGTGGCAATGTTCTCTTCATATTGTTCCGTGGAAAGCATCTGTTCCAAGATAGCCCCCAGCTGAATCTCTCCCAGAATCCCGCGGGTTTTCACATTGGACAGCACTTTTTTCAGATCACCGACTCCTGAAGCAAGGTTCTGCATTTCGCCCAGTCCTTTGTAGACCTGCTCCAGCCGTTCACTGACCAGCTGAAAGGATTTACTGATCCGTTCCTCAAGAGTTTTCTGGAGTTTTTCATCTACAGTGGCTCTCATCTCTTCCAGTTTTTTGCTGTTTTCTTCCTGCATCGCTGTGATGCGCTTTTCCATGGTTGCGCGGATTTGCTCAAGCTTTTGCTCATTCTCAACAGCATTGGTCTTCAATCTGGCTTCAATCTGACCCAAGGTGTCATTGACTGTTTTCTGAAGCATATCATTTCTCTGGGTCAGTTGCAGGTTCAGTTCCTGCAGGCGTTTGTCCTGAATTTCAGAGGACTGCCGCTGAGAACCTGTTAATAAATCCCCCAGGCTTGTAAAGCTATTCTGGATGTACTGTATACTCTTTAAACTTTGATCCTCGCCAACCTTTCTGCGAACGCTCAGCAGCACCGCAAGGCAGACAAAAGCCAATGCCAATATTGCCAACCCTATTATGATCAATAAAATATCTGTTCCCTGCATTATTATATCCCTCTTTCTTCTTTTTCTAGACGTATTCTGGACGAACGCTGTACTAGGAAGTGCTGATTTCAGCCTCCCTTGTAGTTCTTTCTATATTGAGCTTCTCATATATTAATCTGAAACGCGAAATAAATCCTTAAATGCATTGGTGCAAAATTTAGTGATTTTGCTACATTGATCCGCATTTATTATATCATACGTGCAAGCCGCAGCTCCGGCTTGCTTCACACCGATACAATAAATGCATTCCTTCAAAATCTATAAGATTTTGTTTCTTATGCGCATTTATTATAACATTAAATTCCTTTTCAATCCTATAGGAAATTAAAATTCCTTGCCAGCAGATATAACAAACAGTCGGACGCAAGGAACCGGAGAATTTCATGAACATCGGTACCTATTACATCGCCATCGTCAAGGGGATCATCACCCCATTTTTCACAGAAGACAGCTTTTGGGGCAACCTGCTCATCGGACCGTATGGAATGTTGACCATGACCCCAGCTTACCTCTTCGGTCTCCTGCTGCCTTTGGTTGCAGCTTTCTTTCTGTTTCGCCATTTACTGGAGGACTCCCATCTTTTGCCGCGAATTGCAAATGTGCTTGATCGCCCGTTTCATCTCATTGGACTGAACGGCAATGCCATTATTCCAATTCTCCTTGGCTTCGGCTGCGTCACCGTTGCACTTGTTTCAACCTCAATTCTTGGTACGAAAAGAGAACGCCTCATTGCATCAGTGCTTCTTTGTATTTCTGTGCCCTGTTCTGCCCAGGTTGCAATTATCTTTTCTTTCGCTTTTATGCTGGGCCTGAAATACTTCCTGCTCTATCTATTGGTAATCACGCTCATTTTCATCCTTCTGGGCGCTCTGATGAATTTGCTTCTGCCTGGTGCGCTGCAGCCTTCGGTGCTTCCCACGCCTCCCCTGCAGCTGCCTGATCTTAAGAAGAATATAAAAACAACTGTCAATGAGACAGTTGAATTTTTAAAAGATGCAGTTCCTACCTTTTTGATCGGAGGAACCTTCATATGCATTCTGGATTATTATAACGGTTTTATGAAGCTGAGACAGTGGTTTGCACCCCTGACAGTGGATTTTCTAAACGTGCCGGAAAATGCCGCTAATCTTTTCGTTATGAGTATAATCAAACGGGACTTGGGAGCCGCCGGCTTTTATTCCATGGTGCAAAACGGAAGCTTTACGCAGAAGGAGATTCTTGTCACCCTCATTGTGCTAACCCTCTTTGTCCCATGTTTCGCCTCACAAATGATTCTCTTCAAGCAAGGCAAACCCATTGCAGCCACATTAATATGGGCGGGAAGCTTTTTCATCGCTTTTTCTATTGGAGGCCTCGTCAGCTGGCTGATATTTTAAAAGACTTTTAAGGCCGATTAACGATTTTACTTTTAGTTCCCCATTTTTTTGATGAAGCCAGTCTCATTATCCTTGATATAAACGGTGCTTCCAGACTTTTTTATCGCTGTAAAAGGCCCTTCTGCAGACTCTTTTGACATTACAACTGCAGGCACATTGTTCAGTTTGATGAACTCAAGTATCTGCTCCACAGTATTTCCCCCAATATCGATGTTTAGAATAGAGTGGTACAAGCCTGAGTATTCCACCATGCCGGGAACCTCTGCGATAAACTGGTTCATAATGCTTCCTGCATAGCTGTTCATGGATTTCATGAACCAGTCTGAGCTGCGCTCCGCCTGGGCCACCACAACAGCATCGGGATGCTCCTTCAGCCAGGAGATGAGATCCAAATAATCCATGGAGGTTAAGTCATTTTTCATATTCAGTTTCTGGAAGGCATCCAGCGTAATTTCTGAATCGCCGCCTGAATCAAAGTACTTTCCGAGCTCCTTCCAGGAGCTCAGCAGCACCGCTTCCTTATCTTCTGTCCAGCATACCTGAATCCTTAAATTGCGATACCCTGCATCGTAAGATGCGTTCAATGCTTCCAGCGAATTGGTTCCCATCAAAGTTTTATCCGGAACGCCTGCTACAACAACTTCGTCGGGATATTCCAATACCGAGCCTTCTGAAAAAGCACTTACCGTATCTTGATCCTCCAGATAAATCTTCCGTAAAACATCATTTTTTAAGATATACTCCGAAGTGTTGATAATGCTCATCGACCGCAGATACCCTTCGTAACAGTCTTTTACCGGTATCGATTCCCCGGTCTTTTTATTCCACGCCCTTCCGTTTTCAAAAACGCCGTCTCGTGACATTTCATAGACAATATCGTCCTGAAAGAACGAACCCTTTGTCATATAAGTCTGTTCTGCTACAAAGCCAGAATCAATGGTCAGCAGATTATGGCCCATATAAACGGTATCAAGAGTATCAAAGCCCATAAGATACGCTATAGTCGGCAGGAAATCCATCTGCCCTCCTGAAATGCTAACCGTCTGATTAATATTCTGTTCCGCACCGGGAACAGTGATGATCAGAGGAATATTCATCATGGTATCAAAATCATAATCCTTGCCGATGAAATTGGAAACCGATTGATAAATTTCCTCATCGGACTTTGGCAGTCCCAGATGATCCCCGTAAAAAGCAATGACAGAGTTGTCATAGATTCCTTCATCTTTCAGCTGCTGCATCAGCTGTCCCAGCGCATAGTCCGTATAAGCCGCACTGTTGAGATAGTTTCCAAAAATTGTTCCTTCATCCTGGGGAAGAAGGTCAATGAATTGGTACTTATCGAGCATCTGGAAGGGATGATGATTCGACAGCGATATGATAAAGCTGTAAAACGGCTGCGCCATGTTTTTAATGTAGGGCATCGCCTGTTTGTAAAACTCAGAATCGGTTAAGCCCCAGCCCATCCATTCGGTCATATCAAATTGCCCGTTATCTGTGCCGCCGATCCCGCCGTAGTAGGTATCAAAGCCGATACTGTAATACGCGTCCTCCCGATTCCAAAAGTCTCTGTCTTCATAAGCATGATACACAGCAGTCTGGTACCCCTGCTCTTTGA
The DNA here is from genome assembly GCA_029239605.1 of Bacillota bacterium. Taxonomy (GTDB): domain Bacteria; phylum Bacillota; class Clostridia; order Peptostreptococcales; family Anaerovoracaceae; genus Anoxybacterium. The sequence goes on along the minus strand of JARBUO010000068.1, from coordinate 1,930 downwards.
GCAGCTTCGGCAATCCTTTGAAATAATTCTTTGCAAAAAGCTTGTATGTATAGCTCGACAGACTTCCGTAGATGGAGTTGTTGGTTGCAAATTCAGCGTCGGAAGTATTTCCGCTTCCGATCTGCTGATAATAATTATCAAAATAAATGGTATTCTCTTTTATGATTTGATTCAGGTTTGGAGTGATTTCCTGCCCGTTATAAGTTTTGTTAATTACTAAATTCTGCAGGGACTCAATCTGAATCACAATAAGATTTCTGCCTTTGGCTACTCCAAAGAGAGGTCCGTTCTTCTCAGTGGCATAACTATCTGAAAACGAATATTTAAAGTCCGAATCACCGCCGGTTACCGCTCTCAGAATATCTTTGATGTGAAAGCTGTAAAACTCCTGATTGGAAATGGACGTTATAAAACCGCTTCCTGTAAAATTAAATACGAGAAAGAAGAGAATCAAAAACGCCGACACCTGTTTTTTATGTTCCACAAGCCAGAGTTTAATTTTTTTCTGTTTATTCTTTTTGCTGTTTTTTACACGTTGGGGCAGTGCTCTTTGATGCCCCTGCGGTTTCTGAGGAATATCCAGCGCAGGATTGTCAGTATTTTGGCTGATAACCGCCTCCGTGCCATCTGAAGAAGCTTGCTCCATTGCTGCTGCAAGCCATCCATCAATGATTTCATCAGAATTGCCGCGGGTTGTCTCTTTCAACGTTACATCCTGCAATTGCATTTCGGGATCTTCACTGTCACCCTTGCCGTCTTTCAACGCTCTATTTCTTAATCCAAGGGTCACAAAAATCAAAATCACATCGGTAAATAATAAGAAAAACCAGGGCTTAATTACTTCCTTAATACTTTCTGTAATATCCCCTAAAACACCTGCAGCCCCCAGCATTGTAACAGAAAGATAGCGATTGAAGAAGCTGCTGTAGGTAACGTCACAGAACATTAAAATCGTAAGGAGCAGATAAATCGCTGCCGGTATCCATTTATTGCGAAAGGAAGCAAATAGCAAATATGTAAGGCCTGCACTGATCAGCCACACAAAGAAGAGATTAGCTGACACACCGATGAGATTGTAAAACAGCAGAAATTTCAACAGGACAGCTGCAGACGCTGCAATTCCTGTCACACCGTAGTCGATTTGCACATCCTTACATTTATTGAAAAGTGTGGTTTTTATTTTGTTGATTGCCGTCACAAGAGTTATTTTAAAAGGCTGTTCAAACATTGTTACACTCCTTGTTTCATGATAGTATCAGCGGACAAGGCATTCTGCGCCCTGTGCTGAGAAATTTGAGAGCGAACGTCTTACCCAAATTTCTGCGCTGCCGCAACGGCCGCCGCACCAAATCCGATCATATCGGGTTTCAGCGGAGGTTAAGAATTTGCGGCAAGCCGCCAGAGTTAAAAAACAATGCATTTATTTTATTATATTTTCGATAAAAAAACAAGAAAATGACGAATAAATTCATACAAGCTTCACATTTCCATTATCTTGAAACCCGGTTTTTTCCATTCTCGTTGAGGGTTTCTAATGAAAGCGTGCCAGGTTATCACGGAATAATCTGACCAATTCTTCTGACTCATCAATAAAATATGATCTGGCAACATTTCCTTCCTGATCCCAATCACAACCGTCCCACCAGATAGCCACCCGCAGTCTTTTATATTTACCGATATGCTGAAACATATTAGCAACCCAGTTTTCCTTGCTGCCGCCCACACTGCTTGAGGAAAATTCTGTTATCATCAGCGGCTTGTCGTAGCGCTGAACGTACTTTGCATAAAGTTCATCGTATAATTGATCAAACTCACTCCAGTTCTCACTTTCGTAGTAAGTTCCGGTATTATAGTTTGTCATTCCAATCACATCAACGTATTCATCTCCCGGATAATAGCATAATTCCTCGTTCCATTTGTAGTCGGGGAA
>JARBUO010000221.1 GCA_029239605.1 Bacillota bacterium | reverse complement strand
TCCGTTATGTCTGTTTTTGTGGTTATTAACATCATAACACATGAGGTCACTCTTATTTTTTTGTTTCCTTTATTTTTCCCGTCCTAATTTTACACTAAGGCTGCCGGGGCACGGAAATCAATTTTCATCAGATGACGATGCGCTGCCTCTAGGGCTGTTGGCTTCGGTTTAATCGCCTGAACACAGTGAAGTCAAGCGTTAAGCGTGACAATATCCTGCCGAGGAGGGCGCAGCCATTGGCTTTCCAGTGCTCAGCGCATTCTCTGCTCAATCCGATAAAAATCCCTCCAAGGATCCTCTCCTCTGCGGACTCGTGCTAAGGCTTCCTCCATGCCGATTCCGTCGGGGGCTACCGTATCGAGCTCTTCCCAGGAGATGGGCAGAGAAACACGGGCTCCGTCTCTGGCGCGCAAAGAATACGGCGAAATGCTTGTGGCGCCTCTGCCGTTTCGAATCCAGTCGATGAAGATCTTGCCCCTTCTGCTAGACTTTCTTACATTGCTGGTGTAACGGTCCGGCCATTTTGCCTCCATTACCACAGCGATCCGTTTCGCAAAATCATAAAAAGTATCCCAGTCTACCGAGGGCTTAAACGGCACCACCACATGATACCCTTTTCCGCCGCTGGTCTTGAGAAAGGAAATAAGTGAAAGCTCCTCCAAAATGCTTTTCACATCCCGCACACCCTGACGCACCGTTTCCAGATCCATTCCTTCATCGGGGTCCAGATCAAAAACCATGATATCGGGCCGTTCCAGATCGTCAGCTTTGCTTCCCCAGGTGTGAAATTCAAGGGTCCCCATCTGCGCCTCATAAATAAGACCGGCGGTATCCTCTATATAAAAATATTCCTCCTGCTCTCCCCTGCCGTTCATGACAGGTCTTATGGAGATCGCTTTGTGATCGTTCCCGGGATGTTTTTTAAAAAAGCAGGTTTGAGAAACTCCTTTCGGACAGCGAACGATGCTTAAAATGCGATTTGCAACGTAAGGAAGCATGCGTTCCGATACCGATGCATAATACCGTACAACATCCGCCTTCGTTATGGTGGGATTTTCGAAAATCACTTTATCCGGGCTGCTGATTTTTATTCCTTCAATGATCATACCGCCTCCAGACATAGATTGTTCCTTCATATCCTGCTCCTTCCCCTGTTCCACTTTTTCCTCATCATGCTGTGCGTCACCACGAGTTTCATCGTTGACTCCCGTATGGTGACTGCCTTTAACAGTATCAAAACCGTCATTTCCATCCTCTTCGGATCGATTATCTGAGGAAACTTCCCTTCGGATATCCATGGGATCCTTATCTGTACGAAGTCCCTTAAAGCTGGCCTGTCTCAGAAGGTTTTCCTCGGTCCATTCCGCAAACTTGATTTCCGCAACCAATTCAGGTTCAAGCCACGTGATCTGCTCATTTTTCCTTTGATCGACCGCCTTGGGCATCCGGCTTCCCAGTTCTTTTCTAAATGGGCAGTCGTCTCTTTTGATTACTTCGAATTTCCCCTCCAGTTCCTTCCTCATTCGCTCCGTGAATCCTGTTCCCGCACGCCCTGCAAAGATCAGATCATTACCCTCGTAATACCCCAAAAGCAGTGCACTGACCCCGCTCGTTTTCTTATCGGTAAGGGTATAGCCTCCGATGACAAATTCCTGTCGTTTATCACACTTCAGCTTGATCCAATCGCCGTTTCTAGTGCCGCTGTAAACAGAATTGGCCCGCTTTCCGACAATTCCCTCCATACTTCCTTGACAAGCCGCTAGGAAGCATTGTTTTCCATTTCCCTGCACATGCTGACTGTAATACAGACTCCCCGGTGCATCCTGCATCAGTGACCTCAGGGTTTCTTTTCGTTCAAGGAGCGGGCGCCCTCTTAAATCTTCACCGTTAAAAGCAAGCAGATCAAAGATGATATAGGTAAGTCTCTGACCCTTAGGATTTTTCATAAAACTTTGCAGTGCCTGAAAATCCGTCTTTCCTGAGGCATCCGTTATGGCCATTTCACCATCCAAAACCATCGCTCTTCCGGCAGCCCAGTCTGCAAGCGCATCCGCTGCATCCCGAAATCGATTTGTATAATCATTCCCGTTTCTTGTCAGGAGACGGACACTGCTGCCTTCCAAATAGGCGAGAATCCGGTAGCCGTCATATTTCATTTCAAAGAGCCATTCAGGACTATCCGGAATTTCACTGGTCAGTTTGGCAAGTTGAACAGCAGTATTGTCGAAAGGATTTTTGATTATTTTCTCATTTTCTCCCTCTGCAATTTCTTCCATGGTCCGCCCGGTTCTGATACTGGTTGTAAATTCAGCGAGCTCGTTATCAGTTTCCCGATCTTCCTCTGTTTCGCCATCCACACTTATGGTTGGTATCACTTTGACCGGGTTATTCAATTTGTTATACTTTGCCGAGGGGTCTTTAGACTTTGCATATTCATCCTTTTCTTTTAGAAGCAGCCAGTTCTTTTTGTCCTCTCCGGCCTTTGATTTCAAACGGATCAGTGCCCATTTGCCCTTCAGCCTTCTGCCTTTGAGCACAAACTTAAGTGAACCGCTAATGAGACCTTCCTCCACATCCATCTGAGTCTGAGGTTCCCAATAACCTTCATCCCAGATCATCACCACACCACCGCCGTACTCTCCCTTGGGGATTGTCCCCTCAAAGTTCCTGTACTCCAGAGGATGGTCCTCCACCTGCACAGCGAGTCTCCGATCCCTGGTGTTGTAAGAAGGCACTTTTGGCACTGCCCAGCTCAACAGGGCCCCGTCCCATTCAAGCCGTAAGTCGTAATGATCCCTGCTGGCAGCATGGTGCTGAACCACAAATCGCAAATGCCCTTCCGGCTCTTCGGCACTGCCGCGAGGCTCTGCCGTAATATTGAAATTTCTTTTTTGATTATATTCCCCGAGCTTTATCGTCATGGGTCCACTTCCCTTCTGTCAGGAGTACTTTCCTTCTTTTGCCGGATTGGTTAACTTCTTTGGTAATTACACATTTTTTTCAGGTCAAAGTCTGCGAACGCTTTCCAAAGAAAATAATCATCTTCCTTCGTATTATCCCTGCTTCTGACGGAGTTATTCCCTCAATGAATGTAACCAAATGGCCTGATAAAATATGAAAAGCATTCGTGATCGGCGGGTGCAGCAGAGATCCGCTCAAATTATCGTCATACTGAAAGAAAGGCATCGAATTCACAAGAAACTTGCATAAACCAAAAAAACAAAGCGCCAAGGTGACATGCACTTTAGCGCTTGAATTTAATGCTAATCCGAATGTGATGATAAATTTGATGTGCTCATTAGGTATTACGAAAAATTTAAAGTTTGCTCAGTTCCACTGCAATTTGTGCTCCGACCTTGGCATTATTGTAAACAAGCTGGATATTGGAGTCCAGACTTGCACCTTCCGTCAGCTCTTTTACCTTTGCCAGCAGGAATGGTGTGCTTTCTTTTCCCTTAATTCCCTTCTCATCTGCTTCCCGGATGGCAGAATCGATGGCCGCATTAATGACCGCGGGGTCCATTTCAAACTCCTGCGGAATCGGATTTGCAATTACTGCTCCGCCCTTCAGACCCAAATCCCACTTTGCTTTTAAGGCACTGGCAAGTTCAAGCGGTGTATCCACTCTATAATCTACGCCAAAGCCGCTTTTCGAAGTATAGAACGCCGGAAGTTCCTCTGTTCCAAAGCCGATGACAGGCACGCCATAGGTTTCAAGATATTCCAGCGTCAGTCCGATATCAAGAATGGACTTGGCTCCTGCGCAGATGACAGCCACATTGGTCTGTGCCAGTTCCTGCAGATCGGCTGAGATATCAAAGGTCTCCTGAGCGCCTCTGTGAACACCGCCGATTCCTCCGGTGGCAAACACTTTAATTCCTGCAAGATTCGCGATAATCATGGTAGAAGCAACTGTTGTAGC
>JARBUO010000220.1 GCA_029239605.1 Bacillota bacterium | reverse complement strand
TAACAGCTCCGAAATTGCGCTGGAAATCAACGCCTCTCTTTCGTCCGCAGACAATATTGGGGGTTGCGCATTCGATGATTTGAAGGCAATGATGGAATTGATTGAAAAATATGGAAACATAAAGAATTTGACAGCGTGCCATAACTTCTTCCCCCTGCCGGGGACCGGACTTTCCATGGCTTATACAAAAGCAATCAATGATATTTTCAAGGATTACGGCATTCAAGTCGGCGGCTTTGTGGCTTCTATCTGCCTCCTGAGATTGCTATGGAAGAGCTTTTTTCCAGTGGTTTTGATTATGTTCTTATAGGTGACAGCTTGGCTGGCGATAACGAGCTGAAGGAGATGGCAAGATGCGCCAGTGAGGATATCATTGAGATTCCGATGGTTTTTTATCCATACGTCACCGATGAAATGAAACGCGAATTACTCTCACGTGTATTTCTTTCAAGAGTGGATCAACCGGAGAGACTGATCAGGGCAGATGGTTCCAGAGGAATACATGTTGCGCCATGCTACTGCGCACCGCGGGAAACGTATACCGTTTCGGTAAATAACAGCAACAGTGGCCATTACATGGGAGAACTTCAAATCGCTATGGAAGATCTGGGATGCTCGCAGGAACACAATGTGATTGGGTTGATACATCCCTTTGGAAGAAGGCTCCTCGAGTGTATCAAGTACGGCCAACACCAGTTCAAGCTAGTGAATAAGTGTTAAATATGGGAGGCGGTAACATGAAAAAATGCGCTGTGATCCTTGCTGCCGGCAAGGGGAGTAAGTTATTTCCGTACAGTACAGTCCGCTCGAAAACAACCCTGAAAATTGCAGGGAAACCCCTGATCCGGTGCAATGCTGAAATCTTAACTAATCTGGGCTGTGAGGAGATTGTCATCGTTACGAACCGGGCAAATTCCAGAGGAATACAAGACAGTCTTTCAGACCTGTCTGGGATTCAGTTTGCAGAGCTGGCTGATGAGGACTGTGCGCTTGGAACATCGGATAGTTTACTGCAAGGTACGAGAATGCTTTCGGATACCGAAAGGGTATTGGTTCTTTACGGAGACACGATTCTCACGCAAGGCGATCTGGAAGCACTGTACCACGCACAAGCTGTCACCGCTCTGCTGCATCCTCTGCCGGAAACTGCCCGTAACTGGATCGGAGCATCTGTGGAAAACGGAGTGCTGTCATCCATTGGAGCCCATGCCAGAGGGGGTTCCATTACGCACCGATTCGCGGGATTCGTACTGGATGGCAGCGCGCTGGAATCCATTAGAGAAACGCCGGAGTTTTTTCCCGATGTCAAAGTAGGCGTAGCGGTGCCAAGAGAAAGATATCTGGAAGCCGGACTGCTGAACTATATGAAAAACGGCTGTGTTCATGCGCTGGAGTGCAAGGAGCCTTTCTTTGATATCGACAAGCCCTGGCATATGTTAAAGGCCAATGAGTATTATTGCGGGTCGGTTTGCGGGGAACTGACGCAAACTGAACTTGCCGAAGGGGCATGGATTTCAAAAAACGCTGATGTGAGGGGATATGTAAGGCTTGGGAAGAACTCCTTTATCGGGGACAGGGTGATCATTAAAGGAAACCTCATTGCAGGAGACAATACCGTAATCGACAATGGTGCTATTATAGACGGACCTGTTGTCATAGGTGACAACACGAAGATCATGAATTATTGCAAGATTTCAGGCGGTTCCTCCATTGGCTCCAACTGCATTGTGGATCATGGTGCAGAATTTCTCGGCGGAATGATCATGGATAAGTCTTATTTCTATCACTATGGGGAATTCTATGGCGCCGTGGGGAGTTATACCGATATTGGCGCTGCCACGGTCTGCGGAACATTGCGTTTTGATGACCGGGACACGGAGCACAGTGTTTTGGGAAGGAAAGAAATCCCCGGCAGTTATGCAAATGCAGTCTATCTTGGTGATTACTGTCGAACCGGTGTAAATGCAATCATAATGCCAGGCTGTAAGATCGGCTCATACAGTGTCATTGGAGCAGGCGTAATCCTTGATAAAGATGTTGAGGAGCACAGCCTCATTTATGTCAAGCAGGAACAGATTGTCAGAAAGTGGGGAACGGAGAAATATGGATGGTAATCTTATGTTAAATCAATATTACGAAGCCGTAGTCAGGAATCTTGAAACCATATTCAAAACACAGTCAGCGAACCTGAGCTCCGCCGCGGACTTGATTTTTGAGGCACTGCAGAACGGCGGCAGGTTTCTGGTCACAGGAACGGGACATTCCCACATGTTTGCAGAGGAGTTTTACGCAAGAGCAGGCGGTTTCGCTCAAGTGACCCCGATTCTTCCGGGAGAATTCATGCTTCATGAACATCCGCTGAAAAGCACCGAGGTTGAAAGGATAGAATCTTATGCAGGCGTGATCATGAAACTGTACAAGATTAACGCCGGAGATGTTTTGATCATAGCTTCCAATTCCGGGCGTAATGGCCTGACGGTGGAGCTTGCCAGACTTGCGGGAGAAGCGGGAGCAAAAGTCATCGCATTTACGAACCCCCGCCGTCCGGCCTTTGAAACATCCAGACACAGCAGCGGGAAATACCTCCATGAGTATGCGGATCTCGTCATCGACAGCGGGACAGAACCCGGCGATGCGGCGATTCTCATTCCCGGCATAGAACTTCCTATGGGGGCTACCTCCACAATTATCGGGGCATATACTGCACAAAGCATATCCATTCTGCTGGCGGAAAAATACCATGAAAATCATTTAATTCCGCCGGTATTCAAGAGCTCAAACATTGAGGAAGGGGACGCATGGAATCAGAAATTATTCGCCCAATATTGTGGAGTCTAGGGTTTTCATAATAATCTTGTAAAAGCGTCAATTGAGTTCCATAGACATGCCCCAAAACGCAGATATCTAGCTCTATCTGTTTGCAATCATTATGAAATATTAGAAGGAGGACAAAAGGATGTATCACAAGCTCAGACCTAAATTACTAAGGCATATCGTTCTGATGACGGTAATTTCAACACTGGTTCTTTCCCAAGGGATTCCCGCCTTTGCCGCAACCACTGAAACGGTTCCCTCATGGGCGGCAAACGAGATTCAGACCTGGATCGATTCAGGCCTGCTGAAAGGGGATCAGAACGGTCTCTACCACCCCAACGATAACCTTACCCGTGCAGAATTTCTCACCTTTGTAAACCGGGTGTTCAACTTTACTGATCAAAGCAGCACGGCTTTCTCAGACGTTCCGAAAACGGCGTGGTACGCAGCGGAAATTGCCAAGGCATACGAAGCCGGAATTACAACGGGAGTCGGTAATGGCAAAATGGCTCCGCTGAATACCATCACCAGGGAAGAAGTTGCATCCATTCTGAGCCGTGCTTTTTTCGTAACTGGGACAGGCTCCTCCGGCAGCAGTTTCCCTGACGACGGGCAGATCTCCTCATGGGCGAAGAAAGCAGCATATGCAATGAGAGATACCGGCTACATCTCAGGAGATGCCAGTGGTTCGTTTATGCCGAAGAAAAATGCTACCCGGGCAGAAGTGGTAAAAATGATGAGCAATGTCATGGGTCGGTTGATTTCATCAGGCGGCAGCTACGCGGGTATCACCGGCAGAAACGTCGTGGTCAACGTTGACGGGGCAACGCTCTCTGATTTGGATATCACAGGTGACCTGTATATTACCTGCGGAGCAGGCCAGGGAAATGTGGTCATAAAAAACGCTAAGGTGACAGGAACAATATTTGTTTCAGGCGGAGGTTCCATCTCCATTGAAAACAGTAAAATCGGGAATGTATTTTTGGACAAACCAAAAGGCTCTGCTGCAATTGCTCTGAATGGGACCATGGTTTCTGGCGATCTGACTGCTGCATCACAGACAGATATTGCCCTGATCGGCAGCAAGATATCCGATCTTACCATTGAAAGCAAGGCAGATGGAAGTACGGTGCGTCTTGATTCGGCTTCCGGACTCAATACCTTTACTGCAGACGCAAAAGCCAGCGTGAAGGGAAGCGGAGCCATTGCCAGTGCAGTGATCAATGTGAACGATGTCAGCATGGAGCAGACGCCTGCGAAATTGACATTGAATGCTGACAGTGTGACCGTGGCAGGGAAGACGGTACAGAAAGAGACCAGTGTAACCCCCGCACCGACCAGCGGTAAAGGAGGCAAAGGCGGCAGCCACTCGGACCCGGTAGATCCCGTTGATCCAAACGC
>JARBUO010000067.1 GCA_029239605.1 Bacillota bacterium | reverse complement strand
GCGATCGGTGCCATGATCATCGCTCCAAGAAACATCGGAATACCCGAACCGATAATGACACCCATTGTTGCGACGACACCGACGACACTGCCTCGATAATCGTAGACCATCTTACCCGCAGCTACTGCGATCAAGATTGGCAGCATATAGACAAGCATCGGTGAAATGAAAGACTTAATCATCTCATTACCGATTGCAACTCCAACAGCAGTTAAGATACCCCAGGCAAGAAATGCCCCCAGATTCGGAATCACCATCCGGCTGAGTGCGCTTCCAAAATGCTGCGCTTTCACTCTTAATGACATCATACCACTCCTTTACATTAAATGATTCAACAATTAAACTTCTACTTCTTTTCCTTCTGCAATGGATCTTTCAATGGCATCAACTACACGCAAGGAATCATAAGCTTCTTTTGGTGTAATAATCGATTTGGTACCAGAGACTACATTATTGATAAAAGCGTATAATTGTTCTGACAAATCTCCTGAGGTTTCTCCATTGACGTCATACCAATGTCTCGAATCGGGATAAGCGATTCTTTTGTCGCTGACAAACCGAACACCATGATCGCAGGAATCAACATAAGCAACACCTTTTGTTCCAACGAGCTCCAGTTTATCATCAATCGTCGTAGGCGAATTTTCCGGCAAAACCCAACAGGCTTCCATACACGCGATTGCGCCGTTTGCATACGTGACAATTGCATAGATCACATCATCCATATCATGTTCTTTCAGCAGCACGCTTCTGCTTTTTGCAAATACTTTAACCGGTTCACTCTGCATGTACCAGTTAATATAATCGATATCATGGATCATAACATGCATGCTGAGATCAGAAGCGCCAATATACCGCCTCGGCCCGATAATCGGACTATTCCTTCTGCAGTAGAGATGGATGATGTCCCCCAGTTCCCCTTCGTCCAACGCACGTTTTATCATGCTGAACCTCGGATCGAACCTCAGAAGAAATCCAACGGTAAACACTTTATCGTAGTCCTTCGTAATTTCATACATAGCCTTACCATCTTCAAGCTCCTTCGCCAGTGGCTTTTCCAGCAGGATATGCTTTTTATTTTGCACCGCGATTTCAACAGCTTCCCTATGAAGGTTATCAGGCAAAACAATACTTACCGCATCAATTTCAGGATCAGTCAGCATGTCCTTATAATGCTTGTACGCTTTACAGCCGAACTCTTCCTGCGCTTTCGCTCTTCTCTCGTCGCTATATTCACATATGGCCACGAGCGCAACATTGGACATCTTTCGGTAAATCCTCGCATGTATTTGACCCATCTGCCCAAGGCCAATTACACCAACTTTTACGACATGATTCATTTCCCTTCTCCTTTAAAAATTATTTTTATAAAATCCAACCCAAGTTACAAACGTATACTGTGCGAGACATGGAATTGAAACAATTTTCAATTTTTTACTTTACTTCGTTATTACTTTCAATAATTTCAATTGCATTGTATCACTTGAAATTATTTACGTCAACACATTTGTTATTGAAAGTATTTTCAGTTTATGGTATAGTACTTTTGTCTAATTATGATAAGAAAGGAAAGGGATGTGTGATATCGGTCTATGCGGATATCATCCAAATCAAACATGAAAGAATTAAACTTTCAAAATCGTTTACAGTTTTATGGCAGCAACTTATCAAAAAGTGAGATGAGAGTTGCCGAATTTATTGCAAATAATACAATTGACGCAACCATACTTTCCAGCAATGATCTGGCACAAGCGGTTGGGACATCAAATTCTACCATAAGCAGATTCTGCCAAAAGTTGCAGTACCGGAATTACATTGAGCTCCAAACACTGTTAAAGGCAGAAAACAATACGCAGACGAAATCATTTGATGCAATTGACCGTATCAACCATTATTATGATGTCGTTTTTTCATCCACGGTGGAACTGATAGACAAAGATACCTTCAGCAGGTTTATAGAGCAGCTGCAGAATGCCGATCAAATACTGGTATGCGGGATAGGAAGTTCCGGCTTAACAGCCATTGAGCTGAGCTCCAGGTTAATGCGTATGGGGTTATCCTCCCAGGCAATTACGGACAGCGCTTTAATGTTAACGAAACGATCTATTGATTGCTATCTCTACATCCGGCGAAACGCAAGAAGTCTTAAAAGCATGCACGATTGCTAAGAATATCAAAACACCAATCTGTGCCCTGACCAAAAATAACAATACTCAATTAACCGCTTTATCAGACATCACTCTTTTCGTCAGCGATGAAAATCAGGTTCATGACCATTTGTTTGTAAACACGCAGTTATCTTTTTTGTTCATGATCGATGTTATTACTTATACTTTGCTCATGAATCCAACTTATCATGCGAATTACCAAAAAGCCCTGCATGTATAATAGAAACACGAAAACCAACGTCATCCATAAGAAGCTTGCTTGACGTTGGTTTTCTTATACAGCAAATGCCATCTCTGACCCAGTTACCGGCACTATAAGCATCTGATTTTACAGCGATTTTCCGCGAAGTAGCATTATGATATCATTGTCATATATTAATTACAAAAACTCAAAGAGGTGATAATTTGATGATAAATAATAGTCAGGATATGAACCTAAACGCTGCTAATGGAGCTGCTTTAGCCTTAAAGGAAGACTTGCGCATGCTTTGGGAACAGCATGTTGCCTGGACAAGGTTAGCCATAATCAGTTTGGTTTTCGGTTTGCCAGATGTTAATTTTGTTTTAGAAAGGCTGCTGAGAAATCCCAAGGATTTCGAAACGGCATTAGTACCCCTTTATGGAAAAGACCGGGCAGCAAAGTTTTCCGATTTATTAACCAGTCATTTGGTCATAGCTTCTGAGTTGATTAAAGCAGCGAAAGCAGGTGACAATACTGCTGTACAGAACTTCGAAAAACAGTGGTATTCGAATGCAGATGAAATCGCTAAATTTTTAGCAGAAATTAATCCCAATTGGAGTGAGGAAAAGTGGAGAGAAATGCTGCATCAACACCTATCCTTAACGGAACAGGAAGCGGTTACCATGCTCCAGGGAAATTACCCAAAAAGCATACAATTATACGACGAGATAGAACAGCAAGCGTTAGAAATGTCCGACGAGATGACGAGGGGTATCATAAAACAATTTCCAAGGGCTTTTCCTCAGTAATTTGAAAAGCTGGTCCTGTGATCAATTCACTTATTTTCCTCCTTTTCAATTTGCTCATCCAATTCCAATAACAACTCCTCATCCGGCAGAAATCTTTCAAACTGACTCAGATTCTTTATAACGTATGCGATGGAAATCGCAGTTAAAGGTATGACCAGAATGCAGCCGATACAGCTGATCGTAACATCTGTAAATTCCTGAAAAAACGCCTTTGAATTAATCATATCCAAAACCGAATACTGGTAGTTTTTTAGTAAAATAAACAGGGACAAAGATTCCCCCAAACAGGCGAAATACAAGGTGTTCATTGTTGTCCCAAGAATGTCTCCTCCGATTGAGATTCCCGATTGATACAGCTCCATAATGCTTAAGTTCCTGTTGTTTTTATACACCTCATAAACCGCTGATGCCACCGCGATGGAAGCATCCATTGCAGCGCCGATCAGTCCGGTGAGAATCATAGAAACGGCAATCTTTGACATGTCGATATTAATGTCAGGCGCATATCTCGTAATTTCGTCTTCTAATTGCATGATCTCATTAATGCCGCCGGAATGTGATCGATAACCGATAAAACATGAAATGGCAAATAAGATAAGTAAAACCGCCGCGACGGAAAAGAATGACGAGAAGGTCTTTGAATTCTTGCCATTCTGATAGAACAAAGTAACATAGCAAATTACAAAGCAGCTCATAATGGTGACCGCCACAGGATCCCACCCCCATGACATCATAATGATAGAAGCAGAAAGAGCTGCAATATTGAAGCACAAGGAAACGAAAGTGACGATTCCCCTTTCTCTTCCGATTGCATAGAGCAATATTACTAAAATAAGAACAAGTAATTTCAGCATGCGGAGCCCTTCCCTTTTTTCATTGTCAGAATGGATATGAAAACAGTAATTGGGATTGCTAATAGAATTCCAATGCTTCCGATTAAAAATCGATAAAGTTCCATCGGGAGCTGCGACAGAATGATCGTATTTAAGCCGATATTATTCTTCAATTTGAGAATGATCAATGGAAATGCACCGCAAAGATATGCAAACAGCATGATATTAATCATCGTTCCCATGATGTCGTAGCCTACTTCCCTGCCTGACTGGATCAGCTCTTTTGCGGAGATCTCAGGATTTTTCAGAATCAATTCATTCAGCGCTGACGCCTCTGTAACTGCAACATCCATAATTGCCCCAAGACTTCCAATCAGTATTTGAGAAAGAAAAAGCTGTGAAAGATTATTTTGTCCTGCAATGTATTCCATATAGGTGTAATCAATCCCATCGGTATTCGCAAGGGTGATCTGAAAAAGAACCATGGTAAATACAAGTGTGATAAGCGTAGATAGAGTGGCAGCCATAGCTTTTCGGTTGATTCCACAGATAAATAACAGGGAGATAAAAGTAAAGATAAGAACGAGACAATTGCTGAGAGTCAATATATTTAACCCGTTATGGTTCAAATGCAATGCGTAGCCCAAAGAAGCAATATTAATGACGAGAGAAATAATAAAGAAAAGTCCTTTTTTTCTGATCAATACAATAAGAAGCCATATCAGCAAAGAGGCTAGGATCGCTGTGTATTTATCTCGTTTCAATCCTGTAACATAGCCCTCCAGCCTTCCGTTTTCATTTGCGTTAATTTTGGCAAACACTTCATCTCCGGGATTATATTGATCATCGAGCAAGTTGGAGGAAGAGAAACGGTTGCTTAGATATGCCTTTTCCCCTTGATAATCTCCATTCATTATGGTGCCTGTGATTGCCTGGCTAAAATACTTTTCTCCTTTACCGCTTGCCTTCGACCTATCGGTCAAAGTGTTTTCAGCCTTCTCAATATTGACGATGGTTTTATCATACCAATGGTAATTATTGAAAACAATTGTGACTCCTGACACCAGAACAGCCAGCACCAGTAAATTCAGAATAAGGTTCCTCTTTTCCAGTTTCAATAGTATTGAAAAAATTATATTTGCTGCTCGTTTCATCGGTTCCATAACGCACCCTTTTATTTCTGATTTTTCAATGAATAGTCCTTATCAAGTATAGCACGGCCAAGAAACAGCAGCTACGTCTATTTCGCCGTTTTTTTATACATAGCATCACAGTTTTTTCTGAGTCAGCCCATTTTCTCTGATCCAGCCTGCTTCCCCGGTGGACCGCTGAATCTTGTACCACCCCTTCTTATGTTCAAGAATCGTCAGTTGTTCCTCACGCTCAAGCTTTCCAATAATATTTTCTCCCAGCTCTGGTGCAGCCCTTAAATTAACTGCCTGCAGCGCAAATCCTTCCTTTACGCCTTTCTGCAGCAGCATTGCAAATGCAAGGGACGTCGCCGGAATTGACAAAATAATTCCGATGCTCCCGGACAAAGCGCGCAATATTTCTGTTGATATGGCTTCAGAGTTAAGTAAAATGATTAACGGAGTCTCCTTGCTCAGACTAAATAAGAGTAACGGAATTGCTGTTCCCACATAGGCCAAAATCAGGGTATCTGCCATAGTGCCCATTACGTCTTTCCCGATATTCAAACCGGAACGAACCAATTTCATTCTGTCCATATCCGGATTGTTTTCGGCAATTTCATGCATAGAAGATGAGATGGACATGCTCACATCCATTACGGCTCCCAGGGTACCAATGAGAATCCCTGCGAATAAAATTCCGTTCAGATCAATGGTGCCATTCTGAACCGTCGTAAGGAGAAGAGAGTCTTCATCGTTGAGGCCGGAAAAGCGGGACAGAATTCCTATCGCATAAGACAATAAGCCTGCCACGAGCACTCCAAAGCTGGTCCCGATTAAGGTGGCCGATGTTTTCAGGCTGGCCCCTGTAAGGATAAGCAGGTTTAATACACTTATAACCAGACAGCAGATTGTGGCACTCAGAATCGGATGAAAGCCTTCCAGTATGAGAGGAAGCATTACTTGAATGATAATCAGAATCGTAATCATGAGAGAAACTGCTGATTTGAGTCCGTGTTTTCTCCCTACCAGGATCAGCAGTGCAAAAAAGATAAACACCAGGCAGAAGCTTATGCTGTCCCGTGCATAATTCAGTATGGTAATTTCAGGTGTATTCATATTGGGTGATCTGTCAACCGCAACAATGAGAACATCTTTTGCTCTGAAAGGGCGCGTGTAATAATCAGAGTTGTAGTAATTGTTTTCTATAGCAAATGTTGATCCTTTCAAATCTCCGGTCAATAGTTTTACCGTTAATCTTTCACTGTTTTCAGAAGGTAATACTTCCTGAATCTCTGCTCTTTCCGCCGTCCGGTCCGGTCCGATCACTGCACTGTTATATTGAAAATTAAAACTTGTATCTTTTACCAGAAGCACAATCAGAACCAGCGAAATAGAAATTATTAATTTTTTCAACTCAGCACACTCCTTATGAATTGAGATAAGTTATCTCCCGTTAACTTCGGTGAATCCTCACATTTGGTGCTGGTTTTATGCTATCATTTTTTTGAGCAAAAGAAGATGCACGTATGGTAATGTAATTCTGATTGGAGGACTACACATGAAAAAGAAACAATACCGGTTAAGGTTAAGCACATTTATGATTGTCACCATATTCTTTATTCTGATTATGATTGGCAACAAGGTTTTTTCTGAAAGCAATCAGTATTTTACAGCGGACAACAACCTGACCGCTCTAAAAGCTAAGGTGACGGAGATTACGGACCGAAACTATCACGGCGGCAGTGCTGTCCTATTTAAATGCAAACTCCTGAATGGAGATCATAAGGGATCGATTGTCGAAGGTGTACAGTTCACAGACTCATATTTAGGAGAAAGCGTCCGATTAGTAGAAAAAGGGGATAGAATCTGCCTGGGAGATGCAACGTCTTATGACATGGGCGTGGACTGGTTTTTATATGAGTACGAACGTTTCAGCGGCATCGTATGGCTTGGCCTTGCCTTTGCTGTACTGCTTCTGATTTTCGGAAGGACAAAAGGATTGACGACGGTCATTTCCATTGCGTATACCATTATGACCATCTTCCTGGTATTCATTCCGGCGATTCTTTCCGGATATAATATCTATTTAAGTGCAGTCACACTCTGCATATTTATCACGTTGATGTCCCTGTTTATCGTTCAGGGTCCAAATGCAAAGTGCTATGCCGCAATTCTCGGGTGCCTTGGTGGTTTATTTATGATCAGCGTCATTACACTTACCATGAGCAGCATCCTTAAAATTACTGGTTTAATCAGTGAGGAATCTCTTTATCTGATTCAGATGGATCTCGAACATCCCATTGACCTTAAGGCAGTGGTATTTGCCTCGGTAACAATAGGTGCTATGGGGGCAGTCCTGGATATTGCCGTTGATATTGTAGCGGCTTTGAGTGAGTTATACCGCTATGACCCTGAAATCACTTTCAAGAAAACGATGCAGTCAGGCATTGTCATCGGACGGGATATCGTTGGAAGCATGTCAAATACGCTGATCCTTGCCTATATCGGAAGTTCCCTTTCTTTAATTCTTCTTGTACTGGTAAATACCGGAGGCATAACCGAAATGCTTAACAGCGAGTTAATCATCGTGGAAATTCTCCAAGCGCTGGCCGGGAGCATCGGAATTCTGTTTACCATTCCTCTCTCTGCTTTAAGCTACAGCTTTTTGTGTTCCAGAAAGAGTTCATGAAGCTCGGGATGGTCATAAAAAAAATCACACAAGCTCTTGATATTCAAAACAGTTCCGGTGCTTAGATTATGTTCTATCAGCTCGACTTGCTTTAATATCTCATGTTCTTCCGAACCAATCAATTGAAAAAATTCCTCCAGTGTATTGTGTCGGTTCAATAGGAAGTGCCCTATTTCCTGCCCTTTCTCGCTCAGATTGATGATCCCGTACCGTTCATATTTTATGAGACCGAGAGCGCCCAGCCGCTGCACCATCTTTGTGGCGGAGGATGCTCTGACATTCAGCGATTGAGAAAGCTTGCTGATTCTTGCATACCCCTCTTCCAGGCAGCACCGGTAGATCATCTCCAGGTAATCCTCCATTGCCGGGGTGATGAATTCCTGGTTCTGTTTGAGAAGTTGATAACCCCGTACCGTATAGTATTCTTCATGGCCCAACCAAATCACCCCCCTATATAAATTGTTGTCTATCTATTCAATTGAAAATAATATTAACTATTTTATTTATATGAGTAACACTCTGATTCTAGTTAACATATTTTAGCCTAGGGAAACATTCTTTCCCAGGTCTATTACATTTTTAATGAAGCAGGAGGTTCATTCATGGATCAGTACATTCCGCTGAATGATTTACCGATAGGAAGAAAAGCGCGTGTAAAGCTGCTCAGCCCAGGCTCTGAAAGCAGGAGGCGATTGCTTGATTTAGGTCTTGTATCAGACACGGAAGTAGAGGCTCTCCAGAAAAGCCCATCTGGCGACCCGACAGCTTATCAGATCCGGGGTACAGTAATCGCACTTCGTTCCGAGGATGCGGCGGACATTATAGTAGAAGCGATATAACGCATAATCCGGGAGCAGATTGCTTGTAATACCATAGAACGCTTTCATTTTATTCCTTTCGGTATTTGACGAGAACCAAATCTGCTCCTGATTCAGAAAATTCTTTGACAAAAATATATTGGAGGTAACAGGAATGGGCTTAACAAGTCAGTCTACAGGAGCTGGCGTATTGGAAAGCGAGCTTAAGATTAACCGTTTGAATCAAAGTGATAAACTCATCGCCCTGGCTGGAAATCCCAACGTTGGCAAGAGCACCGTATTCAACAGCCTGACGGGAATGAATCAGCATACCGGAAACTGGCCGGGAAAAACAGTCACCAACGCACAGGGAAGATACCGGCATAAAGACAAAGATTTCAGTCTCATGGATCTGCCGGGAACCTATTCCCTTTCTGCAAATTCCGTAGAAGAAGAGATCGCACGGGATTTCATTTGTTTCGGGAATCCTGATGCAACGGTTATCGTAACCGACGCAACCTGTCTTGAACGAAATTTGTTTCTCGTGCTACATACCCTTGAGATAACGGACCGGATTGTTCTATGCGTAAACCTATTGGATGAGGCCAAACGAAAAAAGATTCACATTGATTTGGAAGAATTAAGCCGCCAGCTTGGGATACCGGTCATTGGAACCAGTGCCCGGAGTGGAAAGGGACTCGATGAGTTGATGGATGCAGTCTACAAAGCTGCCGAGGCTGCAAAGGTTCCAAGCACCGATGAAAAGAAACTGCAAGAACCTCTGAAAGTCCGATATGACGATGAAATAGAGCAGGCAATTGCTGTTCTGGAACCTTACGTCAGCGGCATTCTGAAGGATCATCTTGACAGCCGATGGGTCAGCCTCAAGCTGATTGACGGTGATGATTCGCTGCTCAATTCTTTGCAAAAGTATCTGGATTTTGACCTTCTGTCTGATCCTGTGCTGACACAGAAGCTGGAAGAATCCAAATCGTTATTAAACGATGCAGGCCTTGACCCAGAACAGTTCAGGGATAAAGTCGCAGCGAAGATCGTTTCCTATGCCGAAAAAATCTGCAGCAAAGCAGTCACGATAGAAAGCAATTCCTATCATGACATGGACCGGAAGATCGATCGCATTCTCACATCTAAAACCTTCGGCATCCCCATCATGATTGGACTTCTGGGTCTTGTCTTCTGGATTACGATTACCGGAGCCAACTATCCTTCCCAAATGCTGGCTTCTTTCCTGTTCGATATTCAGGATCATTTGACTGCTTTCTTCACTCAATTGGGAACGCCACCCTGGGTTCATGGGATACTCGTCCTGGGCGTTTACAGAACATTGGCCTGGGTCATTTCCGTCATGCTGCCGCCAATGGCTATCTTCTTCCCGCTGTTTACCCTGCTGGAAGATCTGGGCTACCTGCCAAGAGTAGCTTTCAATTTAGATAATTTCTTTAAAAAATCATGCGCTCACGGCAAACAGGCTTTAACCATGTGCATGGGTTTCGGGTGCAATGCTGCCGGAATCATCGGCTGCAGAATTATCAATTCCCCAAGAGAGCGGCTCATTGCGATGATTACAAACAACTTTGTACCCTGCAATGGACGATTTCCTACGCTGATTGCAATCATAACCATGTTCTTTGCCGGAGTCTTCACAGGCCCTGCAAAGTCCGTCGTATCAGCGGCACTCCTGACAGCGGTCATCGTTCTGGGTGTAATAATGACCCTGATCATCTCTAAAATTTTATCCAAGACGATTTTAAAAGGATTGCCGTCTTCCTTTGCACTGGAACTGCCACCTTATCGCATGCCCCAGATCGGCAAAGTAATCGTAAGGTCCGTTTTTGACAGAACCTTGTTCGTGCTTGGTCGTGCCGTTGTAGTAGCTGCCCCTGTCGGTCTTGTCATTTGGCTGCTGGCAAATATCTATGTCGGTGATGTTAGCCTGCTGACTCAATGCGCGATGTTTCTTGACCCCTTCGCCCGGCTCATCGGTCTCGACGGTTATATTTTGATGGCCTTTATTCTGGGTTTTCCGGCCAACGAAATCGTGGTGCCAATCATTATCATGAGCTATATGGCTGCCGGAAGCATGCTTGAGATGGATAGCCTGTCCCAGCTCCGGGAATTGCTGCTCTCCCACGACTGGACCTGGCTCACAGCGGTATGCGTGATGCTGTTTTCCCTGATGCACTGGCCCTGCGGCACAACATGCCTGACCATTCGAAAAGAATCCCAGAGTTGGAAGTGGACCCTTGCTGCATTTCTTATTCCCACGGTAACAGGAATAACCGTCTGCTTTATTGTTGCAAATACCGCACGGCTGTTGGGTCTCGTATAACTGACGTCATTATGATTATTGCTGCTAAGTTCTGCCGTGAGAACTGCAGCCGCCACACCACGGCCGAATTGTGGCTGCACAACTGCATCAGCATCTCTATGGAGGCATCCTCATGACCGATTCACATTCCAGCCATACATCTTTGGTCCAGAGTCAAAAAAAGCTGGTCATTACAATGATACTTGTATCCCTTGTTCTGACTGCAAAATTCATTGGTGCTTACACCACAAAAAGCTTGGCGCTGTTCAGCGATTCATGGCACCTGGCCACAGACCTGGCTTCGCTGATGATCAGCTGGTGGGGAATCCGGAGTTCCTTAAGGCCCGCTTCTGCCAAATACTCCTATGGCTATTGCAGATACAGTGTTTTCACCGCTTTGATCAATAATATCTCGCTGATTCTCATCTCTGTCTACATTTTTTATCAGGCGGTTCTAAGATACTATCATCCGGTGGAAATAAAGCCAAATGGAATGATCCTGATATCGGTCTTTGGATTGCTGATCAACCTGGTAATTATACGGAACCTGGGAAGCCACTCTAAGAATGCAAATGTAAAAAGTGTCTTCCTCCACTTCATGGGGGATGCGCTCTCAGATTTAGGCGTTCTCATTGGCGGAGTCATTATCCTCCTGACCGGGCAGCACGGCATTGATACGGTATTGAGCGCCGCTCTTGCATGCTTGATTCTGAAAAATGCGATCAGTATGTGTCACGAATGTATCAAAATATTACTGGAAGCTGTCCCTAAGGATATTTCAATAGAAGCGGTCAGACAAACACTGAAAGAAGTCCAGGGAATTGTTGATGTGAAAGATATTCACGTATGGAGCTTATCCATGGAAACGTTAGCCATGACGGCCCATATCTGCATTACCGAAGCCAACATGGAACTTTATGAAAGCACCATTCACAAGGTGCAGCATATTCTGAAAGATCAGTTTGGTATTGAGCATTCCGCAATTCAGATAGAAAAGCTGCCTTGCAGCAGCTGTTATCACAGCAAACCGGATCATGGTTTCGGGTGTAACCTGTGTATCGACTGCATGCCGGACAAAAACATTGTTCCTTTCAGCGCCCAAACCAAGGGATAGTTAGCGTAAACCCTTCAGAAGCAAGATCCCAAAGAAAGGCCAGGAACGATAGTCTATATAAAATAGGGCCTGGGAGAACATTCTTTCCCAGGCCCGTTCTTTATCTTTTTATTGCACCAACAAACTCATCAATGGTCAGAAAGCTCTCCTGCCAGCCCAGCTCAGTGCTGATCTTCATCACATCAGGCTGCTCAAGATATGCCCTTTCCAAAATATCCTTCTTTAAGAAAACCGATTTCGTATCGTCATCGGCTATCTTTTTCCCGCTGGCGAAAACAATGGTTCTCTCAAAAACATCTGCTACGAAATTCATATCGTGGGTAATGGTGATTACGGTCTTCCCCTGGCTGCGAAGCTTGCGGACAATCTCCTTAAGCCGCTCTTTTCCTGCATAATCCTGTGCAATGGTAGGCTCGTCAAAGAGAATGATTTCCGTATCCATTGCCAGGATGGAGGCCACCGCCACCAGCTTTCTGACGGACAGACCCAAATCATAGGGGTTTGTGGTCTCAAGGCCGGAAAGCGCCACAGATTCCAGTGCCTCCTCTGCATTCCTGCGCGCGGCCGCCTTATCCATACCGATCTGCAAAGGGCCGAACATCACTTCGTCCAGAACCTGATATTTGAAAATCTGATCGTTGGGATTTTGAAACACCATGCCGACCTTCTTTGCCAGCATGGCCACAGTCATATCCTTTGTGCTTCTTCCATTCAGCAGGATTTCGCCCTTTGTGGGTTTGAGCAGCCCTTTGAGAAGCTTTGCGAAGGTGGTCTTGCCGGCTCCGTTCTGCCCGATGATCGCAGTTGAGCGATCATCTATGATAAAGTTCATCCCATTGATAACTTCTTCCTCTGCCGTATAGGAAAAATGCAGATCCTTTAGTTCAATGATAGCCATACCGGCTCATCCCCCCTTTCTCTGGCGCAGCACAGTCTTCGCTTCTTCCAGTGTCACCGGATAGCAGCCAGTGTCTTCCATTTTATGCCCTAACCGTTTACAGATTTGGGTGTAAACCGGTGCTTCAACTCCGTACTGATCCAGATCTCCTCTGGAAAAAATCCGCTGAGGGCTATCAAAGTCGATGAGTCTTCCGTCATCGAGCAGAATCACCCGATTGCTGTACTGGGCGATTTTCTCCATATTGTGCTCCACCAGTATAATGGTAATGCCCTGGCTGCATAGATTCTGGACTGCCTGAAATACCTCGTCTCTTCCCTGAGGGTCCAGCTGAGAGGTGGGCTCGTCAAGGATGATCACCCGTGGCTGCATGGCAATGACGCCGGCGATGGCCATTCTTTGCATCTGTCCGCCAGACAGGTCAAAAGGATAGCGATCCCGGTATCTGCTGATATCCAAAAGCTCCATGGCACCGTCGATGCGGCTTATCATTTCGTCTTTCGGTATTCCCATATTCTCAAGACCGAAGGCAATTTCTTCATATACCGTTGCCTTCGCTCCGGTTACCTGATTAAAAGGATTCTGAAAAACGATTCCGACGGTTTCGCAAAGTTCGTCAACAGGCACTTTTTTTACTTCAAGGTCACCGATTAAGACCTTCCCGCCGTAAGCACCTTTATAAAAGCTTGGGATCAGTCCCGCAACGGCCTGACAGAGGCTGCTCTTTCCCGATTCATTTCTCCCGATAATGCCCACAAATTCCCCTTCTTCAATGGACAGCGAAATATCATTGAGAGCCAGCCGATCCGTACCTGGGTACTTATATTTCAGATGTTCTATGATTATGCCAGCCATTGTGTTATCCTCCATATCGCCGCAGCAAGGATCAGCACCGGCAATGCAATCTGTATGTACCGGTCCGCCGCAGTTTTCACTTCTTCATTCAGGAAGGTTTTCTTTTTCCTGGAATTAAAACCCCTGACTTCGAGCGCGAGAGCCCTTTCTTTCGTATTGATAAGCGAGCTCATAATCACCGGGACAATCAGCGGAATAAATGCCTTGATCCGCACGGCCAGACTCCCTTCCGTTTCCATTCCCCTGCTCCGCTGCGCATCCGTTATGGTGCTCATAGTATCCGTCATCTGCGGAATGATTTGAAAAACCGATATGAAAACATAGCCGAATCTCGGAGAAAATCCTCTCCGCACAAAGTTCTCCATCATATCCGAAGGCTTTGTCGTAAGGATCAGTACACAAAAACTCATCAGGATATTAATAATATTAATTAAAATTCCAAGGGCGTAGCGAAGACCTTCCACATAAAAGACCGCCGGGCCCAGCGCAAAAAGAGGTGTCTCGTTTCCCCACCAGAACATTCCCTGAATAATCAGGACGGTCAGGAGTACAAAGCCCGAAACTCCCAGAAAAGGCAAGGTTCTCCTGAGCACCTTCCCATACAATAATAAAACCGCGCTGACTGCAATCATCCCAATGCCTGCCCACCTTATTCCCATTAGTGCAGGTATCGATATTGCTGCAATCACATACCAAATTTTGCTCTCAGGAGCGATCTTGTTCAGGATTGTTCCTTTGTCAACGTATAAACTAATGGTTTTCAAGAATAGGCTCCTCTCTTTTTTTCCACAAGGCCAATGCATTCGGATCAATCAAGCATTTTACCGAATACAGATGAATAGATGCCGTGTTCAGAGTATCAGGGCCGGCTGATTTTACAACCGGCCCTGTTGAAAAGCAATCAATCTTTATTCACATCATCCGTATGATCCAGGCTCTCAATTTCCTCATCGCTGTGGAAGAGACTGACCAGATTTTTCGGCAGGCCCTTCATGATTGCGAAGACGATAAGGACAACTGCCAGTTTATCCGGCACATCAACGACCAGTTCATCCAGACCGGAAGAAATCCAGACCGGCATTCCCTGAGACGCACACCATGCATAGAGTGCATCTCCCCAAATATTACCCGTTGTTCCGCCCCAGAAAATAATGTTCAGCGGAGTTGAAATGATTACTGCTACCACACCGACGATAAGACCCGTTATAATTGCACCTTTGATATTTTTCATAAACCCCTTATGAGCGAGTATTCCGACTGCAATTCCGATACCGATGTTCGTCAGTGCGTAAACCGTTGAAATAGGATCCATAGTAAGTCCGTAAATGATATTGTTGGCTGCTCCGCAGATGGCGCCTACGATTGGTCCTGCAAGCACTGCAGCAATGCAGGTTCCGATGGAGTCCAGCCAGAGAGGAAGTTTCAGCAGCCCGGCGAACAGTTTGCCGAGATAATTGATTCCAATTGCTGCCGGAATCAAAACCAGTGTCGACGAATTGAACGTGAGTGACCATAATTTTCTTTTCATGCTAACATCTCCTTTACTTTTTTTCTTCGTGAACAAAAGCCTCCAGAGCGACAAGAATCTCATTGTTCTCGCCCTGCTTCATCAAAGTGTTACCGTCTACGTAACCGTTGATTTCCTTTGATAAATTCCCACGAAACGCAACAACGGTATTCAAAACAGAAGCGGTTTTCACGCCTCTCAGAGAGCCGATGGTAAATAAAGCTGCCGTCTCCATATCTGATCCCATGACTCCCATCTTCGACCAGTATTCTGTGATCTCCTCCTCTCTGTCGATATAAAAGCTGTCGTGACTCCTTGCCATTCCTACAAAATGACGAACCTTGCACTCCTGCGCTGCGTGTATCACACTCATCAGAAGCTGTGTGTCGGGTATGGCCGGATAGATGCTTTCTACGTATGCCCTGGACGTCCCCTCGTCCCTTACGGCTCCATTAACGATCAGAAGATCGCCCAGCTTCATCCTGGTATCCAGTGCACCGCAACTTCCGACACGAATCATATATTCCACTCCGATATTGTGAAGTTCTTCCACCGCAATTCCTGTAGAGGCACCGCCCATTCCGGTGGACACTGCCAGAACCCGAACGCCTTTGTAGTATCCGCTGATGCTTCGCATTTCCCTGTTGTATGCCAGCTCCTTTCCGTCGGATAAGAAATTCTTGATATTATCAAGCCTGGCCGGATCTCCCGGCAGCAGCACGTATTTGGCTCTGTCTTTTTCGCTTAATCTGATATGCGCCTGTAATTCCATTTGTTTAATCCCTCTCTTCTTCCAGGAGCTTGGGGTAATCCTTAATTACAATACACGATTTCTTGATTTCTATGATTTCTTTTTCTTTCAATTGTTTCAGAATACGGTTTACACTTCTCTGGGTAACTGCCATGTATTCGCTGAGCATTTCCGAGTTGACAGCAACAGTATCTGCTTTAGCGGCTGCTTTATCTCCGGCATTTCTTTCTGATCCAGTTAATCTTTTGCCGCCGCCCTCCGAAGGTCGTTCCCCATGATCCAGGAGAAATCTGCAAATCCTGCTTTTCAGCGTGTAAAGCGTATTGGCACCCATGTTGCTGCAAAGTTTGTAGGTGCTGTCACACAGCGTGCGGATAAAATAGTCGTTCAGATTCCGGTCCAGCTGAACCCATCGGACAAAATCATCACGGACGATCTCAAAAAGCTTTACATCGGTTCTGGCTTCCACACTGCTGATATAGGGAAAGTTTCCGAACATCTCCAGTTCGCCTATATAGTTGCCCTTTCGATATGTATTCAGGTAATATTTCTTTCCATGCTCCGATTCCACAGAAATCCCAAGCTCTCCCTCCAGTACGATATACATGAATTCATGGATTTCTCCCTGATTTAAGGTAAATTCCCCGGCTTTATACACCCGTATGGATATATTCCGGAGAATTTCATAGGGGCATTGCTTCATGATATGATAAATATCCGGATCTTTTTCAAGAATTTCACTGATTTCTTTAACGTAATTCTTTCCCATCCTCATCTCCTTCTCAGCCCGGAGAGGTAACCGCTATTGGAAAAGCCAACCCTCAAATTCCGATGGTTCAGGCCTACTCGGCCTAACCCTTTTGGTCGTTCCTGTTATGCTACAAAAATTATAATTCCGACAGGGAATTAAGTAAAGGAATAATGTCCCAGAAGCCTTCAGTTCTTTCATGATTTCACCGAAAGGGTGTTTGCTTTGAGGACAAATGTCCCCATACTGTATAGTATAGCAGCAACCAGAATCGCACATACTTTTGCTTAGGAGGTGATAAATAATGAGTTATAATTTTGACAGCAAGGAAAACCTCGGCCACGGCATCAAAGGTGAGGTAAATACTGAATCATCAAACCTGAAAAACGAAAAGACCAATAAGAAGCATAAAGACAAAAACTCATACAGCAAGAAAAATCCACCACAGGCTTGAGAAATGGAATATTCGCCCGGCGTTTACACCGGTCCTTTCAAAGCGAAAAGCCCTGCATAATCATTTGCTATGCAGGGCTTTTCGTATTGAATTGTACAGGCTCACCCTCCGCCGATTTCATCGGAATCGCTGAAAACACCAGGCACAAGACAATTTCCGTCCTTGTCTTTTGTTGGGCATTCATTGGTTAGCGCAATACTGGAATCCTGATTCGATGCATTCTGATTCATGCCAGCTGCCTCCATTCACCATTTTCCCATAGTATCTGCGAAACTTCAGTTTTTATCCCTGTCATTCTCGTTCTCACTATCCTCAAGAGCTGACGCACGCCTTCGATACAGCGAAGCGGCAAAGGACAAGGCCAGCAGGGTCAGCACAAAAGTAAATCCCATGGTGAAGATTCCTGCCGCAACGGAACCATACAATTTTCCATAGTTATGATAAGAAGCTGCAAAATTGATCACGCCGGTGGCCAGACCTCCGGCCAGACTGATCAGCAGATGGGTTTTCAGCGACGGTACAAGCTTTCTGTCCCAGATGCCGTTTTTAATACATGCAACAAGCAGATAAAATGCCAGCAGCATAAAGACCGTTATTTCCCCTGCAATTTGCAGCAAAGCTCCAGCGCCCCCTGTTATCATCTGAATTACGATTGCCGCGAAAAGCCCCCAAAAAGCAATCCATACGCCAACATGCTCGATTTTCAGCAGCTTTTGCTCCTGCATCTCATCCAATCTATTCTTACCTTTCATCCTCATTCTCCTCCTCCCAAAAGAGCTCATCCAGAGACTTCCCCAAAACCTTGCAGATTGCTCTGCATAATTTAATGGTAGGGTTATATTCCCCCTGCTCGATTGCATTGATGGTCTGCCGTGAAACGCCTACCGCCAGAGCCAGGTCTTTCTGCGTCATATCCAACTGCACCCGGGCAACTTTGATTTTGATATTTCGCGTCACGCGCTCACCTCCCTTTTCACCATATTATAATATATAAGACATTATGTCAAGTATATACGACATTAATTTGAGACCTGCCGGAAAATCCATCCAAGCATTTTGAAAAAGAGGAGCATAGGGCCACCCACAGAAAAAAGACGGCCGGTTCTGCTTTCGCCAACCGGGCCGTCTGTACTCCCATACCTTAATGAGTTATCTTATTTGAAAAGTATCCGTACTTCATTGCGTTTGCGTTGGGGTTCGGGTTCGGATTATAGAATTTGGAAGGTGCCCAGGTATAGGGGTAGGAGACATTGATATTTCTCTTGATCCGAACCATCCACTGCACTTCGCTGCCCACCGGGTACGTGACCGGAGAGAAGGTATAGCTGTAATCGAAGCCGTTTCTTATCATCAGGCCTCCGTCAATCCAGGCAACCCTGCCTTTTAATCTATGGTAAATCCGAACTTCAGCGGCCAGCTCGTTATTGGTGTTTTGGGAGCCGCTGAAAGATATCGTTAATTTCGCTATCCTTCCTCCGTTAAAGTGCACCTGGCTGTAAACATCCAGATCTCTGCCATAATTCCACGC
>JARBUO010000219.1 GCA_029239605.1 Bacillota bacterium | reverse complement strand
ATTACTTTTCTTCATCTCCGCCGTTATTTAATAAAATTCTTGTTCAAAACACTATCATAAAAGTATTGCTTTTGCAAGTATTTTTTTCAAAAACACTACATAATATGTACGCCCATGCAAAACTCTTCAAAAAAATCCAAAGGATCCAATGATTGCAGGCATGGCCAATGGGAAAGGGGACGTTGCAGCGGATATGGACATTGATTCTGACTATATTTCAGACAACCAGAATATGGTTTCACAAAAATATAAAAAATATTCATTTTTGCTATTGACATATTTCTGACGAAACGCTATACTGTGTACATTATAGCAAAGGCGCTGTAGGGAGATACCCACGGCGTCTTTTTCTGTTTTTATCGAAATTGTAAAAAAATAAAAATAAATTAAAGGAGGAATTCCAATGAACAAGATTTCTTCGATCTTTGGAAGCATGGTATTCAACGACGCAGTCATGAAAGAACGCTTGCCAAAGGACACTTACAAGGCTTTGAAGAAAAATATCGAAGAGGGCACAAACCTGTCTCTGGACGTAGCAAACATTGTAGCCAACGCCATGAAAAACTGGGCTCTTGAAAAGGGAGTAACCCACTATACCCATTGGTTCCAGCCGATGACAGGAATCACAGCAGAAAAGCATGACAGCTTTATCACACCAAATGGCGATGGAGTGATCATGGAATTCTCCGGAAAAGAATTGATTAAGGGAGAACCTGACGCATCCAGTTTTCCATCCGGCGGCATCAGGGCAACCTTTGAAGCAAGAGGATATACCAATTGGGATCCAAGCTCTTACGCATTTATTAAAGATCATACACTATGTATTCCAACTGCTTTTTGCTCCTACAGAGGAGAGGCATTAGATAAGAAGACCCCGCTGCTCCGTTCCATGGACGCACTCAATGTTCAGGCACTTCGTATCCTGAAATTGTTCGGACAGTACGAAGTAAAGCGTGTTTATTCCACCATCGGTGCAGAGCAGGAATACTTCCTGATCAACAAGGAATTATACGACAAGAGAAAAGACCTGATCTATTGCGGCAGAACACTTTTCGGAGCCAAACCTCCTAAAAATCAGGAGTTGGAAGATCATTACTTCGGCACCATCAAGCCAAGAGTTACCGCTTTTATGGAAGAGCTGAACGAAGAACTCTGGAAGGTAGGCGTTCTGGCAAAAACAGAGCACAACGAAGTAGCCCCATCACAGCACGAGATGGCGCCGATCTTTACAACCTCAAATATTGCTACCGATCACAACCAGCTCACGATGGAGTTTATGAAGAAGATCGCCAACAAACATGGTTTGGTTTGCCTCCTTCATGAAAAGCCATTTGCAGGAATCAACGGAAGCGGCAAACATGTCAACTGGTCCGTTTCCACCGATACAGGGGAAAACCTTCTGTCACCGGGAAAGAATCCTGCAGGAAATCTGAAATTCCTCTTATTCCTTTGTGCGGTCATTAAAGCCGTAGATGAATATCAGGATCTGCTCAGAGCATCTGTTGCAAGTGCTGGCAATGACCACAGACTAGGCGGAAATGAAGCGCCTCCGGCCATCATCTCCATGTTTATCGGAGAAGACCTGGAAGCACTGATCAACGCCATTGAAAAAGATGAGGACTATGCGGGAACAGGCGATCGTACCATGAATATCGGCGTATCCGTACTGCCGGCCTTCAAGCGAGACACTACCGACAGAAATAGAACTTCTCCCTTTGCCTTCACCGGCAATAAGTTCGAATTCCGTATGGCTGGTTCCGGTGCATCCATATCCTGTCCCAGCTATATGCTGAATACCGTAGTAGCCGAATCCCTCAGCCAGTTTGCTGATGCACTGGAAGGCTCTAAGGATCTGGAAACAAGCATCAAAGCTCTGGTCAAGGATACCATTATCAAGCACAAGAGAATTGTGTTCAACGGCAACAACTATTCTGAAGAATGGGTTGAATTAGCTGAACAGAGAGGTCTTCTCAACCTGAAATCCACGGTGGACGCTCTGCCCCATTTCACAAAGGAAAAGAATGTCGCTCTCTTTAAGAAGCACGGCGTATTCTCCGAAGTGGAAATGCGTGCAAGACA
The DNA here is from genome assembly GCA_029239605.1 of Bacillota bacterium. GTDB lineage: Bacteria > Bacillota > Clostridia > Peptostreptococcales > Anaerovoracaceae > Anoxybacterium. Next base: position 1,963 of record JARBUO010000219.1, on the reverse strand, counting down.
GGACATCACACTAAAAGAATACTCTAATATTTTAAATATAGAAGCGCTGACCATGGCGGAAATGGTAAATAAGGACATTCTGCCTGCAGTATCCGGTTATATTAAAACCCTAACCGATACCGCTCTCAGCAAAAAAGCACTGATTGCAGACATTACGACTGAGTTAGAAGAAGAATTGATTTCAAGCCTTTCCTCTATCTCCCTCAGCCTCTACAAATCGGTACAGGAGCTGGATAATGCTCTCATCGAGGTAAACGCGATTGAAGATACTACAGCCGCATCTGAGTTTTATTATAAGAAGATTCTTCCGATTATGAAAGAAATCAGAATTGCTGCTGACACGCTGGAAACGCTAACTGCATCCTCCAGCTGGCCGTTCCCGACCTATGGGGAATTGCTCTTCAGCGTTTAAGCTGTGATCCACAGTCAAATTTAAGACTGCATATTAAAAAAATCCGATGCTTAGTGAACAAAACCTAACCTAACCTCATATATTTTATTCAATAGGAGATTTCACTCTTATTGAATAAAATAGGGGAAAGTGATCCGTCACTTTCATCAAAATTGTTTTTCCTCTCATTATTATTAAATAGATAAAAAACCATAAACATGAGCCGTGTTTATGGTTTTTTATTTTATCAGTATATAAAGAATAGCAAAAAATTCAAAGTATTAAGCGATTTGCTGCAACGGAGGGAATTCGGATAAATCAAAGTGAATTGCGTATCCTAATATTGCATTTAAAAACAATTCAAACTTGGGAAAGGAGTCGGAAAATGAACGATTACAGCAACATTACAAAGATCGCTGAAATCTCCGAGGCAGAGGTTGCAAAAATCAATGAATTTCAGTCAAAACTTCGGACATTGAACGACAAGGATATTATTCTTGTCGCATATGAAAAATAAGGATTTTTTCAACGCCTATAATGAAATCCTTTTGAGAGAAATCTGAAATCGCAGTCTGCGGCAGTGATGAAAATTCAGTCCATCACATCCAGTCTTTCCATTTAACAGCCGCCTCAAAGCTGCTGATCGGGATGTCCAGGATTTTGAAGGTCTCTCCATAGAATTCCGTTACCGCAGGCTGCTTTGTAAGCATCCATGCATAGTGCTGAGCCAGGTGAACAGCTGCAACGATTTCTTTATTCATGACATTGGAGTCAAGCGGCTTATGATGGAATAAGGCGGCCTCGATAATAGGATAGGGCAATTTCCACAAACTTATAAGATATCCGCCTGCCTCCTGATGCGTTACCCGAAATGTTTCCTGCTCAGTACTTAAAATATCCTGAGATTTTTTACGGGCATGATCCATCAGCTTACCGTAATCCTCAATCCGGTTTTGAATCAGGATCAATGTGCCGATATTATGCAGAAGTCCGGCAGAATAGGAAATTTCAGGCAGTTTTCGATGAAGAAATGTTTCGTAAATATAATGCAGCAGCTTACTGGTCAAAAGGGCATGGGACCATAGATCCCGTACTCTCTGCTGATCCTGATCAGAAACTGAACCGAAAGAATTCAGAATCGCGGTTGAGTAAATCAAACTTTTCAGATTTTGCATGCCAAGATACACCGTTGCATGTCTTACGGAACCTGTTCTTAGTCCATAATATGCTGAATTGGCAATCTGCAACAACTTTGTTGAAATCGCAAAATCCTTTTCAATTTCTACGCCGATTGCTCCGATATGTACATCTTTCTCAATCATATTTAAGATCTTTTGATAATTGCTTTCAATGGTGGGAAGCTTTTCAATACTTCCGATCAGCCTCTTCAGATCATCAGACTTAAGGGCATCTTCTGTATCGAAAGCCTGACTCACAGAGTCCAAAAGCTTGCCCTTATCCCATGGCTTCAGAATATAAAACCTGGCCAGGTTCTTCATAATCGCTCCGATAAGCAATGATTCCTCCGGACGTCTGCTCATGATAACGCGAATGACGGAAGGGTGCCTTTCC
>JARBUO010000218.1 GCA_029239605.1 Bacillota bacterium | reverse complement strand
GACCGGTCAATGGCCGTGGGTGCAATATTTGTATGCTTGAATTTCAGCCTGCGCTCCTCGTCGATGGTCGCGTCAAGCCACGTACATGGTTCGTGATCGTACTTTCCAAAGTCTTCAAGCGCTTTCACTGCCACATCCTTTGCAATCTCGATCTCATCTCTGCCCTCTGTGGCCACACCAACTTTCTCTGCAACCTGAATTAGTTTTTTTCCGTCTGTTATTTTATAATCTTTGGCATGCCCCTCTGCGGTATGCAGCAGGGTATAGGCGATCTCTCTTCCATGATCGGAATGAGCAGAAGCCCCGCCTGCTATGTACCTGACAAGATTTCTTGCAACGATGGTATATGCTGAGGCACCGCAAATACCTTTATCCTGACCCGGCCTGGACGGAATGATTCTGCATGGCCCCTGAATACAAATGCGGCAGCAGATTCCCTTCAGTCCGAATTTGCATTGCGGCTGCTGCGCTTTATACCGGTCCCAAGAGGTCAAGATCTGCGCTTCCCCTGCAGCTGTCAGCATTTCTGCCGCCGCCGGGTCAACTGTCCTTTTTTCAAATTCAGCTGTTGACATATTCAATACCTCCATGATATCTTGTTATTCTTCATGAACAACATTTCCTTCTCTTCCGACTACTTTATATAATAGGTCTTCCAATTCCTGCGTATCGACGGCATCTTGCTTCTGCCCATATCCCATGGATTTCTCTGCGATTGTCTCATCATATCCCAAAATGCCAAGAAGTTCTTCCTGGCTGAAATTTGAAAGAATGAATTCTTTTTCTCTCGCACTTCTGACTTTATTGGCGATGAATCGGATCTCATGAATCCCCAGCTCTTTGGCAAGACCCTCCACGGTTCTCGCAGTTTGAACGCTGGCTCTTCCCGGTTCAGTGACCACCAGCATTAAATCTACGCTGGCAGAAGTTCCTCTTGTCAGATGCTCGATTCCTGCGCCCATATCAAGAATTACAATTTCCTTTGTGTCCATGATCAAGGTATTCATTAATGCTTTCAAAAAAGTGTTTTCCCGGCAATAACAGGATGATCCTCCCTTTTTTACGCCTCCCATGCGCAGGAAACGTATTCCGCCAGCGTTGATGCTATACTGATGAATGATCGCATCCACTCTGGGGTTTAAAGTATATAAGGCTCCGTCTCCGGAAATTTCACCGATGAGTTCTTTCATTTCAATCATCGGTTTCATCTCATTCAGCTCAGACTCGCTGATTCCCAGCGCCAGTCCCAAACTGCTGTCTGCATCCGCATCCACTGCATAAACTTGAAAGCCCTCTTTTTGAAACAGTTTGGCAAGATTAGAAGCGATGGTCGTCTTGCCTACTCCCCCCTTGCCCGATACGGCTATCTTCATGTTCAGATCCTTTCTTGACATTCCAGCCAACGCTTAATCGTCTTCCAGGCGGCAGCCGGAAATTTCTTTGTCTATTTCTTATAACCGGCAATAAGCTTGTAAGTTCCGTAACTCGCTGCCAGAACAATATCCTCCGCCGGCAGGAAATCCGGAATCGAAGTATCAAACAGGATCGTTCCCGATGGAGGAATTTCATCTTCTCCCTCCCATAGAACATAGGTTATCGGAACGAAAGGAAATACAAAAACAGTAATGCTTGCATCCCCAAACGATTCTGCGCTGCCTCCCAGCAACACGCCGGCTTCCATAAATCCTTTTACGTTTCCGGAAAAAGTATTCACCAGCGGATCGACCGCTCTCTTCTTGAAGTTTGCATGATAGATCGATCCGCCCTTTGGCACTTCCAGAAATGATATGGTTCTCCCGGTCAGGGGTCTTGGTTTTGCATTGATCAGATAATGCAGTACTAATACTTGTTCTGTGATGGAAAGTTCAGAAGGTTCCTTCTCAAAGACGACAGACCCGTCCGTACATTTGATACGGTATTCCTGATTGAAGTACCGTACCACATAGGTGCTTTTATCCGCCTCAAAAACAGCTTTCGTATTCTGGCAGACTATCTCGCTGTCACAGGCAAGAAGAGCAAGGCATGCCTTTTCATAGGCCTCCAGATATGCCTTTGCCAGATTGGATTCCTGCTTCATTTGAACCTCCGTATGTATCTGCTGATTCTACCTCAATCTCTCTGTTTCGTAGAAGCTTAACTTCAATCTCTCTGTTCCATAACAAATTAAGCTTCAATCTCTCCGCTTCTATATTTCTTCAGATACGTTCTGCAGTAGTCATCCTTTCCGAACAGCGCTTCGCTGGCATAGATCATCGACATCAGCTTTTTATCAAGTGGATCGATGATTGCGCCATCCATTCCCGCACCGATGGCGGCAACAAGGAACGCCTGATTGATCAGCTTTCTTGCCGGAAGGCTGAAGGAGATATTGCTCAGGCCGCATGCGATATGAACATCGGGGAATTGAGTTTTGACTTCACGAATGGTTTCAATGGCCACATTTCCGTAATGAATCCCTGTGCTGATCGGCCGAACGAGAGGATCGATATAGATATTGCTGATTTCAACACCCTCCTTTGTCAATTTTTCAATGAGTCTTTCTGCAATAGAAACTCTGTCCTTTACAGTCTCAGGCATTCCAGTGGAATCCATGCAAAGGGCTATGATGCTGGTTTTATACTCTGCAACCAGCGGTGCAATCTCATTGAATCGTTTCGGCTCATCGGTAATGGAGTTGATCATTACTTTAGAATTCTTATTGACCTCTAAAGCTTTTTTGATCGCGTTTGCATCAGGAGAATCGATTGCAAGGGGTGCATCAATTGCTTCCTGCACTGTTTTTGCAAGCCATGCCAGCCGTTCCGGTTCATCGTCAACAAATACGCCCGCGTTAATGTCAATAAAAGTGGCCCCTGCTTCATACTGTTTTTTTGCAAGGTCAGCAACAGCCTCGGCATCATAGCTTTCAATGGCAGGTCTGATGGCTTTCAGGGTGCTGTTGAGTTTTTCTCCTATGATAATCATTCACGTACCTCCTGTAAAATAAAGATATCTCTCCTCCCTAATCATACCTGAGCAGGCTTCTTGCTTGATATCATTTCTTACAGAAGTTTTAGTATGATTTTTAGTTTTAGTTCCAGAATTTTCTGTCCATTCCTTATATTTATTGTATAAATTTATAATTTTTTTATCTGGTTTTTATAAATTTTTCTTATTCCAAATGAAATATACCACTCCGTAAAAATACATCAATGCCTGAGTTTTTAATGCCTTACAAGTTCTTAGAAATGGGCGTTTTAGGAGCAGCATATTGCTGATATTGTTTGGGCCGCTGGTACCATTTGGATTTTGATGGTTTTCTATGGACGAATCAATGATCAGGGAGTATAATTTTAGAATATTCAGAAAGTAATCCTCAATGCTTTTTGTTTTCAATGGCGAAAATTTAAGGAAGCAGCCAAGTGCTCCGTGTCATTCTTTCCGATCGGCACAGGGCAGCAGGATTGAAAATAGAAAGGAAGAGAATGAAATGACGATGATTTTAAGTTCCCTGTGCAAGTATGCAGGGGAAAAATATGATCTGCGGCAAATAAGCGGTGAAAACAGCCGTAATCGCTTGGTGAGTTGGGTTCACAGACTGGAAAACGAAACTGGAATCGATTTTTTAAACGGTTGTACCGGGGTCGGTCATCAAGGAACCGACTGGCTGATAAATTTTATCCTGTCACTGGATGCACATCAGGCCAGCGGACTGGTGATCAAGTTGGGACCTAAGATCACTTCCTTGCCTGAAAAACTTCAGTCTGAGGGGCTATTGATATAGCCCCTCTCCTATTCCTATGTTTCGAATGATTAATTTGTATAAGCTTAATTCTTCTCATAATCTCAATTTTTTTAAGTTGGATTTCTACACACTCCACCCCAAACTTTCCTGCTGAATGGTGTAAAGCCGCTCATAAAGCCCCTTTTTCTCCATGAGGGTATCATGGGTTCCCTCTTCCGCCAGTTTTCCCTCCTCAAGCACAATAATCTTATCTGCTCCCGCAATGGTGCGCAGCCGATGTGCGATGACGATCACTGTTTTTCCTTCGATGAGTCTTGAG
>JARBUO010000217.1 GCA_029239605.1 Bacillota bacterium | reverse complement strand
CCGAAATGTCAGAAAACGTCGAAGTAATGGAAGATACTCAAAAAAACCGATTCCTAACATTTGCTGTCGGAAAAGAAATTTACGGGATTGAAATCATGCATGTAACCGAAATCATCGGTATTCAGAGCATAACCGCGGTGCCGGAACTACCGGATTACCTAAAGGGGATTATCAATTTGCGCGGAAAGATTATTCCGGTCATGGATGTCAGGCTGCGGTTTAAAAAAGAGCCCAGAACGTATGATGACCGAACCTGCGTAATCGTAATTGATGTAGAAAGCAGCCCGATTGGTCTGATTGTCGACAATGTAGCGGAAGTCCTGAGCATACCGGAAACGGATATTGTGGAGCCCCCCAAATTAAATAATGGGTTTGGCAGCAGCAACTTTGTCAACCGAATCGGCAAAACCGGAAATGAAGTGAAACTGCTGCTGGACTGCAGAAAGTTATTATCGGAAAAGGAGACCACAGAACTTACAGAACTATCCCACCTAACGTAATACCAGATCAACTAAAAATGAGGCAATTGTCATAACAGGAGGAATCAAAATGAAATTCACAATTAAAGCAAGGCTCTTTCTAGGCTTCGGCATCGTAATTATCATTTTAGCAGGAATGGGATTCTTTTCACTGAATTCCTTAAGTCAATTTAATAAAGAAACAGTTAATATAGGGGAAAACTATCTGTCCAGTGTGGATATTGCCCATACACTGAATTCCACGGTAGCAAACTACAGAATTTCCGAATTGCGTCACGTCATTGCGTTGACACCGGATGAAATACGCGAAATGGAAGATCGACTCAGTACGCTGGACAGTACCATGAAAGAAAACCTTACGGCATATGAAGCGATAATCTCTTCTAATACGGACAGAGAATTACTCAACAGCATCAGTTCGGAGTGGCAAATTTACACAAATCTGAGCAAGCAAATTACTACCATGAGCGGCAGTGGAAATACCGATGGCGCTATGACTCTGGTTCGGGGAGAATCAAAAGCAGAGTATGATAAAATTACACAGCTGACCCAGGACTTGGTATCCTTTAACAGGCAGGGTGCATCCCAGTCAGTGGAAAACGCAGCAAAAGTTTACAGCAACACCAGAATGATTCTCCTTTCCATCATTGTAATTGCTGTAATTATCTGCATTGGTGCAGCCGTCTTAATAACACGCAGCATCGTGAAGCCGATCAACCGGCTGATCACCGTGGCGGATACATTGGCAGTAGGGGACGTGAATGTCAGTGTTGATACGAATCTTAAGGACGAAATCGGTCAGCTCATGGCATCCTTCGACCGGATGATCAACAGTATAAGAGAGCAGGCGCTGGCAACGGAGCGAATGGCTGCGGGCGATCTGACCATTGATATCAAGGTTCGGTCAGAGCGGGATCTCCTCGGAAAGAAACTGGCCGAGATGGTGGACAAAAACAATGAGGTATTGTCCAATATTGCAGTGGCATCTGAACAGGTGGCTGCGGGATCGAAGCAGGTGTCAGACTCAAGCGTAGCCCTGTCGCAGGGTGCCACAGAGCAGGCAAGCTCAGTTGAGCAGCTTACAGCTTCCCTGGAGGAAATTTCTTCTCAGACAAAGATGAACGCCCAGAACGCAAATCAGGCCAATGATCTGGCAGAGATGGCAAAGTCCAATGCAGTTCAGGGAAATCAGCAGATGGGAGATATGCTGAAAGCCATGGAAGATATCAATGAGGCATCTGCGAATATATCAAATATTATAAAGGTAATAGACGATATTGCATTCCAGACCAATATTTTGGCACTGAACGCAGCCGTAGAAGCGGCGAGAGCCGGTCAGCACGGAAAAGGTTTTGCTGTTGTTGCGGAAGAGGTGAGAAATCTGGCAGCACGCTCTGCAGATGCGGCAAAGGAAACTACATCAATGATTTCCAGTTCCATTAAAAAGGCCGAAGACGGAACGAAGATCGCCAGAGACACCGCCGGTGCCCTCAATAAGATCGTAGATGATATTGATAAGGTTGCGACGCTGATCAAGGAAATTGCCGTGGCCTCAAACGAACAGGCCACTGGAATCGGTCAGGTGAATCAGGGAATTATGCTTGTATCCCAGGTGGTGCAGACAAACTCAGCAACTTCGGAAGAAAGTGCTGCTGCCAGTGAAGAGTTATCCAGTCAGGCATCCTTCCTGAAAGAAATGGTAGGAAAGTTTAACCTGAAAAAAAGAACCGGCAGCTATAACAGACTTGGTACCGTTGATCCGGAAATGCTGAGAATGATTGAGAGCATGTCCGAAAAGAAGAGCGGAGAAACAACAGGGGATGCTCCTGCAGCAGCGGTTCAAAAGGAAAAGACCATTTCTCTCAGTGATTTCGAGTTTGGCAAATACTAAACCTTTCAAGTACAAGCTATTTCAAAAGCAATAACCCGTAAAGATGTGTTTTCTATAAATTTGCTGAGCAGTTGGAAATACCTTCTGCTCAGCTCCCCAAAAGGCGAGTGAAGCAATGATCTCTATAACAAAGAAAGAATTTCAGCAGCTGGCAGCTTTTATTAAGAAGCATTATGGAATTCACCTGAAAGAGGAAAAAGAGGCACTGGTCACCGGTCGCCTTCAGAATGTCCTTGTGCAAAACAATTTCAGCAGCTTTTCCGAGTATTACGACTATATTGTATCGGACCGGAGCGGTGATGCGGCAATAACATTAATTGACAAGATCACCACGAATCATACCTTTTTTATGCGGGAGGCGGATCATTTTCTATACTTTAAAAATCAGGTCCTTCCCTATCTGAAGTATACGGTTTACGACAAGGATCTTCGGATCTGGAGCGCGGGCTGTTCCAGCGGGGAAGAGCCATACACCCTTGCAATGGTTGTGGACGAATTCTTTGGAAAGGAGAAAATGTGGTGGGATGCGAAAATTCTGGCTACTGATATTTCCAACGAAGTGCTGAGTACAGCCAAAGAAGCTATTTATAATAGCGATCGAATTGCAGCGCTTCCCCCTGAATGGCGGCTGAACTATTTTAAGAAATTGAATTCGGAGAACAGCATTGTAACAGAGCATATTCGAAATGAAGTGATTTTCAGGAAGTTCAATTTGATGGAGAAAAACTTTCCCTTTAGGAGGAAATTTCATACCATCTTTTGCAGAAATGTAATGATTTATTTTGATGCAGCCACAAAGGCGGAACTGGTCAATCAGTTTTATGATATGACCGAGCCGGGCGGATACCTTTTTATCGGGCACTCTGAGTCCCTGAATCGTGAGGAATCCAAATACAAATACATCATGCCTGCAGTTTACCGAAAGGAATTGCCTTAGGGAAACAGCAAAAAAGAAATCCCGCTGAACGAAAGGATAATTGCCATCCTTCCGGCGAGCCGGGATTTTTCATAAGCCATTGTTAATATGCCATCAGACTTAGCCTTTGATCAGTGATTCATAATGCTTCTTTAAGCACTGATAGCTTTCCTCACTGATGTCATGCTCCATACGGCAGGCATCCTCAAATGCCGTGTCTTCGCTTACACCGAGCACCATCAGAAGCTGTGCCACCGTCTTGTGTCGTTCATACATCCGGGTTGCAATTTCGAATCCGTCCTCTTTTAACGTAATATATCCTTCATCATCTACTTCAATATAACCGTTTTCCCGCAGCTTTTTCATGGCTACGCTGATACTGGGCTTGGTAAAACCCATCTCATTGGCGATATCGATCGAACGGACTTGTCCCATGCGTTCTTTAAGCATCAGGATTGTTTCAAGGTAATTTTCCCCTGATTCATGCATCTCCATTTTATCACCCCCGAATTCTATGTTATCGTCATGCTTCTATAATAAAGGATGCCTCGGATTTTTTCAAGAATAGTTTCTGCGAAAAGAAGTATGCTTATTCGCAAGTGACTTCCTGCGTGGAGAATTATACCTACTCGCAAGTGACTTACCTCTTAAAGAATTATACCTATTCATAAGAAACTTCTTACGCAAGCGCATTTGTTGACAAACGCAGGGCAGAAGTGATATGATGAGCACAGATGGTTAGCTAATACTAACTAATCGCATTTCATTGGGGATAT
>JARBUO010000216.1 GCA_029239605.1 Bacillota bacterium | reverse complement strand
TACATTGATCTCCCTTGGAATACATAAGCCGCTGATTACGGTTATCCTGATTGTTTTCTTTGCTGTGGGAATCATTACACCCATTGCAATTCTTATCCTCGAGTCCTTTATGCTCAGAGAGGGTGTCTACTCTGTTGCAAATCTAACCACGCATTATTGGATAGGCAATCCGAATCCCTCTATTATGGAAGGACTGCCTGGAATTTTCAAAAACAAAGACTTTATTAATGCACTGACAAACTCTTTGAAACTGACTTTTGTAAACGGCATCTTCGGTACCATTTTCGGTCAGATCATCGGGTATATCTGTGCCAAGGGACGGGGAACGCTCCATGGCAAAATTGTTGAGCAACTGGTATTTATCCCATACTTAATTCCATCTATTGCCTTCGGTGGTATTTTCCTGTCCATGTTCTCAAAGCCTCAGGAACTGTTTGGCGTCACGCTGATTCCTTCACTTTACGGAACCTTTGCACTGCTGACCTTAACCTCTGTTGTGAAGCATCTGCCCTTTGCATCCCGCGCGGGTACAGCCAATATGCTTCAGATCGGCGGGGAGCTTGAAGAGGCGGCTTCCATTGCAGGTGCCGGATTCTTCAGACGGTTTCTACGCATCATCTTTCCTCTGTCCAAGGGAGGATTTATCTCCGGATTTATGCTCATCTTTGTCTCCATCATGAAGGAGCTGGATTTGATCATCCTCATCATGACCCCCACGACCTCCACACTGCCGTATCTGGCATTCCAGTATCAAAACGGCAACGCTCCGCAGGCGTCTAACTGCGTGGCTATCGTAATGTTCTCAATCGTGTTTCTGGTTTATGCAATCGCCAACCTGTCTGGGAAGGCAGATTTGTCCAAGAGCATGGGCGGCTGAGGAACAGCCGGATAGCATAGACGGTAGTGTCTTCATTCAAATAAGATAACGGCAGAAAAGGAGTTATGGTAATGAGCAAAATAGAATTAAAAAATATCGACAAATATTATGGAAAAAATCATGTCTTAAAGGACGTGAGCCTGACCATTGAAGACGGCGATTTTATGACACTTCTGGGGCCATCGGGCTGCGGGAAGACCACGACCCTTCGTGTGGTTTCGGGTCTTGAAAAACCGCAAAGCGGAACGATGCTCATGGACGGGAAGGAAGTAATCAATACGGCAGAAGCGTACTTCGCGCCCCCGAGTCAGCGGGGCTTGAATCTGGTTTTCCAATCCTATGCACTCTGGCCTCATATGACGGTACGTGACAATATTGCGTTCGGGCTGAATATACAAAAGCATGATAAAAAGGAAGTCGCAAAGCTTGTTGAAGATGCTCTTCGCCGCATGCAGATCCTGCAATACATTGACCGATATCCATCAGAGCTTTCCGGAGGACAGCAGCAGCGTGTTGCCATTGCCCGTGCAATTGCATCCCAGCCCCAGCTGCTCCTGCTCGATGAACCGTTATCCAATCTGGATGCAAAGCTGCGTGTTGATATGCGCAGCGAGCTGAAGCGGTTACATACGGAAACAGGAACCACAATGATTTATGTCACCCATGATCAGGTGGAAGCCCTCACAATGTCCACGAAAATTGCAATCTTCAGGGAGGGTATCATCGTGCAGGTTGGGCCACCCCTGGAACTTTACAACAATCCTTGCAATCTTTACGTTGCAGACTTTATTGGCAATCCCCGGATTAACTTTGTCGATGCTCAGGCTGCTGTTGAGGAAAACAGGATGACAGTTTCCGGCGCCCTTGGCCAGATGGTGTTCCCACGTAAGGATATGACGGAAGAGGCTCCCCAGAGCGGTACCCATGAGGTCGTGCTGGGAATCCGGCCTGAACAGGTTACCATTCGCGGTGAGCGTCAGGAACCTTCCGATATTGAGGCGAAGATTTACACCTCCATGCCCGCAGGATCGGAGACATTGGTTACCGTACGGGTGAATTCTGTCAGCATGGTCATCAAAGCCCTTGGCATTACCAGCTACAGCCCTGATCAAACTGTGTATCTTGCCATCGATCCTCAAAAAATTAACGTCTTTGATAAAGCGTCTGAAGCACTGATCAAATATTCCGTGTGATAAAACACACGAAATATAAGGAAGCTCTGGTTGAATGGAATGTGCACATGATATGAATCAGAGTTTTCCCAATTTTAATGATGTAAAAAATAATAGGAGGTTCGCATGTTTAAACAGAGAAAATTGTTCGCCGTATTATTGGCCATGACATTGATTTTTTCACTTGCTGCCTGTGGAGGAGAAAAAGCATCCTCAGATGGCGGTTCGTCAAGCGGCGAAATGACAGAGTGGGAGAAGAGCTCAGATATCCTTAATATGGATCAAACCGAAGCAGAGCTTTATGAGCTGGCAAAGGAAGAGGGTACCGTAACTCTTTACTCCATTTCCTCTCGTTGCACAAAAGTAGCGGAAGCCTTTATGGCAAAATATCCCGGAATCGAATGTGTACCCTTTGACATCAAACATAATGAGCTTTTGGAAAAAGTTACCCGTGAGCATGAAGCAGGACAGCATATCGCCGACGTGGTTCATGCCAAGGATTTGGACGGCACGCTTTACAACGAGTATGTACTGAATAAGATCTTCTATAACTACCTGCCTTCAGATATCGCGTCTCATATAGATGACAGTCTGAAAGCAACGCAAACTCCTCTTTACATTGAGCTGGTGCAGCTGTTCTATAATGAAGAAGCAAATCCAAACGGTTCACCGATTAAAAACATCTGGGAAATTACCCAGCCGCAGTGGAAGGGCCGCATTATGATGCAGAATCCGCTGGATGATATTTCCTGGGGTTCCTGGATTACAGGATTCTGTGTCGGTGATACGCCGAAGCAGCTGGAGGAGGCATACAAAGAGCTGACCGGTGAAGATCTCCAGCTTTCAGAAGGAAGCGAAAACGCAGGATATGAGTTCCTGAAGCGTCTCCACGAAAACCAACCGATCTACGCATCCTCCTCGGATGAAATTGCAGAGTCTGTCGGCACTAAGGGACAGACCAATCCGCCAATCGGTTTTTGTTCGTCCTCTAAAATTCGTAAAAATGAGGATAATGGCTGGTGTCTTGCTCCGGTAAACCTCATTCCGAATACTGGTATTCCTGCAGTTAATACACTGCATATCGTAGAAGGCAGTGAGCATCCCAATGCTGCGAAGCTTCTTGTCCGGTTTATGCTGGGCGGCACAGACGGTGATCTTTCCGGATATCAGCCCTTCAATACATTAGGCGGATGGCCGGTTCGTGATGACATCGACCCTGCTGAGGGTTCAACGCCTTATAGTGAACTGAATGTTGCCGAATTCGATTCCAGCGTAATTTACACGTATATTAACACTGTGAGAGATTTTTGGCAGCTTCTCTAAGGAAACGCTGCTAGAATGAAGTGTGCGCAGCTGGTCGGGAATAGCCGATCAGCTGTGCACACGGGAATCATTAGCGTTCCCCCCAATAAATATTTCAACAAAGTTCCCAGGAGGGTACCTTGCTTTGACAAAACACTGATTGATATCAGGAAGGAATGTGTTTTCTGTGAGTCTGTTTTTTAATAAAGATAAAACCCTGAAAAGCCCGCTGGTCCTGAGCTGCTTCTCTCTCGGGATGGTCTATCATGTCATCTTCGGTATTCTGTATGTGTTATTGTCAGAGCCGCTCTATCGGTATGTGCATATTGGCAGCGATGAAGTTTCAACCGCTCTCCATGCCATATTGATTGCACTTGCGGGAACGGCAGTGTGCTGCATCTTCTTTGGATTACGTGACAAGCGCATCGTTCCCGGTGCCTTTGCTTTTCTTGCAGTGAGCCTGATCAGCGGATATCTGGTGACATTGAATTTGCCTGCCGACCGGCGCAGTCTGATGATTCATCTGATAACACTTTATGGGATGGGTCCTGTAGTATTGGGCAATGCCGTAAGCTGGAGTCTCTATCTGAGGATAAGAAGGCGAAAAAGACAAATGGTTGGAAGTCCCCCGAAATTACAGGGTACGGGTATCAGGGGTTTTTGAACAAAACGACACATCAGTGCCTCGCCCGGCTAAAACTGGTTTTAGGTTTGCCAAG